>JBGTBA010000145.1:0-16524 GCA_041749595.1 Flavobacteriaceae bacterium | reverse complement strand
ACACAGGCCTCCGTGAGCGACCTGGCCCTTTTCAGGGACTCCCGGTCCGAAATAGAGGACCGCACCTTCTTTGGGGATAAGATATACCACGACACCGATTTTTTTCGGAACATGGGACAGAGGTCCAACTCTGAAATGTTGACCCCGGTAAAGGCGGTAAAGGGAATGCCGGATGTTTTAAAGAAATTCGATAGGGCCTGCAATGATCTGTATTCAAGAGCTGTATCCAAGATCAGGCAGCCCATAGAGGCACTGTTCAGTTGGCTTATAGAGAAATCCGACATACGGAAAGCAAGCAAGGTCAGATCAACAAAAGGGCTGACACTCCATATCTATGGAAGGCTGGCTGCGGCCTTTATAGGATTAATCTTTTAACCCTTGATTCGCATTACTATTAAAAATAAAAAAAATAACCCATTTTCAGAAGCTTATCAGTTCGGTGCCATACCGTTTAAACAGTATTCCTTACCGTCTTTAGAACATGAGCCCGGTTATCTTTTTTGATCGATTCCTAATTTTGCGTTGTTATTTTTCATAATTTAACGGTCAACAATCACAAAAACCAATAAAATATGAATGCTAAAATTTTCCTTGTCCTCCGGATTGTTTTCGGAATCTTCTTATTGACCTTCGGTGCCAATAAGTTCTTGCAATTTATGCCCATGGGCGAAATGTCCGAAAGTGCGGGAGCCTATTTCGGTGCTTTGATGAGCGCCAAAACCCTTCCCATTGTTGCCGTAGTTGAAATACTTACGGGACTTGCCCTTTTATTGAACAAATATGCCGCGTTAATGCTCCTCATCTTGATGAGCGTCTCCGTTAATGCCGTTTTGTTCCACGCCACCCTAGATCCCGGAAATATTGGCGGGGCCGCCGTATTACTCATTTTAAACATTGCAATGTTGTACCATTACAAGGATAGGTACAGGGATATCCTCAAAGCATAACCTATTTCAAAAAAAAACATCCATAAACAATTGTTTATGGATGTTTTTTTTTGAATAATGCTTTTGATGGATACTTTTAAAATAGCCTATTTAGGCGGATATTTAGAAAAGACCTTTTCCACGATTTCATTGAACTTTTGCTCCCTTGCCACAGGAGAAAGCGATTCCTTAAAGGGTCCATTGCTTATCCCCTGCCAAAAGAGATTTTCCTTTTGGCTGTCCACAAAATCAAATTGGATCTGTAGTTCCATGCCGGGCTGGCCAACAGGGATGCCTATGGACAAACCGCCGCCAATGCTTCTACCGGTACCCCCAAGGCCTACCCCAACAGCATTGTTACGGGGCATTTGCGATGATCTGCTCTGTATGTTTATAAAAAAATCGGGCTCCTCGGATAGCAAGATCCCTTTAGAGCGCATTTTTAGGTCTATTGCTTTAAGTAAGCGTTTGGAGTCCAGATCACTTAGGCCCGTTAACATATCGGGGTAATAATTGTAGGTGGTATAATTGTTAAAGTTGGCCTCCTTTTCATAATCATAATTAACCCTAATGGCACTGCACGAGACAAACAATAACAAAAACGCCGTTTGGATCTTCTTTTTCATATCTTTTGTTTTCTTATAAAAGTAAATAAAAAAGTAATTAGTGTTTATGAAAGACCTGTATATTCGTTCAACCGTTCAATAAGGCCCAAAGCCTGTCCTTAAGCTCTTCCAGTCCCTGCTCTGCCACTGAGGAAATGAACATATAAGCGTTATTCTTAAACTCGGCATCCAATATTATCTTCATTTCGTTTTGCAGTTCTTCGTCCAGCATATCGCTTTTGGAGATGGCAATCAACCGTTCCTTGTCCAACAGTTCGGGGTTGTACCTTCGCAACTCATCCAAAAGTATTTCATATTCCTTACCGATATCCTTACTGTCTGCCGGGATCAAAAACAGTAAGATGGAATTCCGTTCTATATGCCGTAAAAAGTAATGTCCCAGACCTTTTCCTTCTGCGGCACCCTCAATAATACCAGGAATATCGGCCATGACAAAACTTTGGAAATCCCGATATTGCACAATACCCAAGTTTGGTTTTAGCGTGGTAAATTCGTAATCGGCTATTTTGGGCTTTGCAGAGGTGAGCACGGAGAGCAATGTTGATTTTCCCGCATTGGGAAAACCCACAAGACCTACATCGGCCAAAACTTTTAACTCCAGAATCACTTCCCTTTCCCGTCCCGGAATCCCGGGCTGTGCATATCTGGGGGTTTGGTTGGTGGCCGTTCTAAAGTGCCAGTTGCCACGACCACCCATGCCTCCTTCTAAAATAATCCCTTCCTGTCCGTCCCGGGTAATCTCCATGACAACCTCATTGGTCTCAAAGTCCTTAATTGTGGTGCCCAAAGGGACATCTATATACACGTCGGCACCGTCGGCACCAGTGCTTCGGTTGCCGCTTCCGTGTTCACCATGCCCGGCGTCAAAATGACGCTTGAACTTAAAGCCCAATAAGGTCCAAAGGTTTTTGTTTCCCCTAACGATAATATGCCCGCCACGGCCGCCATCGCCGCCATCCGGGCCACCTTTGGAAATAAACTTTTCCCGGTGCAAGTGCATGGAGCCTTTACCGCCGTTGCCCGATGCCATTTTTACCTTTACATAATCTACAAAATTACCTTCTGTCATCGGTTGTGTTTAAAAGTTTATGCTACGGATCTGTTCAAGACTTTCGGGGTTGGTTTAAATTTGTTTTCGAACAAAGGAATAAAAAGCCCTTTGTCCCGTATTTGATTTATCCCACAAAGTAAATCCACCTTAAACTCCTTTTCTGAAATGACCAAAAATTTTACAACCCCCCAATGACCTTTTCCAACCGTTGGGTTATTTCCTCAATGTTACCAATGCCATTGACACGGTGGAATTTCCCCTGCTTTTCGTAATACGTCGCCAATGGAGCGGTTTTCTGGTTGTACTCTTCAAAACGGTTCCTGATTTTATCCTCATCGGCATCATCGGTCCTGCCACTGACATTACCCCTTTCCAACAGCCGCTCCACCAAAACGGCGTCATCGGCCTCCAAGGCAATGGTGGCATTGATCTTCATGTCCTTAGACTCCAAAAAATTGTCCAATGCCTCCGCCTGTTCCGTAGTCCGGGGAAATCCATCAAAAATAAATCCACTTGCTTTCGGGTTGCTGTCCACCTCATCTTGCAACATTTTTATGGTCACCTCATCGGGCACTAAATCCCCTTTATCCATATAGGATTGTGCCAATTTCCCCAAATCCGTGTCATTGGTAATATTGTAACGGAACACGTCCCCGGTAGATATGTGCTTTAAATTGTATTTTTCTTTTAAAAAGGTTGCCTGGGTACCCTTACCTGCCCCAGGTTTTCCGAATAAGACAAGGTTGATCATGTATTTTTGGTTTAGTTGGTAAACTTCTTTTAGGTTTCGCCCCAATTCCCTGTAATCCAGCCCATAACCTACAATGAATTTATCTGGGATCTCCATGCCAAAATAGGCTATGGGGTATTCGCCCGTATAAACGCTGGATTTATAAAACAAAGGTGCTAATTTAAATTCCTTTACATTGGTTTGGGAAAATAAATGCACCAATTCCTTTACCGTACGTCCCGTATCTATTATATCCTCTAAAATAATGACGCTTTTTCCCTCTATATGTTCCGGGACATCCAAAAGGGTCTTTACAATACCCGTAGAGGTAAGCCCCTGGTACGAGCTTAATTTTACAAACGAAACTTCACATGGATGGGGATATGCCTTTAGAAAATCTGAGACAAACATAAACGAACCATTGAGCACCCCCACAAAAAGGGGTATCTGGTCTTTATAATCCGCAGCGATGGCATCGGCCATTTTTTTTATGGCCGTCAAAATCTCCGCTTCGCCGATATAAGGCCCAAAATGTTTGTCGTACAGTTGTATCACGGTCTAAAAATTTATGGGACGCCAAAGATAGCGTTTTGATTTCTCTTTTTTTAGTGTATAAGAACGGTTTCTAAGATTTAACCGTATTTTTGTTGATGTAGATCAATACAAAAACGAATTACAACTATTTCATGAACTATTTTTCTTCCGATTTTAAATTGGGTATTCTTGGCGGTGGACAATTGGGGAAAATGCTCTTGTATGAAACCCGAAAGTTTGATATTTATACCAAGGTCATGGATTCATCAAAAGATGCTCCATGCCGCATAGCCTGCAACGACTTTGTGCAAGGAAACCTTATGGATTACCAAGACGTGTATAATTTTGGCAGAAATTTAGGTATGCTAACCATTGAAATAGAAAATGTAAATATCGATGCCCTGGAACAATTGGAAGCAGAGGGGGTTAAGGTGTACCCGTCATCCAAGACCTTGCGAACCATACAGAACAAGGCGAAGCAGAAGCTGTTTTATGTGGACAATGGTATTCCAACAGCAGATTTCTCCCGTTTTGCGTATAAGAGTGAGATTGGGGATAGCGTCTCCAATGGCGGATTGGAATTTCCCTTTGTGTGGAAAGCGGCCCAATTTGGGTATGACGGACAAGGCGTGAAAATAATCCGTTCCTTAAAGGATTTAGACGGTTTGCCTCCGGGAGAGTGCATCGCAGAAGAAATGGTACCTTTTAAGAATGAGCTGGCCGTAATTGTGGCGCGAAACCCAAGGGGCGAGGTAGCAACCTACCCGGTTGTGGAAATGGAGTTCCATCCGGAAGCCAATCAGGTAGAATATGTAATCTGTCCCGCCCGTATTGACTTCAAAGTGGCTGTAAAGGCAAAAGAAATAGCCCTGAAAGTCTCGGAAAAAATACAGCATATCGGTATTCTGGCCGTGGAAATGTTTCAGACACAAAACGACGAAATCATGGTCAATGAAGTTGCTCCAAGACCCCACAACAGTGGCCATTACAGTATAGAAGCCAGTTATACCAACCAATTTGAGCAACATATCCGAGCCATTTTAAACCTTCCGTTGGGCAATACGGAAAGTAAAGTTGCGGGCATCATGGTGAATTTGGTAGGTGCTGAAGGGCATACCGGCGATGTGGTTTACAAGAACATGGAGGACATTCTGAAAATGAACGGCGTAACCCCCCATATTTATGGAAAAAGGCAAACCCGACCGTTTCGAAAAATGGGCCATGTCACTATTGTAAACAGAAATATGGAAGCAGCACGAAAAATTGCCCAAACCGTAAAAGAAACCATTAAGGTGATCAGTAAAAAACAATAATATGAGCAAAGTAGCCGTCGTGATGGGAAGTACCAGTGACCTCCCTGTAATGCAGGAAGCCGTGGATATTTTAAAGGGTTTTGACATTGAGGTTGATGTAGATATTATATCGGCCCACAGAACACCGGAAAAGTTGTTCGACTTCAGTAAAAATGCACATACAAGCGGGTATAGGGTTATCATTGCCGGTGCCGGTGGTGCCGCACACCTTCCCGGGATGGTGGCCTCGCTGACCCCGTTGCCCGTTATAGGCGTACCCATAAAAAGCAGCAATTCCATTGATGGCTGGGATTCCATTCTCTCCATTCTTCAAATGCCCGGAGGTGTTCCTGTAGCCACTGTGGCACTGAACGGGGCCAAAAATGCCGGTATTCTCGCAGCCCAAATTATAGGTAGCTCAGATAAATGTGTGTTGGACAAAATTCTACTGTACAAGGAAGGATTGAAGCAAAAAGTGATCGAAGGGGCGCAACAAGCGCGCACTAAGAAATAGCAGTTTGCGGTTCCCAGTAAAAAATTAAAGAGCCAAGCGGAATCTTAATCCCATAAAATTTCGAACAATCCAAGAAGGAACGCACCAGAACATCATCGGATGTAGGTTGTTGGACCTTAGTATCTAAGCTTAAGACTTAATCCAAATATCATTCATGCTCCCCTTCCTTATCGGGGTTATAGTGGTATGTGGCCTTGATATTTTCTTCCTCGGTAGATGCTCTTGGCCTAGTTTCTATAAAATTACCCTCAGCGTCAAAATTCGCAAAAAACCCGTCCTCTTCCTCTGGATAGTCCTCCTTTTCCCAATCGTATTTTTCTTGTGAAGGGATTTTCGCCTTAATGGCAAGAACAAGGCCCATAATAAACCCTCCTAAATGTCCTTCCCATGAAATAGTATCTTCAACTGGAAAGATATACCAAAACAAACCTCCATAGATAAAGACAACTATCAATGAAAGGGCCACCAAACGATAGTATTTGGTGAAAATACCCTTGAAAAACATAAAACTTGCCATCATATAAATTACACCGCTGGCACCGATGTGATACGACGGCCTGCCAATAAGCCAAGTGATAAGACCCGATAGGACTATTCCCCAAAACAATACCTGCCATGCATTGTCCCTATAGAAATAGAAAAGTGAAGCGGTTAAAAACGTCAGGGGCAGGGTATTGTTGTACAAATGCCCTAATGACCCATGGATTATAGGACTTAATAGGATGCCCCGCAGGCCGAAAAACGTTCTGGGATAAATACCATAATGGTCAAGGTTGATCCGGAAACGCAGTTCTATATAATAAACGGTCCAAATCAAAAGTACGGCGCACATAGGAGCTATGATAACTGCATTGGAAAATCTAAAAAAATTGTTTTCGGACATGTTTTAAAATTAAGATTATTACCACAATAAGCCAACCATAATCCGTAAAATTGAAAGATTGTCATTAGGATCCCCATTTTTCATTCCTTACTACCCCAATCTATGGAGATTACTTCGGTATAAAAAGTTCAGTCTGAGATACCAAAATGAAGAAAATTATAAGAACCGTCCTACGATGGTGTAGAACTATTATCTTATTTTTATGCCATGAACGAACCACTTGCAGAACGGGTGCGCCCCAAAACCTTGGATGACTATGTAAGTCAGCACCATTTAGTGGGCGATAACGGTTCGTTGAAACACCAAATCAAAAAAGGCATTGTTCCATCCCTTATCCTATGGGGACCCCCCGGAACAGGAAAGACCACTTTGGCCAATATCATTGCCCATGAAAGTGGTAGGCCCTTTTATACACTGAGCGCCATTAGCAGTGGTGTTAAGGATGTCCGGGAAATCATTGAAAAAGCAAAACAAAGTGGTGGGCTCTTTACCGCCAAAAACCCCATCCTTTTTATTGATGAGATACACCGTTTCAGCAAATCACAGCAAGATTCCCTCTTGGCCGCAGTGGAGAAAGGTTGGGTAACGCTCATTGGTGCCACGACCGAAAATCCAAGTTTTGAAGTTATTCCGGCACTATTGTCCAGATGTCAGGTATATATCCTAAATCCCTTTGGGAAGGAAGATTTGGAACTTTTGCTGGCACGGGCCATGGAACGGGACGGTTTTCTAAAAACAAAAAAAATAGACCTGAAAGAAACCGAGGCCCTTTTACGGCTTTCCGGGGGTGATGGCCGGAAATTATTGAACATTTTTGAGCTCATCATAAATTCCGAGGAAACGGAGCCCATTACCATCACCGATGATCTCGTCTTGAAAAAAATCCAAAAAAATACAGTCCTTTACGATAAAGCGGGAGAACAGCATTACGATATTATATCGGCATTCATCAAATCCATTCGGGGGAGTGATCCCAACGGGGCGGTCTATTGGTTGGCGAGAATGATAGAAGGGGGCGAGGACGTGAAATTCATTGCCAGACGCATGCTAATTTCCGCATCCGAAGATATTGGAAATGCCAACCCAACGGCCTTGGTCATGGCCAACACTACATTTCAGGCCGTCACCACTATAGGATATCCCGAAGCGCGGATACTATTGGGACAATGTGCCATTTATTTGGCCACCTCCCCAAAAAGCAATGCAAGTTATATGGCCATTGGCAAGGCCCAACAGACCGTGAAGGAAACTGGCGATCTCCCCGTTCCATTGGCTTTGCGCAATGCGCCTACCCAATTGATGAAGGATTTGGGTTATGGCAACAATTATAAATATGCCCACGATTACCAAAACAATTTTGTTGAGGAAGAATTTTTGCCGGAAAGAATTTCTGGCACCACTTTTTACCTGCCGGGCAATAACCCAAGGGAAAAGGCCATTAAAGAGTTTCTGTTGGGACGATGGAAAAACAAATACAAATTTTAGAATTTAATCCTTACCTCTTCCATTCTAAGCGTTTCGCCTTCATAGTATTCAAAAACCCATTTGTCTTCATTGGCATACAATAGCCCTGTTTTGTCATCTTTTTTAGCCATAAAAACATTGGCAATGGAACTCTTGTACATATGCATCCTAACTTTTGGCGTATTGTCCACCAATTGATACCCGTAGGGCATCTCTTGGGCGTACCAGATCGATGAAGGTTCGGAAGGGGATGGCATTGGGTTCACTTGGATTCCTACTTGTGCCTTTTGAAAGTTGGAGGCAATAGGTTCCCTGTTTTTGTAGCTTTGTTCCTCGGGTGTAGCAATTTGCGTAATTATAGGACTTGGTTGGCTTACCGGAGCTTCTTCCCTTGGAGCCTCCAACTTTTTAACATCGTCCTTAAAACCTAGGATAACAGGCTCCCCGGACGGTTGTTTTGGAGTGTATGCATAGGAAATGCCATCAAAAGAGCCAAACGCATCTTGGAGCGCCTCCCTATAAGCCTGTTCATAGTCTTTTTTCTTGCTGATGCCCTCCTTGGAGACAAAAACCTCTTTGGACGAACAGTCTTTCAACACAATCGTCGTTTTTGTAGTAAACATATTGGAATCATCCCTTAGGCCAACCAAAAGCCCTAAACACCTGTTGTTGTTCAACTCATCTGGAAGGGCATCCTCATAAACCGGATTAAACCCCCTTTCCGTAAGAAAATGTTTTATGTAGGTACTTGTCTGGTACTGGTTTTCCTTTTTGAACCCATCAAACTTTTTGGGAACTATAACGTATTTATACTCGTTAAGCAATACTTGGGCAGATACAAAATAAGTGCCCATTAACAGGAAGCACAATAACACATTTTTCATTTTTAATAATTTACGTAGTCCATCTAAATTCGTTTACCAAGATAGGATATTAAATCCGAATTGAAAAGAGACATAGTGGGCATCGGCCAAATTTCTGTATGCCAAAAGATTATCGGCCATACCGTACATATTGAATTTCCCTAATTGAAGGTTAAACCCCAGCCCAAGGTTGGAATAGGAAAACTTATCTACCGTGTAGGTGGTTTTCACGGCCAATACATTGCCCAACCTACGTTGATAGAAGGCCGTAAGTGCTGCCTGGGGGCCTCTGGGCCTATTTATCATGTACAATTGTCCGCCCAAACCATTTACGTACCGTGTCCCTTTGCGGTCGGCAGAAACCTTATAGCTGCAATTACAATCTCCCTTACGTTGCAACTGTTCCCCAAAATTGTAGCGAACGGAGGCATTGAGTTTTGTGGGTCTAAAAGTGATATACTTATTACTGTTTTCATCAAATGGCACCAAGCCCTCTACTTCATCTACCAGATCTTGCCAAAAATCCTTGTTGGGATCTGCCAATGAATCCGGCAATATTACTTCGATGCCTTCCACGGTGGCACTTCCCTTTAAAGTATAATTCCTTATATCCTTGGTGTGGTAAATAAAACCAATATCCAAGATACTTCCCGTAAAAACGGTTTTTTCGTTGATGTTGTAGGTAAAACCGAGATCAATGCCCAACCCTAAATTCCCTCCCAATAAGGCTCTCCGTTTAAAAATATCGGAAATACCCGAAAAATCATCAACGGCACCATCTTGCAAAACCTCGCGTATTTCGTCCAAACCGGAGGTTCTCAGTTCCATATCGGCAACCAAAGTATTGGCCAAAAGGTTGTTTTGCCCTTCCGTGGTTACAAAATAGCCTTTGTTCCTAGTGGAATTAAAGTTGAAAATACTTGAATAGATTTTTCCCCTGGCACCAAGAATAAGTCTTTTGTCCACTCTTTTGTTGATCCCAAAATGAAAGACGTTCACCAATTCGCCCCGGGTTTTCAAATGGTCCAACATAAATCTCCTGCCCAACCTATCGGCATTGCCCTCAAAGGCCAAAATGGCGTAATCACGGGGCCAATAACCTATAGCGTCCCCCTCTAAGTAAACTCCAAAGGAATAAAAATTGTCTTTGTTCCTTTTTCCCCTGAACCCCCCGTTTAAAATATCGATTTGGAAGGTCCCGCTCAATTCGTCTCTTGTGCCCATGCCAAAAACAGCCCGTTCGCGCACTTTTTGGTTGATGTCCACACCATCATTTGCAAAAACGGCGTCAATACTGATGCCACTTAAGCCCGCTTGAAAAGAGGTTCCGGAAAGTAAAGGGATTCCGGCATACCAGGAATAAGAGGTTTCCATTCCCGGATTTATGAGCAGGGCCTGCGGAATCTCCGTAAAATCGTATAACAATTGCTTGTTCTGTCCCTGTAAAAAAGAGCATCCACAAAAAATGAGAACAAAAAACATTTTGCCAATCCTCATTTTAGCCCTACCCTAAATTTGCCGCTGGATTTAAGAATAACCTTGGGGTCCGAAAGATTGGATACACTGGTATTGTCCCCTAAATTACGGACGCTTACCTTGATACTGGAGGTGTTTTTTATAATATCTATGCTCTTTCCCGAAGCAGTGCCATAGTTTACCTCCCGTTGCAATAGTGCCGTCGGAGCGGGGGGTATAAGAAATAGTTCACTGTCCAAAACAGTACCTCCCTCATCCAAGAATTCTACAAGAACATCCAATTCCTTGCTGGTGGTGTTCTCTATAATGTAGGTTACCGTGCCGTTCAACACCCGTTCTGCAACGTAATCTTCGGCAAAAGCATCAAAATTAAAATCTTGGGAGAAAAAATCCACTCCATTGGCCGAGTTGATGAGTCTTTCCGGGGATTCTACATACAGGATGCTCCCCTCAACGATTGGGGTTATCCGCAGATCATCATATTGGTCAAAATTTTGCTCATCCACGCAGGAAGTCAGGAGCATCCCCGATGCGATAAAAATTAACGCCCAACTACGTTTGATTCTTTTCATTTTACAAAACCTAAATAGAATTCAAGGTGCTGTGTTCACATACTATTCCATTGGGTATAACTCTATAAATAGTTTTTTATTTCAATCAGATCAAAAATCATATCACAATGTTCGTGCTTCGGATCATTGTGGGCATTAAAGTGCAATGTGTGCAGGCCCACTGCCTTCGCTCCAAGGATATCGGCCTCAAGGCTATCTCCTATCATAAGGGATTTTTCCGCAGTAACCTCGCCCATTCCGAGAGCAAGTTCAAAAATTCCCGGATGGGGTTTTTTAACGCCTGCCATTTCCGAATTGATGATTTGGTCAAAAAAAGGATCGATTTGGGAATTCCTGATTTTTTTGTACTGGATCTCCTCAAAACCGTTGGTAATGATATGGAGTTTATAATTGGGTTTCAAATAATTTAAAATTTCCAGCGTGTTGGGCAGGAGATTCCTGAAGGTGGGCAAATGTGCAATGTACTGCACTGACAAAAAGTGTACCTGCTCCTTGTCCACGTAATATCCCAAGACATCAAAAGTTTGTTTTAAACGCCGGTATCGTAAGTTTTCCTGCGAAATCCTGTTTTCCCTGTATAGTTTCCAAAACTCCAGATTAATTGGCTTGTACACCTCTAAAAAGTCGGTAAGGGCAACCTTTATATTAGCCTCGGTCAATATTTTTCCAAAAGTAAGCGCGGAATTTTTCTCGAAGTCCCATAAGGTATGGTCCAGATCAAAAAAAACATCGGTAACAACCCCTCTAAACATGGTAGTTTTCTATTACGTTTTCATATAGATCCAGCCAATCTACCTCCTTTTTATCCCCTAAAAGTTCATTGGAAAATATGGTTATAAAACTCCCGTGAACGGACTTTACTTGTTGGTATAACGAAGTCATTTCCTGCAAAATACCTTCCTTGCCCGCCATTTTCAACAAAGCGTAATCGTGAACGGCAAAAGGATGTATCTTTATGGGCTGTTGCACTTCCAAATTGATGTCATAAAAATAAAAGGGATATGACGTACTTGCCCTGAACCCTATTTCATGGGTGTATCCCATGGTGTAATCGTCCGTAAATTCGGCCTCTGTTAAATTTCGATAGCTAGCCGGGACATCTACCCTGTTATATCGAAACCGGGAAGCGTTAATGGGCCTATGGATTACATTGGAAAGCCTTTTCTTCTCCTCCTTTAACAAAGCAACACTATGAAACGAACTGTAGGATGCCGCAAGGGAAACAATGTTGTAATCTGCTACGGATTTGATTAAATGCTTAAATTTTTCATTGGTAGGTGCCACGTTTTTGTCATAGGTGGAGTATTCTGCAAACTGAAAGAAAAACAGGCTCCTAATATCGAACTTTTTATGAATAGCTATCAATTTGGCATAATTGTCGTACGGATCGGGAAGCATCTTGATCCAAACTTGAATACGCTCCCATGCCCTTTTCAATTTCAGGGTGCCCAGATCCATTAACAAGCCCGCCGCACTCCGCACAAACCCCCTGTGTGCATAACAATGGGAAGAGGTAACATCGATTACGGATATGTATCGGTATGCCCTTTTGGTCTGGTCCAAGGTTGGGAATCGCTCCTGCAATTTTGAATACAACTTCCATGCCCAGATATCAACCAATGGCATTCGTAAAAACCCGCCCCGGTACGCTACACTTTCCGAGGGTGGAAACCTTCCGTGCATATCCTTCATGTGCGGCAAATACTCTTCATACCTGCTCAAAAGGTAAAAACTGGCCGAAAAAATATCATAAGGCAAATTACTTCGCTCACCGGCACCAAAAAAACAGGGAACTCCTTCCCAGTCTCCTATTTTTATGGGAAAATCATTAATGCCCTGCTCAAACAACAGGTCATTGGAACGAATAAAAAATTCGTTTTGAAGCGGTTGCTTGGTATACGTTATTTTAGGGCCGGTGTGCTTTATAAAATCTTCAACTTTGGTGGTATAGGAGATTTCCAAACCCAAAATCCTCGTAAAAAGTTGCTTTACGATATAGGTAAACCGAGGAGTGATTTTATGGGTGTATATCAACAACATAGGGTATGATTCTTCAAAATTAAATGGAACCGATTTTAGATCATTTGCTCGTCGGCAAAGCTGAAATATGCGTTTTGGGTAATGATGACATGATCTAAAATCTTAATATCCAAAGCGGTGGCGGCCTGTTTTAATTTTTGGGTCAGTTGCTTATCGGCCTCACTGGGCTTTAAGGTCCCCGAAGGGTGGTTATGGGCCAAAATAAGGCCCACGGCACCCAATTCCAACGCCTGTTTCATCACCAAACGCACATCCACCAAAGTACCCGTAATACCCCCTTTACTGAGCTGTCCGGAATGGATTACCGTGTTGGAATTATTGAGGTACACGATCCAGAATTCCTCGTGGGGCAATTCTCCCATGGAAGGCTGCAAAAGTTCATAAACACTTTGGCTACTGGTTATTTTTACGATCTTTTGGGCTTCCTCCCCCCTTCTTCTGCGACCGATTTCCAATGCCGCCGCAATGCTCACCGCTTTTGCCTCTCCTATCCCCTTAAATTGCTTCAATTGATTTATGGAAAGCCTGCCCAGTTCGTTGAGGTTATGGTTTACCGAGGCTAATATCCGTTTGGACAGTTCTACGGCACTCTCATTTCTGCTTCCCGAACCTATCAAAATAGCGATTAATTCTGCATCGGACAAGACCGATTTTCCTTTCTGCACCAGCTTTTCCCGGGGCTTATCGTCATCGGACCACTGTTTTATGGAAAAGGATGTCGGTTTTTCCTGCATGGCCTAAAGATAGTAAACTAAGCATTTCGTTGTGAACTTCCAGCATAAATTCATAAGAAATTAAGATGAAGCCGTTTTTTTATGGATCTACTTTTAGTGAGCGGCCAGAAGGTTCGGATAACTAAAAAGAAAACCATTGCCAATCGAAAAAAAAATCATTTCGAAACACCTATAAACCCTTTTTATAAAGCAATGGCCAGACCGTCCACTCTCAGTTTTCAATGCATCGAATTATGATTTGTTTGTGGATTGGCCCGTTCTACCAATAAAGATGCCCCCAAATATTTTTTCAATAGGTTCTTCGTGGATCCGCCCCCCTTTTGATGCCCCATTTATTAAAATTCAAGATGGGTTAGAAGAATGAAGTGCTTTAAACTTTGTTACCCATGTTTCAGTAAATTAGCGCATTATTCTTTTTTTTGCTATTACCAATTGAAAATTATTTGTACCTTGGTTACACTTTTTACTTAACCATAAGTATTTCCCCCTATCTTTCTTAGCAGTCGTTTATTTTATGATATTAAAATTTTGATTCGTTCAAAAATCAGGATCAGGACATTTAAAAAGGATAATTTAATGACTTTATACCATGCCGTTTTATTTGGATTTACATAGGATGCCTGGAGTTACATCAGCAGTTGTTACTAAACATAATGGCGCACTTAAGATGCAGGAAGATTTTAATTGCAAACTAATAACGCATTGGGTGGATGAAGATCGAGGCCGAGCATTTTGCCTGACCAATGCACCCAACAAAAATGCTGTTAAAAAATTACATGAAAAATATTTGGGAATAGTGCCATCGAAAATAATGGAACTTGATTGTGGCACGGTTAAGTCATTTTTAGAAAATAAGGATGGTCAGGGCACCAAAATGGATAACGCCAATAATCTGAAAATATTTAACGACCCAACCTATCAGATAATTATGATATCTGAAACTTTAAACGAGAAATTATTAAAACTGTCTATCGGCTCGAATAGAACACTTGAATTATTGTCTAAGTACCACCTAGCGGTAAGGAAATGTTTTAAAAAGCATGAGGGGTCAGAGCTGCCAGGAGAAAATTTTCTGGCAATTTTTACATCCGTATTTCAGGCTTTCAATTGTGCCCTGGACGTTCAAAAAGCATTACAACCGGATTCAAGAATCCTGAATTTGCGCATTAGTCTACACGGGGGCACCTCTATTACAAAAAACTTCGTGTCCTTTAATGGGGCGGTAAAACTCGGAAAGTCTCTATGTTCAATTGGCAGAGAAGGCCAAATTGTCATCTCGCCCATTATCCATGAATTATGTAAAAAAGAGGAACAGAAAATGGAGCATGCTATCAATTCCATAAGGCCGATAAGCATTTCCGATGAGACTTTCCTTAAATTAGCGATGGACACTTTGGAAAACAATTGTTGCAATCCCATTTTCGGAATCGATGATTTTTGCTTTAATATGTCTATTAGTAAATCGGAATTATATCGAAAAAGCAAGGCGGTTACCGGGATGTCCGCAAATAGGTTATTGCGTGAATGCAGACTACAAAAATCGCTTGCTTTTTTAGAAAACAGGGATTTTAATATTACTCAAATTTCGTTTGATGTGGGCTTTAACAGCCCATCGTATTTCAGTAAGTGCTTTCATAAGCGATTTGGGCTTCATCCTCTGACATACCAAAAAGAATTGGTATGAATCTGATCTATTTTTTCTAAAAATAGAATTATTTGTACCGGTACGTTAAAATCGAACGGCCTACTTTTAAGTAGTTAACAATCTAAAATCCAACAACTATGAAAACACAGACCAAAGCATTTTTTGTTGCCTTTATCTTTCTTGTCCTAGCCAGTTGCTCCAATGAAAAGGATATCGACCCAACCGATTCTTTTGCGGATTCCGAATTTCTCGCAAAACTTAAATTTCCAGCACTCTCATCCAATGACAAGGCCGCACCATCAATAAATACAATGGTTGATAAGGCCTCCCGTACTGAGGGAGCACTTACCATAGCCATTGAAGGAAGCGGATCGGCCAACCTCCTTAGAAACAAAAATGGAGTCTCCGTGCAGGTCCATTCCACGGGACTGACATCTGGCAATGCCTATACTGCCTGGTTTATTATACTGGAAGGAGGCAACCCTCCAATCGTGGTTAATGCAGCCGGTCATGTTGTGGGAGGAAGTGGTAGTGGATCCTTCTCGGGACATCTGTCCATAGGTGCTATAGGGGCCGTTAACGGAACGGACATTCTCGGTAACGGCGATGATGGATCTTTTGATGATCCGTTAGGGAGCACAGTGCTAATTCATATTGTCGATCACGGACCAGCGGGCGTGGACGGGCCTGGAACCATTCCAGAAAACATACACGAGATTACTGGAGCAGATGGTCTTGCACAGGAATGGACGTTTTTGCCTTAAAATGGATGAGGGTTAAACAAAGTTTTTTGTTGTGTATAATTCCCCATTTTTCTGCAAGAAAATAATTTTTCGTACTTACGGGGGGAGAAATCGAAATAAAGAATAGAGCACAAAAATGACTGGCTCTGGTTTATAATAGCTATTATAAACCAGAGCCAAATTATAAATTATAGTATTGATAATCAATTTTTTACAAAAAGGCAGTCAATATGTTTAGTTTAACTAACAATAAAAAACATAATATTATGAAAAATTTATTTTTTTCAATTGTATTGTATAATTCCCCCCAATATTAGGACAGTAAGTTAAGTTTAATTATTTATTCTAAATTTACTGTATTATGGAACGCAGAAAACACACATCAAAGTTTAAGTTCAAGGTGGTGCTGGAGGCACTATCGGAACGTTTTA
>JBGTBA010000144.1:0-6725 GCA_041749595.1 Flavobacteriaceae bacterium | reverse complement strand
GCCAACGACCGGTACTTCGGGAATCTTCAATACCATCGCGGTTAAAAATAAGTTGAACTCCCTTGGCTTGGAAGGTTACTTTATAGATTATATCACCTACAAAAACAAGAAATACCTCGTGATAGGGGCAAACACCCCTTTTGGGGCACTTTATGGCACTTTTCACCTGTTACGCCTTTTGCAGTCAACCAAATACAAGACGTGGGGCCCAGTAGTGGAATCGCCAAAAATTAAACAACGTATGCTCAACCATTGGGACAATTTGGATAGGACAGTGGAGAGGGGCTATGCGGGCTTTTCCATCTGGGATTGGCACAAACTTCCTAATTATATAGATCCCCGATATATAGATTATGCCCGGGCAAATGCCTCCATAGGCATTAACGGCACTGTACTGACCAATGTCAATGCAAACGCTGTGGTATTAACGCCTGAGTACCTTAAAAAAGTGGCCGCCTTGGCAGATGTCTTCAGGCCTTATGGTATAAAAGTATATCTCACGGCACGGTTTAGTGCCCCCATGGACATCGGTGGCTTGTCCACCGCCGACCCTTTAATTCCCGAAGCAAGGAAATGGTGGAAAAATAAAATAGATGAAATTTATACGCATGTTCCCGATTTTGGGGGGTTCTTGATCAAGGCGAATTCGGAAGGACAGCCCGGTCCGCAAAATTATGGGCGTTCCCATGCGGACGGTGCCAATATGTTTGCAGAAGCTTTGGCACCACATAAGGGCATTGTGTTGTGGCGGGCATTTGTATATAGCCATGAAATTGATGAGGATAGGGCAAAACAGGCCCATAGCGAGTTTGAGCCCTTGGACGGAATCTTTCTACCCAATGTGGTCCTTCAGGTAAAGAACGGCCCCATCGATTTTCAACCCAGAGAGCCTTTTCATCCCTTATTTGGGGCCATGCCTAAAACCACTTTGGCAGTAGAGTTTCAAATAACCCAGGAATATCTGGGGCAGGACACGCATTTGGCCTATCTGGCACCTATGTTCAAGGAAACGCTCGATACGGATACTTTTTCGCCCAAAGAAGGCGCTACGGTTGCAAAAATTGTGGCTGGCTCGTTACAGTCTGTAATTGCGGGAGTGGCCAATATTGGCACAGACCGCAATTGGACGGGCCATCCTTTTGGACAGGCCAACTGGTATGCCTTTGGCCGTTTGGCCTGGGACTACCAACTTACTTCAGAGTCCGTAGCGGAAGAGTGGATCGGTCTTACCTTTGGACACGATTCTTCCATTTCCAAAACCTTAACAGACCTCATGATGGTTTCAAGGGAAACGGTGGTAAACTATATGACTCCCCTTGGCCTGCACCATATTATGGGTAGAAACCATCATTATGGCCCCGGACCTTGGGTAAATAGCGGAAGACCGGACTGGACTTCCACTTACTACCACAAAGCGGATAGTTTGGGCATTGGGTTTGACAGAACCGCTTCCGGAAGTAACGCCCTAAGTCTCTACTCCAAAGAAATTGAAGAACCATACTCCGATCCAAAAACATGTCCCGAACCCTATTTGTTGTGGTTCCATCATCTACCGTGGGACTACCAAATGAGTTCAGGGAATACCCTTTGGAAGGAACTGTGCCTAAAATATGATGAAGGGGTACGATCTTCCACCCGGATGAAAGAAGCATGGAAAAAAACCAAAAATAAAATCGATGGGGAAAGATATGAACATGTCCTTGCACTGCTGCAGATCCAGGAAAGTGAGGCAAAATGGTGGAGGAATGCCTGTCTTCTCTATTTTCAACAGTTTTCCAAGCTGCCCTTTCCTACGGAAATAGAACAGCCAAAAGGCGACATACGGGAATATGCCAAACAGCAGTTTCCATATGCTCCGGGAATTAAGCCTACATGGTAAGGGCATTGTTGAAAGAACACTTAAAAAGCCGAAAATTTAAAATCCCCTAAGCTATATTTGTCTTAGGTTTAAATATTAAGATAGTTAATACCATTATTTGAAACATGAAAAACCATCTGCCAAAACAACTAAAATTTTCGCTCCTGCTTTTTTTAAGTACACTCATTTATATGGGCTGCGGAAAATCAGGTACTCTGGAAAAACCGGCCCCCGATTATAGCAAATGGCCTTCTTATCTAGGCGGTCCAGACCGTAACCACTACTCTACCCTATCCCAAATTACCCCACAAAATGTAACGAATCTTAAAGTGGCCTGGTCCTATTCGGCACCAGATTATGGACAAATGCAAATGAATCCTATTATTGTAGACACTATTTTATACGGCGTTACAGCGGCATTGCGTGCCTTTGCCCTACATGCCGGTACAGGGGAGGAAATTTGGCGGTTTGGGGATACCCTAAAAGTATGGCATTCTACCAGCAGAGGCGTAGCTTATTGGGAAAAAGGAAATAATAAACGCATTCTTTAC
This sequence comes from Flavobacteriaceae bacterium, assembly GCA_041749595.1. Taxonomy (GTDB): domain Bacteria; phylum Bacteroidota; class Bacteroidia; order Flavobacteriales; family Flavobacteriaceae; genus Aurantibrevibacter. Next base: position 4,316 of record JBGTBA010000144.1, on the reverse strand, counting down.
ACTGTAGGCCCTGATCTGTATGCCCTTGATGCCTTGACGGGAAAACCCATTTCCTCCTTTGGAAATAATGGAAAAATAGACTTGCGTTCCGGGATGCCCGAAAGTGCCAAAGAGCAATTCGTTATTTCCAACACCCCCGGGACCATTTATGAAGATCTTATCGTAATGCCCCTGCGATTATCCGAAGCGGAAGGTGCCGCTCCCGGAGATATCATGGCTTTTAATGTCATTACAGGTAAACTGGAATGGGTGTTTCATACGATACCGTATCCTGGCGAACCGGGTTCTGAAACCTGGGAAGACAGGGAAAACATAGACAATGGGATAGTTGGTGCGGCCAACAATTGGGCGGGTATGGCCTTGGATGAAACATTGGGGATTATCTATGTGCCTACGGGTTCGGCTGCCCCGGATTTTTATGGTGGCGTGCGCAAGGGAAGCAACCTCTATGCGAACTGCCTACTGGCCTTGAACGCCAAAACAGGGGAACGGCTGTGGCATTTTCAATTCACCCATCATGATCTTTGGGATCGTGACCCTCCTGCCCCGCCAAATCTTATTACTATAGAACGCAACGGTAAAAAAATTAAAGCGGTAGCGCAGGTAACCAAACAAGGCTATGTTTTTGTATTTGATAGAAAGACCGGTACCCCTTTATTTGATATTGAAGAACGACAGGTGCCCGGTTCTTCCTTAAAAGGTGAGGCCGTCTGGAAAACCCAACCCTTTCCGGTAAAGCCCAAACCCTTTGCCCGACAGTCGGACCAATTGACCGAGAATGACGTTAGTCCGTATGCGCCAAATAAAGACGCATTGAGAACAGTGTTGAAAAATGCGGACACCCGCACCTATGCTCCCCCAAGTTTGGAACCAGTTCTTCTTTTGCCGGGATATGATGGTGGTGCCGAATGGGGAGGTGCTGCAGCAGATCCAGAGGACGGGATTTTATATGTTAACGCCAACGAAATGGCTTGGCTGCTACAAATGCAACAACAAGAAGCTTTGACTACCGAAATACCACTAGGCGAACGCACCTATGCTACCTATTGCATAACCTGCCACCAAAAAAACCGGAACGGGGTTGCCGCCAGTGGTTTTCCATCTTTGATCGATATTGGGAAAAGGAAAACCAAACAAGAGGTATCGGAAATCATTGCTCAGGGCAAGGGCATGATGACGGGATTTCCACAAATTCCCAAAGAAGAAATAGAGGCACTGTTACACTATCTTTTGGATGCTCAGGACAAAACGGAAGTGACATCGAAAATTACTGTCCCCTCCAATGTGGTTCCGTACAAACACAAAGGCTATACCAAATTTCTGGACAGTAACGGACTTCCCGGCATATCCCCGCCATGGGGTACGCTGCATGCGATCGATTTAAATTCGGGGGACTATCTCTGGTCCGTGCCTTTTGGGGAAAACGAAAACCTAAAGGCTTTGGGGCATCCTACCACAGGCATAGAAAATTACGGTGGCCCGGTAATAACCGAGAACGGCCTGCTGTTTATTGGAGCTACCAAAGATGGTTATTTTAGGGCCTTTGACAAAAAATCGGGAAAAATCCTTTGGCAATATACGTTGCCTGCCGCCGCCTTTGCCACGCCCGCTACTTATGTAGTTAACGGCAAACAGTATATTGTCATTGCCTGTGGCGGGGAAAAATTGGGTACGGAGAAGGGCAATCAGATCATTGCATTTTCCCTGCCAGATTAAAAGCACTTAGAAGTTAAATATGATAAAGTACTGTTAATCAATTATATTTATTTTTGTATATGGTTTTTTAATGCTACCTTATAGGCTATGGTAACAATAGATAAAACAGAAAACGAGGCGTTTTTAAAAAAATCAATCCAACATCTGGTAATTCATGGGTTTGAACAAATAAAAGCCGATCTTGAGGGTTATGAGCGTCCAAAGTCGTATCATAAAAAAGATAGTGAAATTACGATAACGCCGGATATTGTGGCATTTAAAAACGGGAGAAGATATGTTTTTGACATCAGTCTTAAATCTAAGAGGGGCCGTTTGTTAAAATCGAAATGGTTGTTTTTGGACACCCTGAGCCGGATGAATTCCGATTATTTTAAAATTATCACCACAAAGGGGCATTATAAGTTTACGAGCAGTATGATGGAAGATGTTCATTTGACCGGGGCATCGTTGATCAAAATTTAATCTATATTATCCCATCTTTTCTATCCCACATTACCCTATTTCAATTCCTTATGAGTGTTACAAATTTATGGGCCGTATTTTTAATGCTTTCCAAGTTCTTGCTTTCTTTATAGGATTTTGTCAAAACACCCCCGAGACCTACCCCGCAAGCCCCGGCATCCATCCATTCCTGTACATTATTTAAACCAATGCCCCCAACGACAAAAAAATTAACCTTGTTTAACGGCTCTCTTATGGCCTTGAAATAATCTATTCCCAGACTTGTGGCGGGAAACAGTTTAACGATATCCGCCCCGTTTTCCACGGCTAAACAGACCTCTGTTGGCGTAAATGCCCCCATTAATACAGGTATTTCCTGTTTGTGCGCAAGCCTTATGACCGCTATATTGGTATTTGGCGTAACCAAAAATTGGGCTCCCGCTTTTATGGCTTCCTCCGCAATAGCCGCGTTGGTAACCGTCCCTGCCCCAATTAAAACTGTGGGATGCAACATTCTGGCCTTACCTATTTCTTCTAAAAACCCCGGTGTGTTGGATGTTATCTCCAAAACCCTGATACCCCCTGAAATAAGGCTTTTGAGAACTTTGGATACCTCGCTCTGTTCTTTTAAGCGTATAATGGCCACTATTTTTTCTTGTAGAATTGTACCAATTATTGTGTCTTTGTCCATTTTATAGTTCTCCTAGTCGTTTTTCTACCTTAAAACATGTCCGGAAATATGCCCATGCACAATGGACATGATTTCCTTTTCGTTACTGGTGTGCTGGTCTCCCTGTATGGTATGTTTCAAAGCAAAGGCCGCCGTGGCAAAATCTATTGTCCTTTTATCTGTCCAACCACAATTTAAGGCATGTAGGCACCCGGCGGCAAACGCATCCCCCGTTCCAAAACGATCTGTTACGGCCACATCGTAAACATTGGAAATGGCTTGTTTGGAAGTGGACAAAAAAATTCCGCCCAACTTATTTACACTGGAAGATGTATGCTCTCTTGTCGTAAATGCCAACTGATGGATCCCAAAGTTTTGTTGTGCCCTATGGGCAACATCGAGGGCCTCTTCGGTCGGGTCTCCCCCCGAAAGGCTAAAACCATACACATCCTTTAAAACGCCCGCATTACCGAAAAGCAAGTCTGTTTGCTCCATTATTTGATTGAATATTTTCTGGGCACCCGTAGGGTCTTTCCAAAGCGATCTCCTGTAATTCATGTCAAAACTGACCTTTACCCCTAGTTTTCTTGCGGTTTTAGCGGCATTAATGGTTTCTTTCGCACATTGTTCGGAAAGCACTGGGGTAATCCCGGAAAGAAAAAGCCATTTTTTGTTCTCCAGAATTTCCTCCCAATCGAATTCCCCATTTTTTATCTCACTGATGGAAGATCCCGCTCTGTCATAAATTACGCTGGAGGGACGTATGGACGAACCTATTTCTATAAAATAGGCCCCTATCCTTTTTCCACCACGGCGTATGTATTTCGTTTTAATGCCATACCCCATCAATGACCTTACCGCAGCGTCCCCCAATTGGTTGTCCGGAAGTTTGGTCACAAAACCAACATTGTTCCCTAAAACACCGAGTGAGCTGGCCACGTTGGATTCTGATCCCGCATAATTGGCCCGAAAGGAATGAGAGGAATTAATTTTAGTGCTATGTTCGGACGGATCCAACCGCAGCATTATTTCTCCAAAAGTGACAAAACTCATTTTTTATAGGGCTTTTATGTTGTAGGTACGTACCTGGTTCAATCTATTTTTATGTCTTTATGGCTCCTTCTGCATCTAGCCCTTATAACCCATCGTCCCATTTAAATATTTTTGCTTTTTTCGCATCTTTTTTCTTTCCGGATAATGCCAAAAACACGATAGCTTTAAATTTAGGTATTATCCGGAAAGAAAAAAGAAAAGAAAGAAATATTTAAATAGTGTCTGTCTTGTGGAGCACAAATAGAACTTAAGGCCGTTTTATGCCCAAAAAGCACAAATGTTCACAAGGGTTCTTCTGGCTATATTCTAATATTAACAGCATTTTCTTTAAAAAGCCAAAACAAGTCATATGCCTGCGAGGCGCTAAGCCCTCCAACTATCCACTGCTTAAGCGTGCTTTTTGTCTGCCTTAGTTTATCTGCATACGCAAACCAAT
>JBGTBA010000143.1:0-2231 GCA_041749595.1 Flavobacteriaceae bacterium | reverse complement strand
ACAGAAGAAAGAGCCAATAAGATAAGTACTGAGTACCATTGCAGAACCTATGGGTGGCATAACGTAGTGAACAACGATTTTGAGGATTTCGATGTTATTATAAGTGCCGTAAGCAATTGCCATCATCTGATAAAAACAATAAAATCGACTTCCCAAAAATTAGTGCTGATCGATTTGGCTTTGCCGGGCAACATAAATAACAACCTTGCGCGGGAAAGCCATATACTGTTCCATGATTTAGATACCATTTCCAATGAAATGGAAGATACCAAAGAAAAAAGAAACGCGGCCATTTCCCAGGTGGATACTATTATTGACGAAGAACTTTCATCCTTTATGGATTGGTACCAAGGTGCGGTGTTAAGGGCTTTTTTGGCTGAATATAAGAATAGGGTGAATCAAAAAGTTTTGCGCTATTTTGAAGCGCGCAGGGAGGACTTTAACCAACAAATGATCCTTACAATTACCAATCGGATCATAAGAAAATCCATAAAACAAAACGAAGAAGCAATTGAATTTGAAGATATGGATGCTGTTATCTCGGAACAAGCTTCCTATTTATAAAAAAGAGGATTATGCCCCCATTTCCACATTGTCCATAAAGGCGGATAATTGGTATCCGATGATGGTTTAGGTCGCTCATCCATCCGGATCCGTTTTAAAAAACGGTTGGCTCCCGTTCAATAAACCCATACCAATTAAAAAGGCAGCGTTTCCGCTGCCTTTTTCCCCAAATCTTACCATGAACTTAACCTACTTATGCTATGGTCCTTCGAAAGTAAAACAACTCATGAAAAGACATGGAATAATTTAGATAAATTACTTTTAAATAGGTTGTAATGCCAATTTATAGGATATTTTCGCCCACAAGCAATACCGTTTAAAGACCGCACAAAATTTTTCAGCCCCTCTAACGCCCTCCTGAAACACAATGCCAACTATACTTATATCATAAAATCGATAAAAAACGGCCTATTGGATAGTGCCTTTTTATAATATATCGACCATTAAAATCCGGGGTGAAATATATTTGGGGCGCAGGTAAATTTCATTGACAAGTTTTACTCATTTTAAAAATTACATCGGATATTTGCACTTGAACAAAAACGTATGGAATTAAAAGTCAGGCAGCGCATAGCATTAAGTGTTTATTTCTTTCTTTCGGGTTTCTGTTTTTCCACCTGGGCCTCCCGAATACCCACCATTAAAACGTATTTTAACTTTAACGAAGCCGAATTGGGCAATGTGCTGCTGGCAATGCCCATAAGCTCACTTATTGGGCTCCCTATTTCCACATGGCTGGTAACACGCTTCAATAGCCGGATCCCTTTATTGGGAGCTTTTATATTTTTTTCGGCCTCTCTCGTTTTTGTAGGATTTTCTAAAAGCACCTTTACGCTGGTGGCAAGTATTTGCTTGTTCGCTTTTTGTATGCGCATACTGAACATCTCTATGAACACCCAGGCCATAACCCTCCAAAAAAAATTTGATAAAAGAATAAACGGCATCTTCCACGGTTTGTGGAGTACGGGAGGTATTGCGGGCGTAGGGTTTTCCACAATAATGATCGCGCTCCATATATCCATGGAACGGCATTTGGTCATGGTTGCCCTATTTACGTTTATCACGGCAGCGGTGGCCTATAATTTTGTGCTGAAAAATGACAAAAGCCCCGACGGCAATAAATTGATCATCGGTAAGCCAGATCCGTTCATTTTCTTTTTAGGGCTTCTTATCTTTTTTGCCGCGGTATGCGAAGGGGGCATGTACGATTGGAGCGGTATCTATTTCAAGGAGGTTATCCATGAGGAAATATTCACACTTGGATATCTTATTTTTATGATTTTTATGGCACTCTCAAGATTCTTCTCGGATTATCTTATTGAGCGTATCGGGATGGAAAAGACCTTTGTGGTAAGTGCCTCCTTTATTTCACTGGGCATATTAACGGCCATTGTATTCCCGTACTTTTGGCCATCCCTGCTGGGGTTCTGTCTGGTGGGTTTCGGCTCTGCGGCCGTTTTTCCGATGACCTTTACCCTTGCCGGCACTTCTACCAAATATTCCCCGGGAATGGCCATTTCCATAATTGCCACCTATGGTACCGTGGGCATGTTCATTGGACCGCCGCTTATTGGCTATCTGGCCCATGCGTTTAATTTAAAGGTTTCCTTTATCATATTCATCCTTTCGGGATTGATGCTCATCCCTGTCTCCAAACTATTGTTCCG
>JBGTBA010000142.1:0-26817 GCA_041749595.1 Flavobacteriaceae bacterium | reverse complement strand
CGAGTTTCTGCAGTCATACCTTGATGAATTTTGCTATAAATTTAATCGTGGGCACTTCGGCGAGGCTTTGTTTGGAAGACTTTTGGTGGCGGCCGTCAGTAGCAAAAATGAATTTAGGTATAAATACGGATAATCATATTATTTTATTACCTCCAATTCTAAAAAGACAGTGTACCACGACAATGACGGAGAAAAATAAACATGTGAGAGAATAACAAACCAAATGACTGACCAACTTGTGAACTAGACAAATAAACAAGGTAAAACCAACGAAAAACGTTCCACACTTTGCCAACCCTTTTTTTAGTTTTAGTACTGCTTGCCCTCATTGCGTTAATTGATTTTTGCCCCTTAACATACAACACTAGTTCACGGACAAATGATAAATGGCCAAATTGGCAACGCACTTGAATAACAGATTAATAAGTAAAGTGGATTTTCATTCGATTAGAGGCGATAATTTAATTACTTTGTATTATCCTAAAATGAAGTCTTCACAAAAAAGATGATCAAAGAAAATACTGAAATACTGAAATATACCTTCTCCGGTCACGACTCCTTTCAATGCCGTCAGCTCTGGCTTAAAAAGGGTTTTGATTATGTTCAAAGCGGAAAAAAATTCAATAACGATGAATCAGTTATACAACTTGGTGTTGGAAAAAATATGGTTTCATCCATACGCTTTTGGTTGAAAGCTTTCAATATTATTGACAACAAAGACATCCCTTCTGAATTTGGCAAGCGATTATTTGATGATGAGCAAGGCTATGATCCATTTTTAGAAGATGAAGCAAGCCTTTGGCTTCTGCATTATCAATTAGTTAAAAATGGTTTTGCCTCTATTTACTCCATTATTTTTAATGAATTCAGAAAAGAGAAACTCTTCTTTAACAAGGAAACCTTTGTGAATTATGTAAAGCGAATTGGTGAGAGCAATCCCGATTTGAATTTCAATGAAAATACGGTTGCTAGGCTCTTTGACAACAACGAACTATGAGGGCAACTATATCTATGAGAACGGCTCAACGGAAAGTTACAAACAGGACAATCTTGAAAGTCTGCACAAAACCGTAAACCAGTTACATCCGTTAAATTAAATTATCTAAAGTACTTAATTGAGTACTTTTATTATCTTTGCCTTATGGAAACAGTAAATTATACAGACTTTCGTTCAAATCTAAAGCATTGGTTCGATAAAGTGGTCAATGATGTAAGTGATATCGTTATCAAGCGCAAAAGTGGTAAAGACCTCGTATTGATATCATTGGACGAATACAACTCATTAAAAGAAACTACATATCTGTTAACAGGAAAGAACAGGGATATTTTATTGAACTCTATTAAAGAACTGGAAGCCGGTAAAGGCGTTCAAAAAGATTTAATGGAATAGATGAAATTAACTTGGTCAACCTCCTCTTGGGAAGATTATTTGTATTGGCAAAAAGTCGATAAGAAGATTGTAAAACGGATCAACGAACTGATAAAAAGTTGTATGCGAACACCTTTTGATGGCATAGGAAAACCCGAAGTTTTAAAAGGGGATTTACAAGGTTATTGGTCAAGGCGGGTAACCTCGGAACATCGATTGGTATATAAATACGAAAATGAAGAAATCTTGATAGCAGCCTGTCGTTATCATTACGGAAAGTAAAACCCGATGATCCGGATTTGTTTAAACCAGATAGCTTTTGGAAAGGTATTTCTGGGTAACGAACAATAGGTTGCGAAGTTGCAACCCGAACTCGGGACTCAAAGCAGGAAGATCTTCCCCTAGCCCCTCCGAAGGATGGGGATTATACGTTATTCATAAGGCTTTCGAAGCAATCAAAACATCCACTACTTCTTCCAATTCCTTTTCCAAACCCGGATTGGTGCAGTTCATCAGTATGGAAAAAACCATTTGTTCTTCCGGATACACATAAAAAACAGCGTAGCCCCCTACCCCGTTGCCCACATGGCCATAAAATGGCCGCCCTTTTTTATCCCGACTTACCTGCCAGCCCAGACCGTAATACGTTGGCGTTCCATTGATAGTTTCTGAACGTAAGAATTGATTTGCCTCTGCTTTATCTAAAACTGCACCATCTAAATAGGCCTGCCCCAATTGGGCAATTTCTTGAGAAGTGGACAAATAACCGCCTCCGGCCAATTTATAAAAATTGTTTACGGGTATTGCCTTTCTAAAACCCCGGAGATCTTTGGAGTAAAAGATGGCCAAATTTGGGTATGTTTTTCCCGCTATTTCGGGAAAGGTCTTGCTTAAGCCCAACGGCTGCAGGACCTTTTCCTGAACATAGGTTTCAAAAGGTAATCCACTGACCTCCTGCATGGCCAAAGCAATTAATACCCAGTCGTAACTATTATACGCATAATTGGTTCCCGGTTCAAAAAGAAGTTCGTCATCCATAAAAACAGAAATACCTTCCTTTATGGAAAAAGGCCTATTTAAAGCGTATTCCTTACCCCTATAGCCACGGATACCCGCCATATGACTGGCCAACTGCCGAAGGGTAAAATCGAATTTTTTCTTTGGATAATATGGGACATAATCATAAAATGACGTGTTCAGGTCTATTTGTCCGTCTTGTGCCATTTTAGCCAAAGCGGTGGCCGTAATGGGCTTGGAAACACTTGCAATCCTGAAAATTGTTTTCTTGGGATCTACAGGGATTTTTTTTTTGATGTTGGCATACCCATATCCCTTTTGAAAAAACACTTCTTTGTTTTTAAGTACCGTAATTGCCAATCCGGGGATTTTGTTTTGCTGTATAAGGGCAGACAGTAAAGCATCGGCTTTGGCCAATCCTTTCAATTCCGGATCCTGACCCAAAATTTTTAGGGAAACAAGAATATTTTTTATGTAGGACGATACCGGTTTCAAAATAATTTAGACTAAAAATGATCCATATAAGTGCAAATTCAAACCAAAATTCAAAATCAGCCATCAACGGACAACCGTCAACTAAAAATCTACTCTCTAAATATCAATTTTCCTTTAAAAAGTTCTTGAACCTCAACCAGTGGTGGCCTGTTTACAGCTATTACATCGCCCGTGGCTCTTATAATCCCTTGTAAGGATTGTTGGGGGTTGATAAGCATATCGTTGGTTCCCCTGTGATTTAGGTTAATGTGCTGCGCTATTAATTCGGTAGCTTCCAAGCGGGAGTCCCCAGCGGAAAAAGTGATCTGAAAGTTGGTGGTGCTGCCCCTTAACCGAAAAAATGATAGGCCGTTGGACACAATACTGAGGTTTTCCGTTTCCAAATTAAGGTTAAATTCCCCATTGGTCACATCGGCCTCCGGATCGGTGAAACTTTCGGAAAGCAAAACGAGGTTTGGGTACCGTAACAAACCTTCGCTTCGGATAGGAAACCCCGTACTACTGCGGATTTCGGTGATATTGGGAGCGGTGACATACACCCTGGTAAGCCCATAACTGCGAACAAAATTGCAGTCGTTGGAATCCTTTATAAGCAAGCGGTCTTCAGTTACCCGCACATCTACTTCATCGAACAAAAATTCGCCTGTTTCCACTTCTACCCGGATTTCATCGCCTTGCTGCAGAATTACCTGTACGTTTTCCTGTACTGTGATTTTTGTAAAATTTGGCACGTCTATTTCCTTCCGAACCAAATCGCCTGCATTCTGGAAACAATCGGGCACATTGTCCCCATTACAGGCCATGGGCAGTGCCAAAAGCAACATCAATGTCCAGTTTAATACGTTTTTTATTTTATAGTTCGTCGTCATATTACAACCGTATTCCGATGCCAAATTCTACGGCCTCTGCTTTTGCACCATGCGATTTTAAGGTAACCGCCCCAAATATGCGGTCGGTGATATAGCGTTTTAACCCAATTCTATTGTACACCTGTCCCTCAAAATCGAAGGGATAATATACGTAATAACCGACTTGGGTAACAATTGACATTTTGTTAATATAGAGTTCGTGACCCACAAACAGACCCACCCGCTTATAATCGTCGTCTATATCGACATTATTTTCCGGAAATGAAATGGATTGAAAACGGATCAAATCCTTTAAAAAATTAGAGAAAAACACTTCCGTGCCCAGCTGAAGCCCGCTTAACCTGCTTACCCGTTTATCGGCATAGGCCGAAACGATATAGAACGGAAACTGTCCGGAATTAATCACATCACTCTCGTTTAAACCACTACGAAACACAAAATTATAGTGTATGGGCTCCGTTATTTTTTTTCGATCCTCGTCTTTAATGAATTCGCTGGAGGCATTACCGCCATCCAGATCATAGGTTACCCCCACGTTTAACGCCAATGTATTTGTGGAGGTGTTAGGTGCCTTAAAATTAGCATTGGAATAATGGATAACGGAAAGTCCGGCTTTGAACCCCAAACCCGCTACGATATTCTCTTTATGGTAGTTCAGCATAAAATACGTAGAACTCAATAAATGGCTTCCGTACGCATTGTTCCTAAAATTTCGATTTTTGTCGTATGGATCGGTATTATAGGCAATTCCTTGCCCTAAACGAAACTGAACATTTCTGTTGAAAAAATAAAAATTATAATGGGCATATACCCCAAAATTCTGCCCCAGAATACTATTCCCCATATCCTGATACACAAAGGAAAAACCTACATCGGGATAATTGAAGCGTCGCTCCCATTCTTGAAATCCGTAGGTCTTTCTATTATAACTAAGGATCATACCAGAAGGATGTCCGGTTATTAAATGCGAAATATCCGGATTGTGCAATAAAATTGAGCCATTGAACTGGTTGGCATCCAGCGTGTACCTTTTGACTTCTTCCCCGCTTTGTTGGGCAATACCAAAAGCGGCTAAAAAAAACAGTCCCAAAAACGGTTTAATATCCATTGGGCGCAAAAATAGGAAAATATAATGGTTGCCAGAGGATCATTTATGGGTGAATACCCTAAAATTTGCCCTATTTGCCCGTGGTTTGGACCAATTTAAAATACTTCCTTGGCTATAGCCCGAATGTTATCCGATTTTCCCATAGAGTAATAGTGCAGTACGGGAACTCCCGCAGCCTTTAGCTCTTTGCATTGATTGATAGCCCATTCTATGCCCACCTGCCGCACTTGCGTGTTGTCCTTGCAATCATCTACTGCATCTATTAAATCTTGCGGGATATCTATACGGAATACCTGAGGCAATAATTGCAGATGCTTTTTTACCGCTATGGGTTTAATCCCCGGTATAATGGGTACGGTTATCCCTATCGCCTGTGCCGCGGCAACAAACCCAAAAAACTTTTGATTGTCGAAAAACATTTGAGTAACGATATAATCCGCTCCCGCATCTACCTTCGCCTTTAAACGTTTTAAATCCGACGCCAACGATGGAGCTTCCAAATGCTTTTCCGGATAGCCCGCAACACCAATACAGAAATCGGCACAATGGGTTGTTTCAACCACTTCGTGCAAGTATATCCCTTTGCCTATATTCCGGATTTGATTTACCAAATCCACGGCATAGGTATGCCCGCCTTTTGTAGGTTCAAAATATTTCTCATCGCGCATGGCATCTCCCCTTAAAGCCATGACGTTATCTATGCCCAAATACTGGCAATCTATCAACAAATACTCGGTTTCTTCTTTAGTGAAACCGCCACAAAGTACATGCGGCACCGTATCCAAATTGTATTTGTGTTTTATGGAAGCACAAATGCCCACGGTTCCGGGGCGCATACGGGTAAGTTTTTTATCCAAAAGTCCGTCCCTATCAATGTAGATATATTCTTCTCTGGAAGTGGTTACATCTATAAACGGCGGATTGAACTCCATCAACGGATCGATGTTATTATACAATTCCTGAATACTTCTACCTTTTACAGGCGGTATCAACTCAAAGGAAAACAGGGTTTTTCCATCCGCTTTTTTTATGTGATCCGTTACTTTCATATCTGCCCCCTAGCCCCCCAAAGGGAACTAATACTGGGATCTTTTTAAATTACTATTCTATTACTTTTTTAGGCGTTCGGGCGGGCTTTCCGCTCTATTTTTTCTATTTAAGGTAATTTCTTTACCGCAATTTCCAAAAGAACAAAAATAGAAAAAGATGCCGCTGCAATCCCTAACGCAATTACTCAACAAAATTCAAAACTTATAATCAATATTACATATCAAGTAAAGTAAAAAGTTAAATTCCTACTTTGGTGGTCATGGACTTAATCATCTGCAATATTGGTAGCCAACCATCGCATAGCTTCCTCTAAAGGTATTCCTTTTCTCAATGCATAATCTGCGACCTGGTCTTCCTTAATTTTTCCCAAACCAAAATATCTGGCCTCGGGGTTACCAAAATAATAACCGCTTACACTGGATGCCGGCCACATGGCAAAACTTTCAGTCAGCTTTACCCCAATCTTATTTTCCACATCGAGGATTTCCCAAATGGTCAGTTTCTCCAAATGATCCGGACATGCCGGATATCCGGGAGCCGGCCGGATACCTTTATAGGTTTCATTGATCAATTCTTCATTGGATAAATTTTCATCGGCTCCATAGCCCCAGTATTTGGTGCGCACTTCTTTGTGCAAATATTCTGCGTAGGCCTCGGCCAAACGATCGGCCAAGGCTTTTACTAGAATGGAATTATAATCATCCAAATTCTCGCGGTAGGCATCTGCCATTTCATCTACACCAAAACCTGTTGAGACACAAAAACACCCCATATAATCTTGTTTCCCGGAGTTTTTAGGGGCAATAAAATCGGCCAAAGCATAATCGGGTACACCTTCTTTTCGCTTTAACTGCTGCCGAAGGGTTCTAAACGTGTAGGTTTTATCAGCCACAACCACCTCAATATCGTCTTCGCCAATGGTATTGGCCGTAAATAAACCAAATATACCCTTTGCGCTGAGTTTTTTTTCTGAGAATATTTTTTCCAACATCTTTCTTGCATCAGCAAAAAGCTCGACAGCTTGTTGACCCACTACCTCATCGGTCAGTATATCCGGGTATCTTCCATGCAGTTCCCAGCTTCTGAAAAAAGGCGACCAATCAATAAATTCCTCTAATTTTTCCAGATCGAATTCTTCAAAGACATGGATTCCCAATTGCTTTGGTTTCACAATTTCAGCAGTGTTCCAATCAATCTTGAATTTATTTTGCCGTGCCTCGGCAATAGTTTTGTACTCCTTAATTTTAGTGCGTTTCAAGAATTTTTCCCTAAAATCCTCATAATCGTTTTTCATTGCTTTTTTATAGGCAAGAGAAGTTTCCTTTTGCAACAAATTGCCTACAACCGTCACCGCTCTTGACGCATCATTAACATGTACTACAGCTTCACTGTATTGCGTATCTATTTTTACAGCGGTATGTGCTTTACTAGTGGTTGCACCTCCAATTAACAAGGGGACTTTAAAATTTTGTCGCTCCATTTCCTTGGCCAGAAAGACCATCTCATCCAGCGAGGGCGTAATTAAACCACTCAACCCAATAATGTCTACCTGGTGTTCTATGGCAGCCGCAATGATTTTTTCCGGGGGTACCATAACCCCTAAATCTACAATTTCATAACTGTTACAGGCAAGTACTACGCTTACTATATTTTTCCCGATATCGTGCACATCTCCTTTTACCGTAGCCATTAATATCTTACCAGGAGCCCCTCCCGTCCCCAAAGGGGAAGCTTTTAAAGCCCTAAGAATCCTATCTAGAACCATCTCTAAATTCCCCAACACTTCATCATTTGTAAAACGAATTACACGATACCCTTCTTGTTCCAACCAAGCCGTTCTTTCCGAATCTTTGGTTTTATTTTCAGGTAATTGATGAATCAATCCATCGACCTCTATTATTAAATTTTCTTTCAGACAAATAAAGTCCGTAATGTAGTCCCCAATAATGTGCTGTCTTCTAAATTTATATCCTCCTAAATTTTTTCCGTTCAATGCATTCCATAGCATTGCTTCTGCCGGTATGGGTGAATATCGCATCCTTTTAACATACTTTTTGAGCATGCCATATTGAATGGGATTAGACGTTTTCCAGTATTGCTCCCCCTTTGGGGGTAGGGGGGCGTTTCGTAGCTTTTCTTCTTCAATGTAGGGCAGCAGATAAGCCACTGCTTTTTTCATCACCCGAGCCGATTTTACCACTTGGGGCAAAAACATTTTGCCACTTCCAAATAGGTCGCCTACCACGTTCATCCCGATCATTAAATGGCCCTCAATAACTTCGATGGGTTTGTTGGCATTTTTACGGGCTTCCTCTACATCCTCAACAATAAATTCATCAATTCCCTTCACCAACGCACGGGTAATCCTGATTTGTAAAGGTTCTTGCCGCCATACTAAATCTACCTTGCTCTCTTTTGTTTTTCCAATAACCGATTCGGCAAAATCCAGCAAACGCTCTGTGGCATCGTCTCTCCTATTGAGAATAACATCTTCTACCCGTTCTAACAAATCTTTGGGAATATCGTCATAGACCTCTAGCATAGTGGGATTCACGATACCTATATTCATCCCTGCCTTGATTGCGTGGTACAAAAACACGGAATGCATGGCTTCCCGTACCGGATTATTACCCCGAAATGAAAAGGAAACATTACTAACTCCACCACTAACACTGCAATGCGGGAGGTTTTTGCGTACCCAAGTTGTAGCCCTTATAAAATCGAGCGCATTTAATTTATGCTCGTCCATCCCTGTGGCTACGGGAAAAATATTCAAATCGAAGATGATATCTTCCGGAGGAAAACCCACTTTATGCACCAAAATATCATAAGACCGCTTCGCAATTTCTATACGGCGATCGTAATTATCTGCCTGGCCCAACTCATCAAAAGCCATCACAATAACAGCGGCTCCATATCGCTTAATCAATTTTGCATGATGCAAAAATTGCGCCTCCCCTTCTTTTAAACTGATGGAGTTGACGACACATTTTCCCTGCACAACTTGCAGTCCTGCTTCAATAATCTCCCATTTGGAGCTGTCGATCATTATGGGAACTCTGGAAATATCCGGTTCGGCAACAACCAAGTTAAGGAACTTTACCATGGCTTCCTTGCCATCGATGAGCCCATCGTCAAAATTTATATCAATAATCTGAGCACCTCCTTCGACCTGATCCCGAGCTACTTTTAAGGCTTCTTCAAACTTTTCCTCTTTAATGAGCCTTAGAAACATTTTGGAACCCGCCACATTGGTGCGTTCCCCGACATTTACAAAATTGCTTTCCGGGGTGATTATAAGGGGTTCTAAACCTGATAATCTTAAATATCTAGTTGTCTGTTGACCGTTGTCTGTTGATAGTTTCATTGTATTTTCTCCAGACATTATTTTGTCTTTTTTTGATAATTAATAAAACCATTAATGAGTTTTTTACACTTTAATATTTGATTAAAAACAGCATCAAAATCCTCTTTGTTTAAATAATTTTGGTCTATTGCAATAAAAGATTGTGTTTCCAATTCATATAAAGAACCCCTAGCTATGTGCAAAAATTGAATAGTATCAGCCGAAGTTCTTCGTCCACAACCCTCGGCAATGTTTGAAGGAATTGATACTGCGCAGCGTCGTATTTGATTTGTCAAACCATATAACTCTTCTATAGGGAATTTTTTGGTTATATTATAAAAAATATGAACCAAAATCCTAGCTTCTTTCCACACTTCCAATTCCGTATAATCCATCTAATATAAATATCCTGACAACTATCAACCGACAACAGACAACTTTCTTGGTTCGTACTTAGCAACCAACTCCGCAATGGCCTTAATATGCTCAGGAGTTGTGCCACAACAACCGCCAACAATATTTATTAAGCCTTTTTCTAAATACTCCTTAATCTGGGCAGCCATCTGACTTGGTGTTTCATCATACTTCCCAAAAGCATTGGGCAAGCCCGCATTGGGATGTGCGGAGATAAAATGATCTGTTCTTGCTGAAATCACCTCCAAATGGGGGGTTAATTGATTAGCTCCCAGTGCACAATTAAACCCGACCGATAAAATAGGAATATGCGAAATAGATATTAAAAATGCTTCCGCTGTTTGTCCTGATAAGGTTCTGCCCGATGCGTCGGTAATGGTACCACTGACCATGATGGGCACAATAATTTGGCGTTCTTCCTTTACTTCCTCTATAGCAAACAAGGCCGCTTTGGCATTGAGCGTATCAAAAATGGTTTCAACCAATAAAATATCTGCCCCACCATCTAGTAAGGCCTCTACTTGTTGTTTATACGCAATCCTGAGTTCATTAAAGGAAATGGCTCTAAATCCTGGATCGTTGACATCCGGGGACATGCTGGCGGTTTTATTTGTTGGCCCAATGCTTCCTGCCACAAAACGAGGTTTATGGGGCTCTTTGGCCGTAAACTCGTCTGCCACTTTTTTGGCGATTCTGGCCGACTCATAATTTAGTTCATACACCAATTCTTCCATGTGATAATCGGCCATGGCGATGGTAGTACCAGAAAAGGTATTGGTTTCTACAATATCTGCCCCGGCTTCAAAATACTTGCGATGGATATCTTCTATGGCTTGGGGTTGGGTTAGGGATAACAAATCATTATTACCCTGTAAGGGATGTGCCCAATCTTTAAAACGTTCTCCCCTAAAATCAGTTTCCGTAAACTTATAACGTTGTAGCATAGTGCCCATGGCACCATCTAACACTAAAATACGATCCTTTAAAAGTTCTTCAATTCTTTTCATTTTCAATTTCCTGAATTTTGGTCATCTTCCTCAATTTCAACGTAACTACTATATCCCCACCCCCTTTATGTATAACACTATAATTCGCCTCAAAACTTCTGCGTTAGGGATAGGAGCGACATCCTTTTTGCTTTCTAAAAAGCAAAAAGATATAGCGTATAGCCCGCCCGTTTTGTTTTTACAAAAGGGTAACGCAAAAAAAAAATCGAATGCATCAAGAAAGGAAAAGGTAAACCACCGTCTTTTTCGCAGTTATCTAGTCCGCAAAAGGCGGATAGAATGTAGCACCTTCTTTAAAAGTTAAAGGGTTGCTAAGGCTTCCAAGGGTCTATTCCCTCCACCTTTCTTGATAACAGTTTCAATTTTGCAATGAACTGGATGCAAAGAAACGCTACAGTCTTTGCAAAAGCAAGGAAAGTCGGTTGTTTTTTAGTTAAACCTACAAGGTTTTGGAAACCTTTCAGGTCCGGTAGGACTAATAAATACTTTGTACCACTTCTTTCTTGGCTTCCTTCTTGCTTCCATCAAACCCCTCGACACCTCCAACGGTGGTATATTTCATCACATAACGCTTACCGGGGTTGATGATCTGGTAGGCACTTTGGCACATGACCGCCGCTTCATGGAAACCGGAAAGAATTAATTTTAATTTTCCGGGGTAGGTATTTACATCGCCGATGGCAAATACCCCTGGGATGTTGGTTTGATAGTCGTACGCATTGTTTACTTTGATGGCGTTCTTTTCTATTTCAAAACCCCAATCCCCAATAGGTCCCAATTTGGGCGAAAGTCCAAAAAGCGGAATAAAGTGATCCGTTTCCAGATAGGTATCTTGTTTTTCAGGATTGTTGTATTTAATAACAACGGCCTCAAGGTTATCTTTTCCGTGTACCTCGGTTACTTCGGCCTCGGTATATAACCTTATCTTTCCTAGTTTTGCCAATTCGGATGCTTTTTCAACGGAATCCAAAGCACCTCTAAATTCATTTCTGCGGTGTACCAAGGAAACTTCGGAAGCCACATTAGTTAAGTAAATGGCCCAATCCAATGCCGAATCGCCGCCACCGGATATAACAACCCGTTTATCTCTATATACTTCCGGATCTTTAATCATGTAGGCTACTCCCTTATCTTCATAATTTAGGATGTTGGGAATGAGTGGTTTTCTGGGTTCAAACGAACCTAAACCGCCGGCAATAACCACTACCGGAGCACTGTGCTGGGTGCCTTTGTTGGTAGTGACCACAAAAGAACCATCTTCTAGTTTATCTAGGGTTTCTGCCCGTTCTCCGAGTGTAAAACCGGGCTCGAACGGCTTAATCTGCTCCATAAGATTGTTGACCAGCTCTCCCGCCAAAATCTCCGGAAATCCGGGGATATCGTATATAGGTTTTTTGGGATAAATTTCTGAGCATTGCCCTCCCGGTTGCGGAAGTGCGTCTATTAAATGTGTTTTCAGTTTTAACAAGCCTGCTTCAAAAACGGTGAACAAGCCGGTTGGGCCCGCTCCTATTATTATGATGTCTGTTTTAATCATTTCAATCTGTATTATTCCTATAAAACGTAAATTTTCTAAAAAGATTTCTCTACTAATTTTTTTGTTGCTTCGTTCATTTTTTCCACCTTTTCTTCAAAATCGCCTTTGAGGGTCTTTCGATACGCATTAAGGTTCTCTACCATTTTACTGATATCATCGGGAATGACCTCCTCAAAAAACTGACGCAATCTTTTTGCGGTAGTGGGCGACTTGCCGTTGGTAGAAATGGCAATTTTTACGTTGCCTTTGGTGACGATGCCGCCCATATAAAAATCGCAATATGGCGGATTATCTGCTACATTCACCAACTTGCTTTGCTTTCTACAATCGGTATACACCTGTATGTTTACTTCAGGAACATCTGTTGTGGCAATCACCATATGTTTATCCGCTAAATATTTTGGGTGATAAACATCAGTAATCAATTCCACGCCAAACGTATTTGCCAATTGCACTGTGGCATCCCGGAACATAGGAGCCACCATCACCACCTTGGCATCGGGACTGGATTTGGTAAGGAACGTCAATTTTTCTTCAGCCACGTTTCCTCCCCCCACGATAAGGATATGGAGGTTTGATGCCTTTAAAAATATTGGGTATAGATTATTCCGTTCCATCAGCCTAAATTTTCAGCTAAATTATTGCTTATTGCGGCCGCTTGCAACAGCAATAATGTGGCTCTTTGGGATACCACCTCCCCAATAACAATGATTGCCGGGTTGGACAACTGCTGTATTTCAACTTCGGTTTTTATAGTTTCGATAGTACCTATTCCTATCTTTTCTTCGGGCGTGGTACCGTTTTGAATAATGGCAACAGGTATATGTGATTTTCCTTCTTTCTTAAATAAATCTACTATAGTCGACAACTTTGACATTCCCATTAAAATGACTACCGTGGCATTGGATTTAGCCGCCAAATATACATCGGCCGATAACTGATGCTCTTTTGTAGTACCTGTAATGACCCAGAAACTCTCGGCCGCACCTCTTTTTGTAACCGGAATATGCTGGGCAGCCGGTACCGATAAAGCCGATGATACACCGGGAACCATAGCCACTTCTACACCATGGGCTGCTGCATAAGCCATTTCCTCCGAACCCCGTCCAAAAACAAAAGGATCCCCGCCTTTTAAACGCACCACATGCCCTTGGGATTTGGCCCGACTAACAATCAATTCATTTATTTGTTCTTGTTGATAGGCATAGCATCCTTTGCGCTTACCTACAAAAATGTGGTCTGCTTTGGAAGCATATTGTAACAACTCAGTCGATACCAAGGCATCGTAGAGCACCACATCGGCACTTTTTAAGGCATTAATACCCTTAAGCGTGATGAGGTCAACATCCCCGGGGCCAGCCCCAACAACGGTAAGGCGAGCCACTTTTCGGGTATTCACGGTATCTTTATGTGTTTTTTTTTGACTCATTATTTTAGGCTTCCACCAATTCCTTAGTTCTATATGCGCCAACAGCATTTATAAATGCTTTCGCATCTTCCAAATAATTTTGTGCAAAGGTAGCGGTGGGTTTGTTTTTATTCAATTGATAGGCCAGGGTTTCGAATGAAGTATTCAGCTTTATTTTTCCTGAAGCGACATAAACAGCATCAAAATCGGCAATAATCCCGGCATGGGTATTTGTCTTTAAGTTCTCGGAGGTTAACAACGCTTTTGCAGCATTCACCATTGAAGAATAGGAGTGATAGATACTCGCTGCCCACTTTTGCTGATCTAGGGCCAACTTCGCATTTTGAATCTTTTCCTCGCTCTCCAATAAAAGTGTGGCAATTAAGTCGATGACCACGCCGGCGCATTCTCCAATGCCAATGGCTTGCTCGTATTTTTCGGTGTTTCCCCAATCGATAAAATCTTCTGCCGTTAAATTCTCCACATCCGAAAGCGGCTTTAAATAATCGTAAAAGTACATTTGCCCCTTTTGCTCGTAATAGTCGGCAAAGGATAGTCCATTTCCATTAGAACCAAAATCGTTTAAAATTAAACGTAGCGCTTGCGGCCCTCTTTTGCTGGGTACTTTAATTACTTTATCTGCAAAGCGACCATTACCATTACCAAAATTTCCACCTCCCAATAACACTTGTAAGGCTGGTGCTACTAATTTATTCTTAGTTCTTACAGACATCCCCTGAAAACCGATATCGGCCATATTGTGCTGTCCGCAAGCGTTCATACATCCACTAATTTTGATTACCACATCTTTGTTATGAATGTAATCGGGATATTCGGTGCGAATAACGCGTTCCAATTCTTCCGCAATACCGGTGCTGCTGGCAATACCCAGATTACAGGTATCCGTTCCGGGACATGCCGTAATATCCACAGCTTTATTATAACCCGCTTCGGTAAATCCTAATTTTTCCAATTCGGTATAAAAGAAGGGACCCAAAGCCTCCGCCACATAGGGAATCAAAATGTTTTGTCTCAGTGTTAACCGTATTTCGGAGGCTGCATACTTTTCTATCAAATCCGCTAAAACTCTGGCCTTGTCCGTATAAAAGTCGCCCAATAACACCTTAATGCCAATGGCTACATATCCCTTTTGCTTCTGGGGTACAATATTGGAAGATTTCCACCGTTCAAAAGCTTCTTGATTTGCTATATGAATTTCGGGAACCTGAACTTTGGCAATGTCAACAGCAGGATAATTTTCAACATCAATATCAAAGGATTCAAAAGGAACTGCTGTTTTTTCCTGTGCTAAAAGTTCTTTGAAAGCGTCCAGACCGATATCTTTTATTAAAAATTTCATGCGGGCCTTAGTGCGACTTTTACGTTCTCCGTAACGATCAAAAACCCGAATTACAGCCTCCATTAAGGGAATGATTTGGTCTGAAGGGAGAAAGCTAAACAACTCATCGGCATGACGTGGCTGTGATCCCAATCCACCACCCAGCATTACTTTAAAGCCTTTTGTCCCATTTTCTATTTTGGCGATAAAACCTAAATCGTGCATATAGGAAAGGCCGGTATCTGCATCACTGGAAGAAAAGGAAACTTTAAATTTCCGTCCCATTTCTTGTCCAATGGGATTCCTTAAGAAATATTTGAACAGCCCATGCGCATAGGGAGACACATCAAAAGGCTCGTTGGGATCGATTCCCGCTGTTTCACTGGCCGTAACATTACGCACCGTGTTTCCACAAGCTTCACGCAAGGTAACCTCATCTTTTTCTAATTCGGCCCACAACTCTGGAGTTCTGTTTAAATCCACATAATGAATCTGAATATCTTGACGTGTAGTAATATGTAGCCTTCCAGTAGAATATTCATCCGAAACTTCGCTTATACGTCTTAACTGTTTTGAAGTTACTTTTCCGTAGGGAAGTTTAATACGAATCATCTGCACCCCTTCCTGGCGCTGTCCGTAAACACCACGCGCCAAACGTAGACTTCGGAATTTTTCCTCATCTATTTTGCCCTCTTTAAATAAGCGAATTTTGGCTTCCAAGTCCAGAATGTCTTTTTGTACAATTGGATTCTCTATTTCTGTTCTAAAACTCTGCATAACGAAACTCTATTTTTCCTATATCGTGTATAGGGTAATTTATTATAAATAATTCCTTAGTAGATTTTAAGGAAGATAACATTCTATGTAATTATTCAGTCAATCTCATTAATTAATAAATCCGACTCCGGCTGTTGCGTTGGTTTTCGTATCAATTAAAATAAAGGATCCGTTGGTACGATGCTTTTTAAAGGCATCAAAATAGATAGGTCGATTTAATTTAAAGGTTACCTGCGCAATGTCATTCATGCCCAGTGCCACTGCTTCAGAATCAATTCCCGAATAATCAGGAAATATTTTGTGATCAATGGTGTCCACTTTGGCTAATACCTTATTTACCCCATGCTGCAATACATATTTGCTTCCTGGAGTTAAATTCTGCGAATCCATCCAAGAAATTGTAGCGGTCAAATTTTTATCAATCGTAGGTAAATCGCCCACCTTTACCAACATATCGCCTCTACTGATATTCACCTCATCTTCCAAAGTGATTGTAATGGAGGAGCGTCTGGTGGCAGTTTGATACTTTTTATTATAGAAATAAATTTCCTTAATTCTGGATTTAGTCATAGATGGCAATACCACCACTTCATCACCCACACTTAATTCGCCTCCATACACTTTGCCTGCAAAACCTCTAAAATCATGAAACTCTTCTGTTTTTGGACGAATAACATATTGCACCGGAAATCTTGGAGTTCCTACATTATATATATCCTTTCTATCTAGTTTTTCCAAATGCTGTAACAAGGTTTCTCCTGTGTACCAAGGCATGTTATCCGATCCATTCACAACATTATCTCCCTTCAGGGCACTTACCGGAATAAAGGTTATTTTTTGATCCTGATAATCCCGCTTGGCCATCAATTGTTCAAAATCCGACTTGATTTCATTGTATCGCTCTTCCGAAAAATCGACCAAATCCATTTTGTTGATGGCTACAATAACATCCTTAATCCGCAATAAGTTATTGATAAAAAAATGGCGATTGGTCTGCTCTATAACCCCCTTCCGGGCATCGATTAAAATAATGGCTACTTGAGAGGTTGATGCTCCGGTAACCATGTTACGGGTATATTCTACATGGCCCGGGGTATCGGCTATAATGTAACTTTTGGTTAAGGTGGAAAAATAGATATGCGCCACATCTATGGTAATTCCCTGCTCCCGCTCTGCCACCAAACCATCAGTTGCCAAGGAAAAATCCAAATAATCGTAGCCCTTTTGCTTGCTGGTTCGTTCAATGGCCTCCAATTTATCTTCGGTCAATGATTTGGTATCGTAAAGCAACCTGCCTATTAAGGTGCTTTTACCGTCATCTACACTACCTGCTGTTGCTATTTTTAGTACTTCCAATTTCGTTGTTCGTTGTTGGTTCATGGTTGTTGGTGCCGTTCGCAAAATAGTATCAACGAACCACCAACAACGATCAACCAGATTAAAAATATCCCTGTTGTTTTCTTTTCTCCATGGCCGCCTCGGACCGCTTGTCATCAATACGTGCACCCCGTTCCGAAATTTTGGATTCCCGTATTTCGGCAACCACTTTGTTTATGGTGTCTGCATGAGATTCTACGGCAGCCGTACAAGACATGTCGCCTACGGTTCTAAAACGAACCGTGCGTTCTTCTACTTGTTCATCAGAGGCCCTAAAAACCACATCATCCTGAGCAGACCAAATAAGTCCGTCTCGTACAAATATGTTGCGTTGATGCGCAAAATAAATAGATGGAATTTCTATCTGCTCTTTTTGGATATAACTCCAAACGTCTAATTCTGTCCAATTACTGATAGGGAATACCCGCACATTCTGACCCATTTCTATCTGCCCATTAAGCATATCAAAAAGTTCCGGTCTTTGGTTTTTCTCATCCCATTGCCCAAAATCGTCCCGCACGGAAAAGATGCGTTCTTTGGCTCTTGCTTTTTCTTCATCCCTTCGCGCTCCGCCAATACAAGCATCAAACTTAAATTCTTCTATAGCATCTAACAACGTGGTGGTTTGCAACATATTTCTACTGGCATATTTCCCCGATTCCTCGACAACCTTGCCCTGATCTATAGAATCCTGCACGTTGCGCACAATAAGTTCTACACCCAATTCTTCTGCCAATTTGTCCCGAAATGCAATAGTCTCCGGAAAATTATGACCTGTATCTATGTGCATTAAAGGAAAAGGAATTTTGGCCGGATAAAAGGCTTTTTGCGCTAACCGCACCAAAGTAATGGAGTCTTTACCTCCTGAAAACAAGAGCACTGGTTTTTCGAATTGAGCTACTACCTCCCTAAAGATATAAATAGCCTCGCTCTCCAAAGGATTTGTTTCCAGAACTGAAAGCTTTTCTGTTCTTGTAGGTGTTTCCGATTCTAATGTATCTATATTGAAACTCATATGCTTTTTAATTGGGATTTGCCCCATAAATGCTTCACTTTAATTTTTAAGTATGCAACCCACATTCCCTGTTTTCCAGGGCTTTGGTAGGGTCAAAATAGGTATGCTCATTGGGTAGGCCTTTTTCGGCTAAGTACTGATCCAACTCGGTATCGGTCCAGTGATAAAACGGACTTACTTTTAAAACGCCATCCTTGCCCAGACTTAAAATATCCAGCGTATCTCTCAGGGCGGTCTGACCCTTTCTAAGATTGGTAAACCATACATCAGGCCTGTGCGCTTCCATAGCTCTCCGGAACGGCTCCAACTTAACCTGATCTGTAAATGCGGCATGCAGGGGATCTTCAATCCCGGGAATACCCATAATAGCATCTCTATGCGCAGCGGTTTGTTTGGGCACGTACAAGTGAATGTTCAGGGTTAACTTTGAGATTAATTCCTCAGCGTGTTTATAGGTGTTTGGGGTATTGTATCCTGTATCGCACCAAATTACCGGAATATCCTTCCTTACAGCTACTACAGCATCAAGTATGGCTGCCTCATAGGGTCTAAAATTGGTGGTGACCAGAGGCCTGTTTGCATTGGCAATGGCCCAGGAAATGATTTCCCCCGGTGCAACGTTTTTAAATTGTGCATTTAATCTGCTAATCTCTGTTTCCGTAATTACCATTTTTATTTCAATTTTTCCTGTCAACCATATTACCGATTTTTATTTATTTCTTATATCCTATAGATTGAATAGGATTTACAAAAATAATACATATTTGCCAATTAAGACGTTAAAAGCGCATTAATATTACGGCAATACTACTTTTTTGAGGATTTACGACGAAAAAATAAGGTTATAATGCATTTTTAAAAAAAATCCGAGGGGATTTTTAGGATTTCCGAATTAAATCGGCCAGTGTGTTCTTTTTATATACCTCCAGTGTGCTGTCCCTGACGGCTCCCATTAACTTGTTTACAGCGCAACTTGCCTCATCGGGACAGTCATCGCATTTTTCATAAAAGTTAAGGCTAACGCACGCTACCATGGCAATAGGGCCTTCAAGCACCCGCATAACCGTAATCATAGGGATTTCGGAAGGGTCTTTAATGAGGTAATAGCCGCCGCCCTTTCCTTTTTTAGATCCCAAAAAACCGGTTTTCCGCAGCGTGAGCAGAATACTTTCCAAAAATTTTTGGGAAATGTTCTCGTGTTCTGCAATATCAGCGATTTGAACAGGCGTTTTATCCTTTTGGGAACCCAAATAAGCCAAGGCTTTTAATCCGTATTTGGTCTTTTTTGATAGCATAGTACGAAGATAGGGAATTTTGGAATTTAACAGATAGGAATTGCGGGAAATCTTATACGGCTATTTCGCCCTAGCATTAGTATCCTAAATAACCCGAAAACCTGAGATGCTCGTACAGAAGTCCGATTCTGACTATCCCAACGCCTGTTGTATATCAGCGGTAATATCATCGATATGCTCCAACCCTACGGAAACCCGAACCATACCATCGGTAATACCCACCAAGGCTCTTTCTTCTTTTGATAATTTACTATGGGTGGTGGACGCCGGATGGGTTACAATGCTTCGGGAATCGCCCAAGTTCGCTGATAGGGACAATAGTTTTATGGCATCAAAAAATCGTCGTCCTGCTTCCAATCCGCCCTTTACCTCAAAAGCTACTACACAGCCACCCGCTTTCATTTGCTTTTTGGCAATTTCATATTTGGGATGCGATTTTAAAAAGGGATATTTTACCCAATTAATTTTAGAATGACCTTCCAAATAGGTGGCCAATTTTAAGGCATTTTCGCAATGGCGGTCTACGCGCACAGCCAAGGTTTCCAAACTTTTGCTCAGAACCCAGGCATTGAAGGCAGATAACGTTGGCCCTGTAATTCGTGCAAATCGGTAAATTTTATCGATAAGCTCCCTGCTTCCCACCGTAATTCCGGCCAATACCCTACCCTGACCATCCATCAATTTGGTGCCCGAGTGAATCACCAAATCCGTTCCGAACCTCAGGGGCTGCTGCAAATAGGGGGTTGCAAAACAATTGTCGATAATCAGAATAAGATTGTGCTTCTTTGCAATGATCCCTAAGGCCTCCAAATCCAGCACATCCACCCCGGGGTTGGTGGGCGTTTCGGCATAGATGATTTTGGTTTTTGGGGTAATAAGACCAGCTATGACATCCAATTCATCTATCCCAAAATAACTTGTATGTATATCCCATTTTGGAAAGAACTGGGTAAATAAACTATGGGTAGATCCAAAAACACTCCGACAAGACACAATATGATCCCCGCTTTGCAATAGTGCGGCAAAGGTTGAAAACACCGCGGCCATACCTGAAGCGAAGGCAAAACCAGCCTCCGCCCCTTCCATTTTGCACACCTTTTCTATAAACTCCGATGAATTGGGATTGGAATAGCGTGAGTATACATTGCGATCCTTTTCTTCGGCAAATGAGGCCCTCATGTCTTCAGCATCCTCGAACACGAAACTGGAGGTAAGGTACATAGGGCTGGAATGTTCCATAAATGGGGTACGTTCTATTTGCGTGCGTATTGCTTCTGTTTCAAATTTTAATCGCTTACTCATAATTTATCCTTTTTCTGCTATTCGTAAAATATCGCCAAAAACGCCTCTTGCCGTTACTGCCGCACCCGCACCCGCGCCTTGAATTACAAGCGGATTATTGCCATAGGATTCGGTATATATTTCTATAATGGAATCGGATCCTTTTACCTGACCCAATGCGCTTTCTTTAGCAACGGAAACCAGTTTTACTGTTAAATTGCCTTTGTCTTGCTGCAAATCGCCATCCAAATCGCCAATGTATCGCAGCACGTGATTGGGTTTTTGTTGATCTTTAATTTTTTGAAGAGCTTCATCCAGATGCTCCAAATTATTCAAAAATGAGTACACGGTTCCCTTCTGTAAAGCCAGGGGAATTAAATTCTCAATGTGAATATCCGAAAATTCATTTCGCAAATCCAATTCGCGTGCCAATATCAACAATTTCCGGCCTACATCGTTGCCCGAAAGATCTTCCCTTGGATCGGGTTCCGTATATCCATTTTCTATGGCTTTTTTTAAGATTGTCGAAAAAGGGACATCTTCCTCCGAAAAGGTATTGAACATAAAACTCAGGGAACCCGAAAAAACACCCCGGATGCGCGTGATGTTCTCGCCCGATAAATGTAGCAATTTAATGGTGTCTATAAGAGGTAGTCCTGCTCCTACATTGGTTTCATAAAGGTATTGTTTCTGATTTTTGGCCAGTTCCTGTCGTAAAAGCTGGTAATAATTAAATCCTAATGTATTTGCAATCTTGTTAGAAGAAACCAAATCGAAACCATTCTCTACAAAAGCTACATAATGCGCCACAAAATCCTCACTGGCGGTATTGTCTATCGCAATTAAATTTTCCAGGTGGTTCTCTCGGGCAAAATCAAAAATATCGGTTAGCGTGTAGGGTGTCCCTTTTTCAACAATATCGGTTTTCCATTTTTTTGAATTCCCCTTCTTGTGAAGCAGCACTTTTCTTGAATTGGCAACCGCAAACACGTTTAAGTTCAACCCTTTTCTTTCCTCTATTGCCGAAGCCGACTTCAAAATTTGGTCAATTAGCGTTCCACCCACATTACCATGACCGAAAATGGCTAAGTTTATTTTTTTACTGATCCCAAAGATTTGGCCGTGCATTACGTTGAGAGCCTTATTTAAGTTTGATTTTTTTACTACCAAACTCACATTTTTGCCCGTAACGGTATTATTGAACAACAGCGGAACAATCTGATTTTTTATAAGGGCATTATAAGGTTTATGAAACGTGCTTAAATCCTGCCCCACTATGGAAATAACGGAAACATCTTCCGTGACCGTTATGCGGTTCATGTCTTTGGAATGAAAATCATTCTCGAATTCCTCATCCAACACCGATTTGGCCAATTGAGCCTTGTCCGAAGCCACTACTAAACCTATACCCCTTTCGGAAGAACCTTGAGAAATAATACTTACGCTTATTTTATTGGCCCCCAGAGTTTTGAAAATACGGGCATCTACCCCTACCTTGCCCAATAATCCCCGACCTTCAAGATTAATAAGGGCCATATCGGGTATTACCGAAAGGGATTTTATCCCTTCTTTACTGGTTTTGGCACTAATGAGCGTACCCTCGTTATCCCCGTTAAAAGTGTTGAGAATCCGTAAAGGAATATTTTTTTCTATAAGCGGAATTATGGTTTTGGCATGCAAAATAGTAGCTCCAAAATTGGCGAGTTCGTTGGCTTCACCATAAGACAGTTCGGCTATGCGCTTGGCATCGGGCACCAAATCAGGGTTGGCGGTAAATATACCATCGACGTGGGTATAGTTTTGAAGTTCTTCCGCATTTAAAAAATTGGCCAAAAGAGCCGCCGTGTAATTGCTCCCGTTGCGTCCTAATGTCGTGGTTTCATTGTCGATGTTCGAAGCGATAAAGCCAGTAATAATGGGTACTGCATCCAGAGCTAATTCAGAAAATGCCCGTATTACATTTTCCTTTGAAATCAGTTCCATTACATTGGCATCGCCAAATACCTTATCCGTTTTAATTAATTCTCTGGCATCGATCAAATAGGGTGTAATTCCTTTTTCAGCCAATAATTGAGTAACTACTTTGGCAGCAATGAGTTCGCCATAAGACAATACCTCATCCTTGATTTTGGAGCTGTAATCGCCCAACAATGCCACCCCCTCAAACAAACGGGCGAGTTGTCCAAATTCTGTTTTTAGATCTACTTGCAAAAAGGTGTGTTGTTGGTACTTTTTAAAGGCACTAAAATCCTTGCTGTATTCCTTACCCTTTGCGGCTTTTTTTAAAATAATTTCCAGCTCATCCGTTGCCTTTTCCCGGGCTGAAAGTACTACTGCAATATGCTCGCCTTGGGCAACTTTAGCAGCAATAATGGCTAACACCCGCTCTATGCCCTCCCCGTTGGCCAGGGATTTACCTCCAAATTTGAGGATTTTAAACTTTTTGGCCTTTCCATTTCGGTCAAAAACCCCTTTGAGCAGTTGTTCCATTTGCTCAAACTCAATCAGGAAAGCATCGTGTCCGTGCAGCGATTGTATTTCGCCATAGGTAACATTACTATTGGCCTGCGCTAATTGCTTAAAGGTGTCTTTGTTTTCCTTGGCCGTAAAAAAGAGGTCGGAATCTACGCCGATAATATGTATATTGGTATCGCTGTTTTGAAGGTTTAGAAAGGTATCCTCCCCGTTTCGGGTTACATCAATAGTTTTTAGCAATTGGTTCATGAGTTTGTAGGCCGATAACTGAAACCGCTCCTGTAATTTTTTTCCGTGATGGGTTAACCAGCTTTCCACGTTAAAAACACGGAGTTCTTCATTGGTGCTTCTCTTGAAACGTTCCTTAAAGGATTCCGGGGTACGATAGCACAACATAGCGTGCATACGTGCATCATGTACCGGTTGTTTTGAATTTACCAGAAATTGTTCCTGGATCTGGCAATTGGCAATCAACCAATCCGTTGATTTCCAATCCGAGGCAACGGGAATTAGATGTTCTGTAAGATATGGGTCCAATGCCGCCATTTCCCAAGCGATGCCACCACCCAAAGAGCCCCCTATGAGCGCATACAGCCTTTTGGCATGCAACTCCTGCAAGCCCAGCAAAAACAGTTTTGCAATGTCCTGAGCCACAAAATCCTTGTAGTTCTCTATAACGAAACCATCAAAGCCATTCCCCGGAATATTAAAAGCAAGAACCGTAAATTTATCGGTATCTATACATTTGCCCTCTCCAATTAGGGAAGACCACCACCCATCTTTTCCTGCGACGTTAGAGTTTCCGGTAAGCGCATGATTTACCATCACGATTGGTGCCGTATGCAATTTGGGGCCAAACAATTGGTAGGATAGGGAAATGTCCTGAGTACTCCCCCGTAAGGTTGTGAACTTGGTTAGTTTTATATGACGCAACATAGTACAAATTGGATCTTATTAAATTAGGCATATCCATTTTTACATAAAAAATCAAACCCTACACCGCCAACACTGCAAGAAGGAAAAATCAAAAAAGTTATAAGAAAGGGACAATTACTTGTGGTAATCCGTTTCGTTATCTATTCCGTTATAGGCGGATAGAATGTAGCACCTTCTCTGCGTATAGGGGCAAAGGGTTGCTAAGGTTTCAAAGGGTCTATTCCCTCCACCTTTCTTGATAACCATTCAATACGTGTTTGAACTTTTATTTGACAAATATATGACCGGAATTTCTTATTATTCCGCATATTTTAAAATATTATAACGTAAAGGCCAATTTTATTTTGTCCACCTCATCTAATTTCTCCCAAGTATAAAGTTCCACTCTCTTTTCGATCTTTCCATTGTAGGGCGACTCAAATATTTTGACCACCGTTTGCGGCTCCTTGCCCATATGTCCATAAGCAGCGGTTTCGGAATAAATGGGATTGCGTAGTTTTAATCGCTCTTCAATGGCAAAAGGTCGCATATCGAACAAGTGCCGTACTTTTTTAGCGATTTCCCCATCGCTTAAGGATACATTGGCAGTTCCATAGGTGTCCACAAAAATAGAAGTGGGTTCTACTACGCCAATGGCATAGCTTACCTGTACCAAAATTTCATTGGCCACTCCGGCGGCTACCAAATTCTTAGCGGCATGGCGCGCGGCATAGGCGGCACTCCGATCTACCTTACTCGGGTCTTTCCCGCTGAATGCACCGCCCCCATGGGCACCTTTCCCGCCATAGGTATCCACAATGATCTTACGTCCGGTAAGACCGGTATCCCCATGTGGTCCTCCAATAACAAACTTTCCGGTAGGGTTAATGTGGTATTTTATCTTGTCATTAAAAAGCAACTGTAAATCCGTCGGAAGCTGCGCCTTAACTCTTGGGATGAGGATGTTTTGGATGTCTTGTTTTATTTTGGATAACATTTTGGCATCATCGGCATCAAATGGGTCGTGTTGGGTAGATACCACAATGGTGTCAATACGGACAGGTTCGTTCTCATCGGAATATTCCAAGGTAACCTGGGCTTTGGCATCCGGTCTTAGATAGGTTATCTCTTTATTCTCCCGACGCAAATCGGCCAATACTTTTAATATTCGGTGCGAAAGGTCCAATGCCAGCGGCATATAGTTTTCCGTTTCTTTTGTAGCATACCCGAACATCATTCCCTGATCGCCGGCACCTTGTTGTTCTTTTGAACCTCTATCCACGCCCTGATTGATATCTTTGGATTGTTCATGAATCAGGGAGATTACCCCACAGGAATCGCCACTGAACTGGTATTCCCCTTTGGTATATCCAATTTTATTGATCACATCCCGGGCAATTTGCTGCACATCCAAATAGGTGCTGCTCTTTACCTCTCCTGCCAATACCACTTGCCCGGTGGTTACCAGGGTTTCACAGGCCACTTTGCTTTCGGGATCAAACGCTAAAAAATTATCTAAAAGGGCATCACTAATTTGATCTGCCACTTTATCGGGATGTCCTTCACTAACAGATTCGGACGTAAAAAGATATGCCATAAACCGGTTTTATTTTAATGGGAGGATTTGACGAAACTATCAAAAGAAGATTATGAATTGACCTGTTTATCAACCATAACTGCTTTAGCATTTTTTATACCGAAACGGTTTCGGAACATGAGGTTGCAATCAGTCAAATCCATCCTCAGTATTAATATGCCGCAAAAGTACATATTTGGAAATGAAATAAAAATTTTAAGCATCAAAATAAAGAATATATTTCAACAAGTATTTTTTTTGATACCCCAGATACTTCGTATATTGTGCATCTCATTACATTTCATTTAAACACCAATCATTAATAAATTAGACTATGCACATCGCCGTTGCCGGAAACATAGGTGCAGGAAAAACCACATTGACCAAGTTGCTTTCTAAACATTACAAATGGGAAGCCCATTATGAGGATGTTGAGGACAATCCGTATCTGGATGATTTTTACAACCAGATGGAGCGTTGGAGCTTTAACCTTCAAATTTATTTTTTGAACAACAGGTATCGGCAAATTTTAAAAATCAGGGAAAGTGGCAAGGATATTATCCAGGATAGGACCATTTATGAAGACGCCTTTATTTTTGCCCCCAATTTACATGCCATGGGCTTGATGACGAATCGGGATTTCAAGAACTATTCCGGTCTTTTTGAACTCATGGAAAGTTTGGTACAGCCTCCTGACCTTCTGATTTACCTGCGAAGTTCCATTCCCAATCTGGTGCACCAAATCCATAAACGTGGCCGCGAATATGAAAACACCATTTCCATTGATTATCTAAGTCGATTAAATGAACGCTATGAAGCTTGGGCGCAGAGTTACAAAAAAGGAAACCTTTTGGTGATCGATGTGGACAAATTGGACTTTGTGGACAATCCCGAAGATTTGGGACAGGTGATCAATAAGATTGATGCTGAAATAAACGGTTTGTTTTAATTAAATCAAAAAAGCTTTACTACAAAAAACCCAGAAACATTTCCGGGTTTTTTACTTTTTAGCCATCCCCTGAAAAACGAGTTGATAATTGGCTAAGGCATTGATTTTATTGGTATTTTGAGGTGATTTAAAATAGGAAAACTGTTTAGGAAGTCGTATTTTGTAGTAGGAAAAAAACAAAAAAATCAACTTTAAAAA
>JBGTBA010000141.1:0-39058 GCA_041749595.1 Flavobacteriaceae bacterium | reverse complement strand
GCAGCCGCATTCAACTTCAAAAGGATGATGAACAAATGGAAGTTATCTTCTTGTCATTTTTTTCAAGAACTATTGTCCTTCCCCGAACTTATCATTTGTAAAAACATATTGTTTAAAAGGGCTTTTTAAGGCTCGACTAAATAGGCAAAAAACACCAGACAGAACTAACCAAACCAAGTAATCCCTACATGGGCATGGAGAATTACCGGCGCAAAAAAAAGCTCTGGATTTTTAAAGGAGAAAACCAAATAAAGAAGATCCAGGACATTTTAAGCTAAACACTGTATCTGGCCCTTAACCAAACTTTCTGCCATTCGCGTTTTAGGATAAGGAAAGAAACCTGTTCAGCTACCTCCACGGCATCAATGGTCTGTATCTTTTTCACCTCCTTTTCGGGTACGTCCACAATATAAAGTAAATTAAGGTATTCCGAAAACCGTTCCAAAATAAGGTAATAGACCTTTTCATGGAGCATGGATTTTAGTGCATTGGGCTCCATATATGCTTTGCCCTTTTCTGGTGAAAGGTCTATGGGGATATTGGCAAGTGCAAAATCTTTCTGTAATTGGGTCACAAGCTTGGCATAGAGGCGCACTGCTTGCGCATTTTTCAACAATTCGGAACTGTTCGGAAAATCCACCATCATGTTTTATATACGTATTACTCTACGAAAAGGCTTATCGATGATCTATTTTCTTAGTGGGTTAATCAACTTAAGTTCAATGGGGCCATCTAAAAAAGTTAAAGTAAAAGGTGCAACTGTTTTACTTGTTTTTGTACACCTTTCCGTCCTTCATTACAAATACCACGTTTTCCAACGTGGCTACATTGGTCATGGGGTTATCTTCTACGGCCACAATATCGGCAAAAAAGCCTTCCTTAAGCTGTCCCAGTTCAGTGGACATACCTAAAAGAAACGCATTGGTAACCGTGGCAGCCCTCAAAGATTCGCTTACGGGAATACCTGCCTTCAATAAATACCCGAATTCCATAGCATTCAACCCATGGGGAAATACACCGGCATCGGTGCCAAACCCCATCGGCACCCCTTTTTTATTGGCCTTACTGATCGTAGCCATGTGTTTTGGCCCAATTTCTAAGGCTTTTTTTGCCACAACCTCCGGGAAAAATCCGGGTACCTTTGCCTTTTCTGCCACTTGTATCCCGGCACTCAGGGTAGGTATTAAATAACAGTTGTTTTTTACCATCAAATCCATGGTTTCTTCGCTCATCAGAGTACCGTGTTCAATTGTATTCACACCTCCCAGTACAGCCAGTCTCATTCCTTCATCCCCGTGGGCATGGGCAGCCACCGAAAAACCGTAATCCTTTGCAGTTTCCGTGATCGATTTAATTTCTTCCAGGGTAAACTGCGGATTTTGTCCACTTTTCGCCACGCTGAGCACGCCACCTGTAGCTGTTATTTTGATGACATCAGAGCCTTCCTTATATCTTTGTCGGACCGCTTTTCTACCGTCTTCGGGCGAATTTATAACGCCCTCTTTAGGTCCGGGATCGCCCATAAGTTCCTTTCTCATCCCATTGGTAGGATCGGCATGCCCACCGGTGGTAGCCAACGACTTTCCGGCGGTAAAAATACGGGGGCCATCTACCAAGCCCTTGTTTATGGCGTTTCTAAGGGCTATGTTTACACCTGTACCCCCCAAATCGCGTACCGTGGTGAACCCCGCCATGAGCGTCTTTTCGGCATAAACGGTAGATGCAAAAGCCACATCCGCTTCATTTTGTATAAACTTGTCGGTGTAGGTAGTGGGCCCAAACTCTTGCTCAATATGTACGTGCAGATCTATGAGTCCCGGAAGTACCGTTTTGTTTTTTAAATCGATAACAATATCTCCAATGGCCCCGTTCACATACCCGTTTTCAACGGATTTAATTTTGTTTCCGGAAATAACAATGGTTTTTTCTGTTGCCATTTTTCCTGTTTGGGTGTCTACAAGTCTTCCACATTGGAGGTAAGTATCTTGTGCCCATACTCTTGAAAATGATAGCACAAATGCGAGGATGGTCGATTTTTTCACCGTATTTAGGTTTACGTTAGTTTCTGATTTTTAGTTCCCAATCCCAGGCCGATTTCATGGCTTCATCCAAAGTGGATGCCGCTTTCCACCCCAATACCATATTGGCCTTGGTTGTATCTGCAAAAGCCATAATAACATCACCTGGCCTTCGATCTACAATTTTATGGTTCAATTTCCTTCCGGAGACCTTTTCGAAACTGTGGATGACCTCCAACACCGAACTTCCTTTTCCGGTTCCTATATTAAAAACCTCATAATTGTCCGCATTTTTTCCATCCAATAAGCGCTGCATGGCCACCACATGGGCTTTTGCCAAATCCACGACATGGATATAATCCCTGACGCAAGTACCATCCACGGTAGGATAATCATCCCCAAAAACGGAGAGTTCCTTTCGCACGCCTACCCCAGTCTGCGTAATAAATGGCACTAAATTCTGTGGCACGCCTATGGGCAGTTCCCCAATTTTAGCACTGGAATGGGCTCCCATGGGATTAAAATAGCGCAAGGCTATGGCCTGTAGACCAGGAACTACCTTGCAGGTGTCTTTTATGATCTCTTCGCCAATCTGCTTGGTATTGCCATAGGGCGATTCGGCCGGTTTTATCGGAGCATTTTCCGTAATGGGCATCTTATCGGCCTGACCATAAACGGTACAGGAGGAACTGAAAATAAAACTTGCTCGCTGTTTTTTGGTAAGTTCTTGTAATATATACACCAAGGTGCTAATATTATTCTCATAATACAATAAGGGTTTCTCTACGCTTTCGCCTACGGCTTTAGATGCGGCAAAATGAATGACGCCTTCAATGTCTCGGTGCCTGTTAAAGAATTCCTTTACCCTCGATTTTTCTTTTAGGTCGAGTTTTTCAAAAAGCGGTTTCTTGCCTGTTATGGCCACAATGCCGTCCAGTACTTTTTCGGAAGAATTAGAAAGATCGTCTATAATGACAACCTCAAAGCCCTTGTTCTGCAATTCTACCACTGTATGGGAGCCTATATATCCGAGACCGCCAGTAACCAATATTCTCATGCGTAGCTATTTATATTAATACTTTTATTTCGTTAAATGGATCGCCTTAGTTCCCCACAAATTTCAACACCGTATCCGTAATAAGTTGAATCTGTTGCTCATCCAGTTCCGTATGCATGGGCAAAGAAATCACTTCTTTTACCAATTGATTGGTCACAGGGAAATCCGACTCCTTGTAGCGCTCGTCCAAATACGCCTTTTGGCGGTGCAGCGGAATGGGGTAATACACCCCGCTGGGAATTCCCCTTTCCCCTAAATGCTTAACCAAGGCATCTCTTTTGCCGTTCAAAATACGCAAGGTATATTGATGGAACACATGGCAGTCGCAGGTGTCGCATATTCCGGAACAGCCATTCACCGTTTTGGGTACAATAATATTCTTATTTCCTTCAAGAGCCTTTGAATATGCACGTGCTGCCGTTCTTCGTCGATTATTGTATTCGTCCAAAAGCGGTAGCTTTGCTCTCAAAACGGCGGCCTGAATGGAGTCGAGCCTGGAGTTAACGCCCACCACATCGTGGTGGTACCGTTCATACATGCCATGGTTCACAATTCCTCTAAGGGTATGGGCCAAGGCATCATCATTGGTAAAAATGGCACCGCCATCCCCATAACAGCCTAAATTCTTGGATGGAAAAAATGAGGTTGCCGCCACTTGGCCCATAGTTCCCGCTTTTTGTTTACGCCCGTCTTTAAAAGTATGGGTAGCTCCAATGGCCTGTGCATTGTCCTCTATCACATAGAGACTGTGTTTTTTCGCTATTTCCAAAATCACGTCCATTTGCGCACATTGTCCAAATAAATGTACAGGAACGATGGCCTTGGTTTTGGGGGTAATCGCTTTTTCCAAAGCCACAGGATTTATATTAAAAGTATCGGGTTCAACATCGACCAAAATCGGGGTTAGTTGTAAAAGTGCAATTACTTCTACCGTGGCGGCAAAGGTAAAATCGGACGTAATAACCTCATCTCCGGGTTTAAGCCCCAAGCCCATCATGGCAATTTGCAGGGCATCCGTACCGTTGGCACAGGGAATGACATGCTTTACCCCCAAATAAATTTCCAGTTCTTTCTGAAACGCATGCACTTCCGGACCATTGATGAAAGAGGAAGTTTCTAATATATAGGAAATGGAGGCGTTGATTTCTTCTTTGATATCTTGGTATTGGCCATTAAGGTCCACCATTTGTATTTTCTTCATACAGGGAATATTTATGGATGGCGAAAGGTATTATGCACAAACAATAGTACAAAAATACGGAACTGTAGCCAATGATTTAATGGAAAGAACCGTATTTTAGCCCTAAACAATAATAGCGTGTACCTTATTTATGAATTACTTGTACGTATAGCCTCGCTTATCATAGGATTCGCAAGTCTGTTCAGCCCAAAATTGAAATTGTTCATCACCGGTAGAAAGTCGGTTTATACCTATTTGCAAAGCCATATAACAGAGGACGATAAAATTGTTTGGGTACATTGTGCTTCCTTGGGCGAATTTGAACAGGGATTGCCTGTTATAGAAAAAATAAAAGCAGGTTATCCCCAGTATAAAACGCTGGTTACCTTTTTTTCCCCCTCGGGCTATGAAATAAAAAAAAACAGTGACGAGGCAGATTTCCTTACCTATTTACCCTTGGACACCCAACGGAATGCGGAACGTTTTCTAAACAGTGCGAAACCCCGGCTGGCCATCTTCATAAAGTACGAAATATGGCCCAATTACCTGAGAGCATTACAAAAAAAAGACATTCCCACACTGCTTGTATCCGGTATTTTTAGAACAAATCAAATATTTTTTAAAAAGTACGGAGGGTTCATGCGCAATGCCCTTAAAACCTTTTCCCATATTTTTGTGCAGGATGAACGTTCTGAATGGCTCCTATATTCAATCCTAATACAAAAAGTCACGGTAAATGGGGATACACGTCTGGACAGGGTATCGGAAATACTGGAGCGCGATAATAGTCTGGCATTTATGTCGCAGTTTAAACAAGACCATACTTGTTTTGTTGCGGGCAGCACATGGCCGGAAGATGAAGCTGTTCTTACCACCTATATCAATGCTTCAACAGAGCCGTTAAAGTACGTTTTAGCACCACATGTGATAAAACCTGAAAAAATAGAGCGCCTTAAAAAGAGTTTGCAAAAAAGAACGCTCTTGTTTTCGGAAATTTCCAATAGAAATCCTGAAGAATTTGATGTATTGATCCTGGATACCATCGGAGTATTGACCAAAGTATATAGTTACGCCGACTTGGCCTATGTGGGCGGGGGCTTTGTGACAGGACTCCATAACACCCTGGAACCGGCCGTTTTTGGGATACCGGTTAT
The DNA here is from genome assembly GCA_041749595.1 of Flavobacteriaceae bacterium. Lineage (GTDB taxonomy): Bacteria > Bacteroidota > Bacteroidia > Flavobacteriales > Flavobacteriaceae > Aurantibrevibacter. The sequence goes on along the minus strand of JBGTBA010000141.1, from coordinate 33,649 downwards.
TATTGGACCCAATTACAAAAGATTTAAGGAGGTGGAAGATTTAGTGGGTCTAAAAGGTGTTTTTTCCATAAAAGATGCTTCTGTTTTTTTATCGCTGATGCATCGGTTCCTGAGCGATAATGCATTTCGCACTAAAACAGGCCGCATCAATGCCGCTTATATTTTAAAAAATAAGGGAGCATCTTCCGTAATCATGGCCTATGTACAGAACCTTTTACCTGAGTAAAGCATCCCCATTTGCCATAGTGGTGCCACATAAGTATCCTATTCCCCGATAATTCCCAAAATTATCCGTGCCTGCACAATTCTTATACATCATAACTTTTTTTTGTTAGTTTTACAAAAACCACTAAACAATACTTATGGATTCCAAGATTTTAAGAATTTCCCTCATAGCCGCCCTTGCCGGCTTTTTATTTGGGTTTGATACTGTTGTTATTTCAGGAGCTGAAAAAAAATTGCAGCTTTTGTGGAATTCTTCGGATTTCATACATGGTACAGTGGTCATAGGAATGGCACTTTTCGGTACAGTGGTGGGAGCTATGTTGGGGGGAATACCCACCAACAAAATAGGACGAAAAAAAACATTGATTTGGATAGGAGTCTTGTATTCCGTATCCGCTATCGGTTCCGCGTTTGCAAATGATCCCATCACCTTTGGATTTTTTAGGTTTATTGGAGGATTGGGCGTAGGGGCTTCTACAGTAGCGGCCCCCGCCTATATTTCCGAAATTGCCCCTGCGAAAGATCGGGGCAGGTTAGTGGGGCTTTACCAGTTTATGCTCGTTTTTGGTATATTGACAGCCTTTTTTTCCAATTATTTGCTGAGCGGGGTGGGAGTAAATGATTGGCGCTGGATGGTAGGTATGGAAGCCTTTCCTGCCATTATCTATTCCATTTTTATTCTATTCGTACCGGAAAGCCCACGATGGCTTTTGACAAAAAACCGAACCCAAGAGGCCGAAAAAGTGTTAGCCTCCATTAACCCTTCACTTTCAGTGTCACAACTCCAGCATGATATGGATGCGAACAAAAAGGAGAGTGATGCATCCGAAAACATATTTATGAAAAAATATCGGTTTCCGTTGACATTGGCCTTCCTAATCGCATTTTTCAATCAATTTTCGGGCATCAATGCATTTCTCTATTATGCACCGCGGATTTTTGAAGCGGCGGGTTTGGGTGAAAGCACCGCGCTGTTGAGCAGTATAGGTATTGGCGTCATTAATCTACTGTTTACCATTGTAGGCATATCATTAATCGACAAGCTGGGAAGAAAACAACTTATGTATTTTGGTTCCGTGGGCTATATAATTTCCTTATCCTTGGTTGCCGCCGCATTTATCTTGGGTTGGCAAGGAATGGCGGTCCCCATCTTTCTTTTTATCTTTATTGCTTCCCATGCCATAGGGCAAGGAGCCGTAATATGGGTATTTATATCCGAAGTATTCCCCAACCATTTAAGAGGGTCCGGCCAGGCCTTTGGCAGTTCGGTGCATTGGGTTTTGGCATGGATCATACCTTCATCCATCCCAACTCTTTTTGCGCTTATAGGTCCAGGAACGGTTTTTGGCATATTTGCTTTTATGATGGTGCTCCAATTGCTCTTTGTCCGGTTTATGATGCCGGAAACCAAGGGGGTCACTTTAGAAGAACTTAGCCATATCCTAAGCACGGAAAAGACTATACCCAAAAAATAGCACTACTTCATTTCGTCGATAAAAACGACCGAATGTCGTTTAAACGCAATAAGGGCATGGCCGTTAATCGAAATAAAACCCTATCCATGTCATTATTAGGGTTTTATTTTTTATTTTAGACGAAATAATTAAAATTATGGAAGACGAAATTACTTTTGGCACAAGAGTGCTGAACGGGTTCCTAAGCGTAATGGTGGTGGTCCTTGTTGGCATTCTCGTTGCCGTGGTGGTTTGCCTGATCTTGGCGGCCCTTGGTTTCTTTTAAACCAAATTACCCCGGTCTCCCCAAAATCTGAACACTATTTTGCCATCTTAGAAAACCTATCTTTTCTATACTTCAATGAATTAAAAGAGCCCGACTTCAAATCGGGCTTTTTAGCTGTTTCTAAGCGTATGGTTTTATTTGTGAGATTTAAAATGTGCTTTCGAACGTATATAGTAAATAGATATAGATTTAACCCGCATTATGCATTAGAATAATTAAAAGGAGGGGCAAGATGAGTTTGTAATTTTGGGACACGAACTTGAAAATGCACTCAAAACGCTTTAAGACAAAGTTATAGCAATATAGTGTTTGGCCGACGACCTACTGAAAGAAATGAACCATAGCGAACATAGCAGGGGAAAGTATGCCGATGGGCAGTTCATTGCCACGGCCTCCGTCTCCGCCCTTTATTTCAGGGGCAACCAGAACATGGGCCTGGATTATGTGCGAAGCCATATTTTCGACAATGTGATCAAAAAGAGCGGTTTTACCAAACGGTTGCACAAGCCGAAGGAAATATTGATATTCATTCTTTTGCGCATAGGCAGGGTATTCAAGTACATAAACCGCGAAATGGAATACATCATCGATTCCTTCTCTGTAAAGGCTAATGCACATAGATTGTTTATTTATAAATGTAACCAACAATAAAATCGACCATTAAAATAATTGGCGGACCACGTCTTCAATTTTAGTTACCAATTGAATTTTTATTTGAGTGTTCTTTAAGGAGATTTTATTGTTTTTGGAAATATAAATGGTGGTAAATCCTAATTTTTCAGCTTCGAAAACACGTTGTTCCACCCGCTGCACCGGGCGAATCTCCCCTGCCAGCCCCACTTCTGCGGCAAAACAACTGCCTTTTGCGATGGGGATGTCCATATTGCTCGAAAGAACGGCGGCAATAACGGCCAGATCAATGGCAGGGTCATCTACGGAAATACCTCCCGTAATATTCAGAAAAACATCTTTCGCCCCCAATTTAAATCCGGCCCGCTTTTCCAAAACGGCCAACAACATGTTCAACCTTTTGGCATTATAGCCCGTGGTGGAGCGTTGTGGTGTGCCATAGACCGCCGTGCTTACCAATGCCTGTATCTCTATCATCAAGGGGCGCATGCCTTCTATGGTCGAGGCGATCGCCGTGCCGCTAAGAATTTCATCGTTTTTGGAGATCAGTATTTCAGACGGATTGTTCACCTCCCTTAGTCCGCCGCCCTGCATTTCATAGATACCCAGTTCCGCAGTGGAGCCAAAGCGGTTTTTTAGGGTACGCAAAATACGATAGACATAATTGCGGTCACCTTCAAATTGAAGTACGGTATCTACCATATGTTCTAAAATTTTGGGGCCGGCAATGGAGCCGTCCTTGGTAATATGGCCAATTAAGACAACAGGGGTATTGGTCTCTTTGGCAAACTTGATTAGCTCTGCTGCACATTCCCGTATCTGGGAAATACTCCCGGCCGCAGATTCTATATAATCGGAATGCAGGGTTTGGATGGAATCGATCACCACAATATCGGGGACCACGAGCTCTATTTGCTGAAAGATATGTTGGGTCTTGGTTTCTGTTAATACGTAACAGTGTTCGCTATTTGGATGGATGCGATCTGCACGCATTTTTATCTGTTTCTGACTTTCCTCTCCGGAAACGTACAACGTTTTATAAGGGAGTTTTAAGGCAATTTGTAACAGTAACGTACTTTTACCAATGCCGGGTTCCCCCGCCAATAAAGTAAGGGATCCCGGTACCAGACCACCGCCCAAAACTCTGTTGAATTCTAGATCGAAGGTATCCAGGCGGAGTTCCCTCTCCGTGCTAATTTCATGGATACGCAGTGGTTTTGCCATTTTGGAAGCTGTGTTCGAGGAACTTTTCCAACTTGCTTTTTCTGGGGTCTGTACCACTTCCTCTACTATAGTGTTCCATTCTTTACAGGCACCACATTGTCCTATCCACTTGGCATATTGCGTACCACAATTTTGGCAAAAAAAAGCTGTTTTTGTTTTGGCCATTCCTTAATTTGGTTTTGGCTAAAGATAAAACAAAGTTTAAAGAATTTTTAGCTTGAAAAGTGCGCATATATTAAAATTAATGGGTTTAGCGGGTTTAGGAGTTTTGTTCGACAAATAGATAGATGGCCAGTACTCCTTCAGGCAAAAAAACTTCCAAAATCAATTTTTAATTTGAGACAATAGGTTGGTATGTACTACATTCCTTAACCCGTTTACCTTCTAAACTTATGTTAATATCCAAAATCGGCCTTAAGGGCATCCATCTTTTCCAGTGCCATTTCCTTGGTCAGAAAATCAATCTCCCGCATGCCAAAGGCCTTTTCAAAGGTGCGCAACGCCTTTTTGGGCTCACCTATTTGTTCATAGTATTCCCCCTCAAAGTAAAAGCCCATCATGGTCTCAGGGTACTCTTTCTTGCAAAGGGCACTCAAGAGTTTGAGCGATGCAAAATCTTCTTTTTTCCGGATTCCCGCATAGATGGCCATGATGTCGTTTAGATCTACTTTTTTTCTAAAACCGAACAGGCTTTCTATCATGGCATATTTGTTTTCCAGATAATCGTAAACAGATCCTTCTGAGGTCAATAGTTTTTCTTTGTACTCTTTGGGGCTGATGGGTTTGAACATTCCAAAAATAGCATCAAAGGCCTTTCCCAACCCATAGGTTGCAATGGAAATGTGATCTGCTTGTGGATAGGTGTCAAATGAATAGATGATGGACTCACTGTTCAATTCCTTTAGTGCCTTGTCCATTTGTTCTATACGGGCATTGTTTTTATTTTTCTCCCCTTCAACGATCAAACTATAGAAAATCTTTTTTTTCATGGAAGACAAACGTGTCGGCACCCGGGTTTCCATTTCCGGGGCCAGCAGTGGTGAAATACTGATATAGGCATTAAAGAGTGATTCCTCTTTAAAGAGATAAAAGTTTCCAAAATTGGCGGTAATATCGTAGCCGACAAACATTTTAAAAGGTGCGGTACTGTAGCTTGTTTCTAAATATGGGATCAATTCCATTCCCAGAAACTCATAGAATTTTTTTCCTTTTTCGGTTGGGAGCCCACTGTTCTCTTCAAAAGCACAATCGTCTAGCCGGATGCCATTTTTATTTTGCTCAACACCCACAATAATGGCCTCCGGCATCCCATGAAAAGAGCTGTAGAACTTTGCATTTGCCACTACCTGATCAAACAAATATTCCGCATCCAGAACAACAATGAGGGGGTATTTTTTTTCTTTCGTATAATTTTCCGGAAAGTAATAACGCACATCCCGTCTTTCCTGAAGTTTGAAACTTTCGAAAATCTCTTGTTTTACCTGTGCATTGAGGCCGAAACACATAAGCACTGTTAAAGTGGTAAGGAAACCTTTCATCTAATTTTGTTTTGGTCAGGGCAATACTATTTATCCCTGTTGCATAACGGTAAGACCAGAAAAGATATTGCACCGAAAACAACAATCATCAGCGTTTGCGATATCCACATAATCCATCCGAAAGCATCTCCGGAAACTGTGCCGATGCCAAAAATGGCCAATGCCTTGCTTACCGCAATGGGAAAAAGGCCTATGCCGCCATTGGTCGTTGCCATGGCAAAGGCTCCTGCAACAAAGGCCACCAGTAACTGATCCAAACTAAGGTGTAAGGTTTCTGCCACGGTAAACTTTATGACCCATAGCATGGCGATATAACACCCCCAAATAAAAAAGGTATGGAAAACAAAGGCCCATTTATGTTTCATTTTAAAAATGCTGAATACGCCATCGAGGAGGCCCTTGACAAAATTTTTTATTTTCAGGGCAATTTTAGTGGATGATTTCTTGATGAACACAAAAAAAACAGCAAGCCCAAAAATTCCTGCGCCCGCCAGTAAAATTAGCCCTTTAAGGTTAAACCCTTTATTTTGCAGAAACCCAACAAGGATATCGGTCTGCAAAAGTAAAGTGACGGTTATTATCAATAGGAGCATTAAAACATCGATGACGCGTTCCGTTACCACTGTGCCAAACCCTTTTTCAAAAGGTACGTTCTCATAAGATGCCAGGGCGGTGGCCCGAAGTATTTCCCCGGTTCTGGGAATGCCCAGATTGGCAAAATAGGAGATGAGGATAATTAAAATATTATTTGTCAACCTAGGTTTGTACCCCAGGGGCTCCAATAGGTAGTTCCAACGAATGGCGCGGGATATGTGGCCCAAAATTCCGATGATAATGGAAAGTGTTACCCAGAACATATCGGCCTCTTTGATATATCTAAGTATTTGCCCCCGATCTTGGGGCGATGTTATGTGGTAGGAATACCAGACCAAAAGTATCCCAATGGCCATCGGGAGAATTACTTTTAAGGTCTTTTTTAGGGAACGGCTCAAAATTTAGGTGAGCAAATTAGTATCTTCATTGGGGAATATCAAAGCGGGATTGAAATTTTTGGCTTCCTCAATATCCATTCTGGCATAGGTTATGAGAATTAGGATATCCCCAACGGCCACTTTTCTGGCCGCAGCCCCATTTAAAGTGAGTTCGCCACTATTACGGGGACCGGGAATGGCATAGGTCTCCAAACGCTCTCCATTGTTGTTGTTTACTATGAGTACCTTTTCTCCCCGAATTATGTTGGCAGCATCCATCAAATCCTCATCAATGGTGATGCTCCCTATGTAATTTAGATCTGCCCCGGTTACTCTTACGCGGTGTATCTTGGATTTTAATACTTCTATTTGCATGGCACAAAGTTAATAAATTACAGGGCAATGTTGTCTATTAGTCGTACGTCGTCCAAATACACTGCAATAAATGCCCTATATTTTTTATTTTTCTGTTTTCTAATAACGGGCTTTAAGGTATCTGCCATGGCAATTTCAAGGTATTCCAATTTCAATTTGGGATGTTTTTTAAATTCATTTATCGCCCAATCTTTTACGGTTTTAGCACTTTCCGTATCGAATTTGTTTTTGGCTCCCAAAAGGATCTTGTAGATAAACGCGGCCTTTACCCTATCCCTTTCAGATAGCCTTTCATTCCTGGAACTCATGGCCAATCCATTGGTTTCCCGAACGATGGGGCAGCCTATGACCTCTGTTTCGATTTTTTTTATTTCGACCAGCTTTTTTATGATTTGCAGTTGTTGGTAGTCTTTTTCGCCAAAATAGGCCCGATCTGGCCGAGCCAAACGGAACAATTCTTCCACTATGGTAGCCACCCCGTTGAAATGGTTTCCCCTAAACTCACCTTCCATTACGGAATCAAGCCCTTTAAAGTCGTAGGTTTTGGAGATAACGCCCTCCGCATAGATTTCGGACACCGGGGGATGGAAGATAACAATTTCATCAGAAATACGCTGCAGTAGCTCTTTATCTTTCTCCAAGGTTTTGGGATATTTTTTCAAGTCTTCCTTATTGTTGAACTGGGTAGGGTTCACAAAAATGCTCACCACCACCAGCCCATTTTCGGACAGCGCTTTTTTTACCAACGAAATATGGCCATGATGTAAAGCCCCCATTGTGGGCACCAAACCAATGCCGCAACCTTTGTGCAGGGAAGATAGATATGAGTTAAGTTCTTTTTTATCCTTGATCACCAACATAAATTAGATTTACGGGCGAGCAAACTTACTATAATTACGGCTAATCTGCATAATTTTTGTAATTTTGCGGTTACGTTAGCCCGATAAATAAAATAATGCCTTTATGAATGGTAAAAAGATATTGTTTGTATCTTCAGAATTAGTGCCTTACCTACCAGAGAACGAAGTTTCCTTAATGTCTTACGAAGCCCCTAGAATGGTCAACAGTAATGGAGGCCAGATACGGATTTTTATGCCTCGGTACGGGAACATCAATGAACGAAGGCACCAACTTCACGAAGTGATACGGTTATCGGGCATGAATTTGGTGATCAACGATATGGACATGCCCTTGATCATCAAGGTTGCCTCCATACCCAGAGAGCGAATACAGGTGTATTTTATTGATAATGAGGAGTATTTTAAAAGAAAGGCCACCTTTACGGACGAGAATGGAAACTTATTTCCGGACAACGATGAACGGGCCATATTTTTTGCAAAAGGAGTGGTGGAAACGGTAAAAAAATTAAACTGGTCCCCGGACATCATACACGTGCACGGATGGATGGCCTCCCTTCTCCCACTTTACTTAAAAGAGTATTTTGTTGACGAGCCCCTGTTCGCGGACAGTAAAATAGTAACATCCGTGTACTCTAAAGGTTTTGAAAACGAGCTGGACAGGGATTTGCACAAGAAAATAGCATTTGATGGAATATCGGAAGAGCATATAAGCATGCTCACTTCACCCAACTATAATAATTTGTTAAAAGTGGCGGTAAATTTTTCGGATGCGGTTATTTTAGCGGCGGACAAAATTCCCGAAGATTTACTTGAGCACATTGCCAATCTTCAAAAACCTGTGTTGCCGTATGTTTCTTTACAAGCGTTTGAAGAGGCCTATGCGAACTTTTATAACACTGAAGTCTTAAAATAATTTACATGAAATTTTTGAACAGAATAGCATCCCCTGCCATTTTGGCGATCTTCTTGGTAATTGTCCTTGTCTCGTGCGAGGAAGAACTGACCACCATTGGTTCCGGCTTGGTGGGGAAGGAGCCGTTTATTACCGATAAGGCGGTCTATGATGTTTTTGCCTATAACAGGAAGGTCAAGGCGGTGGAGACCAACAAGCTGCCCATTTATCAATTGGGCACTTTCAATGATCCCGTCTATGGGAGGACGGAGGCACAAATAACCTCCCAGGTTAGCCTTCAGGGCAATGTTCCCAATCCTATTTTTGGTGCCTTTTCCCAACAAGTGGAAAACAATTCCGGAACAGACGGAAGTGCTTCAACAATAGAGGAAAACGAAACCGTCACCGAAGTTTTTCTTTACATCCCCTACCTCAGGAACACCACGGCGGATACCGACAACGACGGTCTGGATGATGTGTTGGATTCAGATCCCCTGGATCCCAACAGTGATACGGATGGGGACGGCCTAACGGACAATCAGGAACGGCTTATAGGGACAAACCCGCTTAATCCGGACACCGACGAAGATGGCACCAATGATAACGAGGATACAAGCACGTTGGCAAACGTATTTCCAAAAAGATTTGATCTGGACAGTATTTATGGGAATCGTTCCGCTCCTTTTAAATTAAAGGTAGAACGCTCTACCTTCTTTCTCAGGGATTTGGATCCAAACACCAACTTTCAAAGTGCACAGGAATATTTTTCAAGCCAACAATTTTCCCCCAATTTCGTTTCCGATGTCCTCTTTGATGGCGAAGTTACCGTTAGCGATATGGAAACGATCTTCTTTAAGGAGGATGATCCTGCCACGGAGGATGTTGATGAGTCCAAAGAAGTGAACACCCGACTTGCACCGGGAATCAGGGTTCCTTTGGACGCTTCTTTTTTTCAAGAAAACATCTTAGATAAGGAAGGTGGTTCGGAATTGCTCAGTATTGCCAATTTCAATGATTTTTTTAGGGGCATTCACTTGTCAGTTGCCCCCATCTCAGAAGATATGCTGCTCCTATTGGACCTTACCCAGGCAACCATTACCATAAATTACGAACACGATAGTGTAAACACCAACAGTACATCGGATGTTTCCGACGATACCTTGACCAAATTAAAGAAAAGCTATGCGTTTGGACTGTTACTTCGTGGCGGTACATTGAACCCCATTATTGGGAATGCCGTAAACACTTTTATCAATGCCGACTATCCCCAAGAGGTTTTGAACAATCTGGATACTAATGAAAACGCTTCCAGAATCTATTTAAAAGGAGGTGCGGGGGCATATAGTGAAATAAAGCTCTTTGATGAAAACAACGGTCTCGACATCATCAACCAGATCAAAGCGAACAATTGGGTCATTAACGAGGCCAATCTGGTTTTTTACGTGGATGGAAATGCACTGGACGCAGCCGGAAATGTGGTTGAGCCTCCGCGGATTTATTTGTACAATGCCGAGACCAATGCCCCATTGTATGTTGTTAGGTTCGACAATTTCAATGCCAATTCCTCATTGGGGTCATTATTGGACCATGGGGGTATATTGGAAAAATCAAATGGTAAAGGGCTGAGGTATAAGGTTAGGATAACGGAGTACATAAACGATTTAGTGGTCAGGGATTCTACCAATGCCACTTTGGGCCTTTCCCTTACTTCGGATATCCGCTCCACCACTGTAAAAGCTGCCATGTTGGCCACAACAGAGGCAGACCTCCCTTTGATGGCCACGATAAACCCCCTGGGCACGGTGCTCATTGGAAGCAATATAGGTCCCGGAGAGGAAGATAAAAAACTAAGATTGGAAATATCATATACAAAGGCCAATTAATACGTTCATACATACCACACACGGTCTTTTTACGTTATTCAACTGAAAAGGAATAGGGTTTTGCCCACTTCAATTATCTTTGTTACAAAATTCAGGGTTATACAGCCCTTAAAATATACTTCAAACTATGTGTGGAATTGTGGGTTACATAGGGCATAGGGATGCCTATCCAATAATTATCAAAGGACTGCAGCGCTTAGAGTACCGAGGGTATGACAGTGCGGGAATCGCCCTTTTTGATGGAAAGAACATCAACCTATCCAAGACAAAGGGCAAGGTAGAGGATTTGAAGAACAAATCGGAAAAGGACATTTCCTTGAAAGGGAAAATGGGCATTGGCCACACGAGATGGGCCACGCACGGTGTACCAAATGACGTAAACTCACACCCACATTACTCCAACTCAGGAAACCTTATCATCATACACAACGGAATCATTGAGAACTACGAATCCTTGAAAAAGGAATTGAAAAAAAGGGGCTATTCCTTTTCTTCGGACACGGATACGGAGGTTCTGATCAATTTGATCGAAGAGGTAAAAAAGACCGAGGGGGTAAAATTGGGACAGGCCGTGCAAATTGCCCTGAACCAAGTCGTGGGAGCCTACGCCATTGCAGTTTTTGATAAACAAAAACCGGATGAAATCGTGGTGGCCAAGTTGGGAAGCCCTTTGGCCATTGGCATTGGGGAGGATGAATATTTTATTGCTTCCGACGCATCACCTTTTATCGAATTCACCAACAATGCCATTTATTTGGAGGATGAACAAATGGCCGTTATTCGGTTGGGCAAGGAAATAAAGCTGCGTAAAATTAAAAATGATGCCATAGCCTACCCGAACATCCTTGAGTTACGGATGAATCTGGAGGAAATAGAAAAAGGGGGCTACGATCACTTTATGCTCAAAGAAATTTACGAACAACCAAGGGCTATTTTAGATACTTACAGGGGGCGTTTACGGGTAAATGAGGGGATCATAAAAATGGCCGGGGTTGACCAAAACCTGGAGAAGTTCCTCAATGCCAATAGAATCATAATTGTGGCATGTGGCACCTCGTGGCATGCGGGGCTCGTTGCCGAGTATATTTTTGAGGATTTGGCACGGATACCAGTGGAGGTAGAATACGCTTCCGAGTTCCGGTACAGAAATCCGGTCATAACAAATAAGGATGTGGTCATTGCCATATCCCAATCCGGAGAAACGGCGGATACCTTGGCAGCCATTAAGTTGGCAAAAGAAAAAGGGGCTTTTGTCTTTGGGGTTTGTAATGTTGTGGGGTCTTCCATCGCCCGCGAGACGGATGCCGGAGCCTATACACATGCCGGACCGGAAATCGGCGTAGCCTCAACAAAGGCGTTTACGACCCAGATAACGGTATTTACTTTGTTGGCCTTGAAATTGGCCAAAGCCAAGGGTACGTTCTCGGAATCGGCCTTCCACGAGTACTTGAGCGAACTGGAGAACATTCCCTCCAAAGTTGAAAAAACATTGCTTTCCAATGTGTTGGTAGAGCAAATAGCGAAAATCTATCAAGATGCCCCCAATTGTCTGTACTTGGGCAGGGGATATAATTTTCCCGTAGCCTTGGAAGGCGCATTGAAACTAAAGGAAATAAGCTATATCCATGCGGAGGGATATCCTGCGGCAGAAATGAAGCATGGCCCCATTGCATTAATAGATGAACAAATGCCGGTGATCATTATTGCTACTAAAAAAGGACATTATGATAAAGTGGTGAGCAATATCCAGGAAATAAAATCAAGAAGGGGAAAGATTATTGCAATTGTGACCGAAGGGGATGAACAAGTACGCGATCTGGCGGACCACGTTATCGAAATACCTGATACGCTGGAAAGTCTAACACCACTGTTAACTACCATCCCTCTGCAATTGCTCTCTTATCATATTGCCGTAATGCGGGGTTGTAATGTAGATCAGCCTCGTAATTTGGCAAAATCGGTAACAGTGGAATAAAAAAATATTCAAAAATAATATTGGTAAATTTATAAAAGGGCGGTGTGAACACATCGCCCTTTTTATTTATTTTATGAAATTAGGAAATCACAAACCCTTATTTTACAAAAATAATACTATGCACGCATAATTTTTTTCAATTTCATATTGTTCAAATAAAAAAATCTGTATCTTCGATTTTGACTAATTTTAACGATATATCGTAATGAGAATATTACTAACAATAAGCTTATTGCTTCTGGGGGCAATGGGTTTTGGACAAACAGTGGTAAAAGGAACCGTTGTAGATCAGAACAATGCACCGGTCCCCGGGGCCAATGTGGTCATCGTGGGGAAGGCAATAGGCACGGTCACGGATTTCGACGGTAATTTTGTCTTGGAAACTTCAGAAACTGTTCCATTTCAACTTCGAATTTCCAGTATTGGATTTTCCGAAGCTAATGCTCAGGTAACATCTAATAACCAAAACCTATCTATTACCATTGAAGAATCGCAAACGCTTTTGGACGAGATAGTCGTCTCTGCCTCCAGAACACCGGAGCGCATCTTTGAATCCCCGGTTTCGGTGGAGCGTTTTGGTTTAAAGGAAATTAAAAACACTACTTCTGAATCATTTTATTCAGGACTTCAGAATCTCAAAGGAGTTGATGTCAATACCAATAGTTTAACCTTTCAGTCTGTAAACACCAGAGGCTTTGCCACTTTTGCCAACAACCGATTTTTACAATTGGTCGATGGAATGGATAATTCTGCCCCGGGATTGAACTTTGTCCTTGGAAATCTAGTGGGTATGTCGGAATTAGAAGTGGCTAGTGTAGAAATATTACCCGGAGCCTCATCGGCACTTTACGGTGCAGGCGCCTTTAACGGTATCTTGTTCATGACCAGTAAGAGTCCATGGGACTTTCAAGGTATTAGCACATACTTCAAAACCGGTATCACTTCCCAAGAGGCTGCAGGAGAAAATGGCTATTATGATGTCGGATTTAGAGCTGCCCATGCCTTTAATGACAAACTTGCCGTAAAAGCCAATTTTTCCTTTCTCAAAGGTGAAGATTGGCATGCCGTTAACCTATCCGACATAAATAATCCTGGGGGCACAAGGACAGATCCGGGTTATGACGGACTCAATGTGTACGGCGATGAGGTGGGAACGCTTCTCAATTTTGATGCGGCTGCTGGTTTACCCTCAGGCACGGTGGGTACCGCTTTTGTAACGCGCACCGGTTATGAAGAACGTAATTTGGTAGATTACGATGCAGAAAGTGTAAAAACGGATTTTTCGGTACATTACAAGCCTTTTGCCACAGATTTTGAAATTGTATATAATGGTCGCGTGGGTAGGGGAAATACTATTTTTCAAGGCGCAAACAGAAATTATATTAAGGATTTTATATTACAACAACATAAAATCGAGATTCGAAATAATAACTTTTTTGTCCGGGGCTATATTACCTCAGAAAATTCGGGAAATTCGTACGATTCCAGATTTACGGGGATTAATATCAATAGAGCTTGGAAATCGAACAGGGATTGGTTTACCCAATATGCACAAACCTTTATTGGTGCCCGCTTGGGCATTGGAACTGGCGTACAATTAGATGAAGCGTCTGCACATGCAGCCGCAAGACAGGTGGCCGATACGGGCAGACTGCTTCCCGGAACCCCTGAATTTGAAAGTACTTTTAATAGAGTAACCTCAGATGGGGACTTAACAACGGGTTCTAAATTTGTGGATAATACCAAATTTCGCCATGTGGATGCGAACTATAATTTTAGTCATCTCACCAAAGACATTGCCGATATACAAATTGGGGGATCGTTCCGAGAATATGAACTAAGCTCGAATGGCACTATTTTTACGGACTTCGACGGGCCAATTACCTACAACGAATTTGGTGCCTATCTTCAGGTGCAACGGAAACTAATGGATGATCGATTAAAATTGACAGGTTCCATACGATATGATGAAAATGATTTTTTTGACGGTTTCTATTCTCCCAGATTTTCAGCTGTTTTTACGGCAGGAGCAAAACGAAACCACAATATACGTGCTTCTATACAGCAGGGATTTAGAAACCCTACCACTCAGGATTTGTTTATAGGTCTCGATACAGGTAGGGCTATTCTAGTAGGTTCTGCGCCTAGTAACCTAGATAGGGATGTACGGAATTTCGACCTTAGTCAAAGTGGTGCCACCATAGTAGGACAGCAAAGTGTGAGCATTGTAGGCAGAGCTGCTTATGAAAACGCTTTTTCATTAAGCTCTGTGAATTCTGGTGCCCCAACAGCCGTAAATACTCCCATTGTAAAGCCCGAAGAAATAACGGCCTATGAGGTTGGTTATCGCGCCCAATTGGGAAAAGTAAGTATTGATTTAAGCGGTTACTACAATGAATACACCAATTTTATATCCAATACCATCACATTAGTTCCCTTTTACGGAACCGCAGGTGATAATGGGCTGTCTTTATTGGCCTTGCAAAATGGAGATTTTAAGGCCTACCAAACCTACACCAATTCTAAAGCAGACATCAATTCTTACGGAGCTACTATTGGCCTTGACGCTAAAATTCTGGGCAATTTTGATATTGGAGTCAACTATACTTATGCCGACTTAGACTTTAATCAGTCTGAAGATCCCGATTTTATAACGAATTTTAATACCCCAAAGCACAAGGTTAAGGCCTCTTTTGGAAATACCTCATTGTTTAAAAACTTTGGATTTAATGTAAATTACAGATGGAGCGATACCTATTTTTGGCAAGCCAGTTTTGCCGATGGGAATATTCCTGCTTACAGCGTGGTGGATGCCCAGATAAATTATAGTGTGCCCAGTATTAAATCCGTCTTTAAACTAGGGGGCTCTAATCTTTCGGGCAATGAATATTTTTCGGCCATTGGTACTGGTTTTGTTGGCTCCATTTACTACGTTTCAATGACTATAAATCCATAAAAATTAAATGATTTCAAATAAAAGGGTTCCTTATTTTAGGAGCCTTTTTTGTCGCCAAAAAAAGCCTGTCAAGTAGTTTTTATTTAAAATGGAATGCCCTATATTTGCAGCCTGAAAATCATCCCCTATCACAGGGGTAATGATTGATTTAAAGTCAATAAAAATAATTTCAAACAAATATAGGTAATGTCAAAAGTTACAGGTAAAGTTTCCCAAATCATTGGGCCGGTGGTCGATGTGGAATTTCAATCAGGGGCAGTTCTTCCCAGAATTTATGATTCCTTGGAAATCGCAAACAAAGATGGTTCTATCTTGGTCCTTGAGGTTCAATCGCACATTGGCGAAAATACGGTAAGGACCATCTCTATGGACTCCACCGATGGTTTAAGCCGGGGGGTTGCCGTAAATGCTACGGGAAATGCCATACAAATGCCCATTGGTCCGGATGTCTATGGTCGTTTGTTCAACGTAATCGGGGATGCCATCGATGGTCTTGGCAACTTGCCAAAAGCCGGGAAAGATGGTCTTCCCATTCACCGTGAGGCACCTAAGTTTGAGGATTTATCCACTTCTACCGAAGTATTGTTCACCGGAATAAAGGTAATCGATTTGATAGAGCCATACGCCAAAGGTGGAAAAATTGGATTGTTCGGTGGTGCCGGTGTAGGTAAAACCGTGTTGATCCAGGAATTGATCAACAACATAGCAAAAGGTCATGGCGGACTTTCGGTTTTTGCGGGGGTTGGGGAACGGACAAGGGAAGGAAACGACTTGCTCCGAGAGATGTTGGAGTCGGGCATTATAAAATATGGCGAAACTTTTTTGCACTCTATGGAAGAGGGTGGATGGGACTTGTCCAAAGTAGATAAAAAAGCAATGAAAGAATCCAAAGCGACCTTCGTTTTTGGACAGATGAACGAACCTCCCGGGGCAAGGGCCCGTGTGGCACTTTCCGGGTTGACCATAGCTGAGTATTTCCGTGATGGTGCAGGGGAAGGCCAAGGAAAGGATGTGCTGTTTTTTGTGGATAATATTTTCCGTTTTACACAAGCGGGCTCTGAGGTATCCGCCCTATTGGGTCGTATGCCTTCAGCGGTGGGTTACCAACCTACACTGGCCACCGAGATGGGTGCCATGCAGGAGCGTATCACCTCTACCAAAAGAGGATCTATTACCTCGGTACAAGCGGTATATGTGCCTGCGGATGATTTAACGGATCCTGCACCGGCAACAACATTTGCCCACTTGGATGCAACTACGGTATTGTCCAGAAAAATTGCGGAGCTAGGTATTTATCCCGCAGTGGATCCGTTAGATTCCACTTCGAGGATTTTGACCGCTGAGATTTTGGGCAAGGACCATTACGCTTGTGCACAACGTGTAAAAGAGTTATTGCAACGGTATAAGGAATTGCAGGACATCATTGCCATTTTGGGGATGGAAGAACTTTCCGAAGAAGATAAATTGGCCGTGGGCAGGGCCAGACGTGTACAACGTTTCCTATCGCAACCGTTTCACGTGGCAGAGCAGTTTACCGGTATTCCCGGGGTTTTGGTTGATATCAAAGAAACCATAAAAGGGTTTAACATGATTATGGATGGTGAATTGGACCATCTTCCGGAATCTGCCTTCAACCTTAAGGGAACCATTGAAGAAGCTATAGAAGCTGGAGAAAAAATGTTGGCGGAAGCCTAAATGGTTGATGGTTTTTAGTAACATCAACGAGCAACCAACAGCCAACAACGATCAACAAATAACCAACATATGTATTTAGAAATCGTATCGCCAGAAGCTACTTTATTTGCCGGAGAGGTTACTTCCGTAACCGTTCCCGGGATAAATGGGGAATTTCAGATGTTGAACAACCACGCTCCCATAGTGTCTTTGCTCCAAGCAGGCAAGGTGAAGTTGGAGGGAAACATTGCCCTTTTGGAAGCCAATGAAAAAAAGTTCACCAAGGATAGTGCAGGAAAAACCGTACTGGCAATCAACAGTGGCACTGTTGAAATGAAAGATAATAAAGCGATTATCTTAGTGGATTAAAATTTCATATAAATTAGAGGTATAAAGGCCATACAGCAATGTATGGTTTTTTTTATTTTGTATTCAAACGCACGTTCATAAATAGTATAAATAATTGATTATCAGATAAATAATTTGAATATTTAAGTATAACAAAAACCCCAAAAACGAGTCTCTAGTTCGAAGGGCGGGGTTTTTAAATACCCTATCATGCACGAAGTTCGGGGAACATACTGTTTTTCAGCGCAAGTTTACATTTCCCCCGCAAACGGAACGCTTCCATATCTTTTTCGATCGCTCCATTAAGAGCAATCTATACAGGGAATACCGGGCGGGACGGTGAGGTCCCTTGGGCCGAACAAACCCAAAAAAGGCCTTCCCTTCGGGCATTGGCGGTATCTTACCGAACGGGACGTTATAAATTTGGGAACGATAAAATAATTTGTTTGTTGGTAAGGCAGTTTTTTATAATTAAAATCCCAGGTCTCGATACAATTTCTTTCAGGAGTGAATAAAAATAAAGGCATTTTGAAGAGACTTATGCTTTAATTTTTCAATTTAGATTTATGTTGGCTACATGATTTTATTCATCTTCTCCCTAATCTCATTCAAACATAAACTACCAAGACTGCCTTCATGGGTATGTTTAATATCACGTTTTGGAGTGAAGGCCCCCTCATTTATTTCCTGTCCCATTTTCCTGTAGGCATCCCGAAAGGGCATCCCACCCAGTACCAATTCGTTTAAGGTATCCACGCTAAAAAGATAATCGTATTTAGGATCTTTCAGGATAGTTTCATTTACTTTGATTTCTTTCAAACTAAAGGTTAGTATTTCAATACATGCTTTAATATCCTGAATGGCCGGGATAATAACTTCTTTTACCAATTGTAAATCCCTGTGATAACCACTTGGAAGGTTATTTATAATCAAGGTTAATTGATTTGGTACCCCTTGCAATCTATTGCATTTGCCGCGAACCAATTCAAAAACATCTGGATTCTTTTTGTGGGGCATAATGCTGGATCCCGTAGTTAACTCGTCTGGGAAAGAGATAAAATTAAAATTCTGGCTCATATACAAACAAATATCCATGGCCAGTTTAGATAAGGTGGATGCAATACTGCTAATACCAAAGGCAGCCGCTTTTTCTAATTTTCCCCTTCCCATTTGGGCAGCTACCACATTGTATTTTAAGGTTGCAAAGTCCATTTCCCTCGTGGTGAACGTTCTATCAATAGGAAAAGAACTGCCATATCCGGCAGCACTTCCCAGCGGATTTTGATCGGCTATTTTATAGGCAGCATCAATAAAATACAAATCGTCTATTAAGCTTTCGGCGTAAGCGGAAAACCACAGCCCAAAGGAAGAGGGCATGGCAATCTGAAGGTGTGTATAACCCGGGAGTAAAACGGTTTTATGTTTATCTGCTAGATTCAACAACAGATCAAAAAGCACCTTGGTCTGTTGTTTTATTTCAGAAAGTTCATTTTTGAGGTATAGGTGCATGGCCACCAAAACCTGATCGTTTCTGGAGCGTGCCATATGTATTTTTTTTCCGGTATCACCCAGTTGTTGGGTCAGTAAAAATTCGATCTTGGAGTGCATATCCTCAAAGGAGGCTTCAATGGTAAATGTTCCATTTTCTATGGTTTTACTAATTGCGCTTAGTTCATTTACCAAATCATCGGTTTCCTTTTTGGTCAAAAGCCTTATTTTACCCAACATTTTGGCATGCGCTTTTGAGGCAATTATATCGTACTTGGCCAGCACCAAATCCAATTCGCGGTCATTGCCCACGGTAAAATGGTCTATTTTCTTGTCCGTGCTAAATCCTTTGTCCCAAAGTTTCATCTTTTCGTATTTATTGTTTTTATTTGGTCATCCCGATCACTATCGGTAGTAATTCGCCCATCAACATTTCGTTCTAATTTGGGATGGCTCATTTCTATTTTTAGACCTACAAGGAAATCCAGCAAAAATCTGGAAAATACCTTGAAGGTCTATTATCCGGGGGCTAAAAATCGTTCTAAAAGTCGAATATACAAATCAATCCCTTCCTCAATTTCATGAATGTAAATAAACTCGTTTGCCGAATGGGATCGGGGACTATCGCCGGGACCTAATTTTAAAGACTGGCAACTGAGTACCGCCTGGTCCGACAGTGTGGGCGAGCCATACGTATTTCTTCCCAGAGCAATGCCCGACTTAACCAAAGGGTGGTCCGGGCTAATGGAAGACGAATTTAATCGCAAAGAACGCTCCTTTAATTCGCAAGGAGCTTCTTCTTTTAAAATGCCCGCTATTTCTTTATTGGTATAACAATCGTTTACCCGAACATCGATCACCAAATCCACTTGAGCAGGGACTACGTTGTGCTGACTTCCTGCATTGATCTGCGTAACCGTAAGCTTTACGGGGCCTAATACGTCTGAAACCTTATCGAAACTGTAGTTTTTGAACCATTGTAAAACTTCAATCGTTTTATAAATGGCACTATCATTGTTAGGGTGCGCGGCATGGGAAGGGGTGCCTTTGACAACCGCATCAAAGACCACCAGTCCTTTTTCGGCTATGGCAAGGTTCATTAAAGTAGGTTCTCCCACAATGGCCACATCAATTTTTGGCAATAGGGGCAATATACTATTGAGTCCGTTTGGGCCGGAACTTTCCTCCTCCGCGGATGCTACAAGGATGATATTGTGACTTAGCCTCGCAGCACTATAAAAATGGGTAAAAGCGGCAATAAGCGAAACTAAACTTCCGCCTGCGTCATTGCTGCCCAAGCCAAACAATTTTCCGTCTTCCACATGTGGATAAAATGGATCTTTGGTGTAGGCCGAATTGGGTTTTACCGTATCATGATGGCTATTGAGTAATAGGGTAGGTTTGTTTTTATCAAAATGAGCATTAATGGCGTACACATTGTTCAAGTGACTTTTGTATGGAATATCAAAAGAAGTAAACCATGCCTCAATAACAGTAGCGGTTTTGTGCTCTTCTGATGAAAAAGAGGGGATGGATATGAGTTCCTTTAATAAATTGATGGCCCTTTCGGTTAATTTCTTTTGATCTAATTTCATAGGGTCAAGGTTGTAAATAATGTCGATTCGGGGGCTAACATGGAAATATCCCCAATACACACCTGATGTACATTTTTATGAAGGGCATGAAAACAATTTTCCATTTTGGGAAGCATTCCATCTGCAATTACCTGCATACTGATGAGTTCTTGATATTTTTTTGAGTTGATATGTTTCACTACTGAATGGTCATCGCTAATATCCAATAAAACTCCTTTTTTATCAAAACAAAAATAAAGTGTGGTTTCATAGGCTTTGCTAAGACCTATGGCCAGTTCGGAGGCTATGGTATCGGCATTGGTGTTCAATAATTGGCCTTTTTCATCATGGGTTATGGCACAAAAAACGGGCAGTAATCCATTATTTAAAAACAGTGAAATGGTTTGGGTGTTAATGCCGTCCACATCACCCGCAAAGCCATAATCAATTTCCTTTGCCGGGCGTTTGTGTGCCCAAATTGTGTTGCCGTCCGCGCCACTAAGTCCAAGTGCATTACAGTGCAGGGCTTGCAGCTGCGCCACTATGTTTTTGTTAACAAGGCCGCCATAGACCATCGTAATAAGATCTAAACTTTGGGCATCCGTTATTCTTCTACCGCCAATAAGTTTTGAGGTAATCCCCAATTTATGACCCAGTTCAGTAGCGAGTTTGCCTCCACCATGCACCAGAAGTTTTAGGCCGTCCTTTTTGGAAAATGCCAAAAGGAACTTGTTTAGTTCTTCCTTATTTTCGATGACATTGCCCCCTATTTTTACTACGGATAGTTTTTGTTTCATCTTAACTTGCGATTAAAATTCCCCCGTCAATCGTCATTGCGCTTCCCGTAATCCATGACGCATCTTCAGAAATAAGGAACAGTGCCAATTTAGCCACATCTTCCGGAGTACCGAGCCGTTGCAGCAAGGTGCTTTTCCCCGCATTTTCCACGGCTTTTTCAGGGTGTTCAAAGGCCTTTGCCGAATCCCACAGCAAGGGGGTATCTACTGGGCCTGGACAGATAGCGTTTACCCGTATTTTTGGGGCATATTCTACCGCCATTTGCCTCATAAGCGCCAAAGAAGCGGCCTTGGTGGCACAATAGGCCGGATGATTGGGAAAACTTTTGTATGCCGCAATGGAGGCGTTGATCAAAATGGCTCCAGAGGTATTTTCCAATAAATGCGGAACTGCATATTTTGAAAGGTAGAAAATGGCACTTAAGTTGGTGTTTATGGTATGCTGCCAAGCGCTGATTGGCAAATCCACCACATTGCCCAATCCCAAAATCCCGGCATTTATGGATAGTGCATCCAACTTTCCATAGTGTTGCACGGCTGTTTTTACTAGCAATTCATTGTATTCGGGCAATGCCACATCCCCGGGGATAAAAACAGCATTTCCCAATTGTTTGGCCAATGCATTTCCCCGTTCCGTATTTCGACCGGAAAGCACCAACGAAGCTCCTTCTTTATGAAAAACTTCGGCGATGGCCTTGCCCATACCGCTCGTTGCCCCGGTAATGATACACACTTTGTCTTTCAATTTTTGAGCCATCTATCTACGTTTTACAGCTGCTCCAGCAATTTTTTCAGTACTACCTGCGCCGCGTAGGTACGGTTGTTCGCCTGTTCTATAACCAACGACTGCGAGCTGTCTAAAACATCATCGGCCACCACCACATTGCGTCTTACCGGCAAACAATGCATAAATTTGGCATTGCCCAGTTTTTCTTTGGTCATCATCCAAGCCGGATCTTGATTAACCACCTTTCCATAGTCGTTATAACTGCTCCAGTTTTTTACATATACAAAGTTGGCATGCTGTAAGGCCTTTTTCTGATCGTATTCTATGGGTATTCCTTTGGTAATATCCGGGTTAAGTTCATATCCCTTAGGATGGGTAATTACGAAATCGGCCTCTTGCAACAGCATCATTTCCACAAATGAATTGGCTACGGCATGGGGCAATGCCCTTGGGTGCGGTGCCCATGAAAGTACAACCTTAGGTCTTGATATTTTGGTTTGTTCGGACAATGTTATGGCATCGGCCAGGGCTTGTAACGGATGCCCCACGGAGCTCTCCATGTTGATGACCGGAACTGTGGCGTATTTTTTAAAACCGTTAAGCACCACTTCGGCTTCGTCCTTTTCCTTGTCCGTTAAAGAGGCAAAGGCACGTATGGCGACCAAATCACAGTATTGGGAAACGACTTGTGCGGCTTCTTTGATATGTTCCGATGCGCCTTTGTCCATAATGGTTCCATCCTCAAATTCCAAAGCCCAACCTTCACTGCCAAAGTTCATCACCATGACTTCCAAACCTAGATTCATTGCGGCTTTTTGCGTGCTCAAACGGGTTCTGAGGCTGTTGTTAAAGAATAAGAGTACAATGGTCTTGCCTTTTCCCAATGCGTTATATTGGGTAGGTGCCAATTTTAATTTGCGGGCTTCACTTACCCAATCCGGTAGGGAATCAATATCCTTTAAAGAGATATAGTGTTGCATTCTTTCTAGGTTATTTTAGTAAAAATACTGGTTTCGTTAATGGCGTCGATGATAAAATTTTCTTTAAGTCCGTTTACGATCCATGTTTCAATGTGGGCGGCTTTCGCAATGGTTGCGGCTTCTATCTTGGATTGCATCCCCCCGGTTCCCATGGAAGATTTGCCAAGGCCTACCTCGTTTTTCAAATCGGCTATTTCCATGACCGTCCGGATGGTTTCTGGTGTATTCGTTTCCAAAGACTTTTTAGTGTATATACCGTCTGTATTTGTGGCAATAATCAATAAATCCACTTGTAAAAGGGCCGCTGTTAACGCAGCCAACTTATCATTATCCCCGAATTTAATTTCGTCCGTGGCAACGGTGTCGTTTTCATTGATGATAGGAATAAAATTATTGGCGACCAACACGTTAATGGTGCTGCTGATATTGGTTTTGCTTGAAGGCTGCTCAAAATCGGAATAGGAGAGAAGACACTGTGCACTGGAGAGTCCCAACTCCCGAAAGCTTTCCTGGAACATTCTCATTAAATGGGGCTGTCCTATGGCAGCCAGGGCTTGCTTTACTGTTATTTCCTTTCCGTTATGTTCCAATTTCACAAACTGTTTTGCGGCGGCAATGGCACCCGAACTCACTATGATAAACTCGTAATCATTTTTAAGGAACGCAATTTGGCGTCCGATATCTTCCAGTTTTCCCCTGGAAATTTGATCGGTTTCCTTGGTGAGCGTATTGGTGCCGATTTTTAATAAAATGCGTTTCTTTTTCATGGATCTAATCTATTCGTCTCGTTTTGTCACAAAAAAACCTATCTAACCTGTCCATTTCCAAAAACATACCATTTATTGGTTACTAAATGCGGTAATCCAATTGGTCCTCGTTGGTGCAATTTATCGGTTCCTATGGCCAGTTCCCCACCCAAGCCAAATTGGCCACCATCGGTAAAACGTGTTGACGCATTGTGATACACCGCTGCCGAATCTACCGCGTCCATAAAAATTTTCGCTTTGGATTCATTTGCGGTAACGATGGAAGCTGAGTGTCCCCCGGCATATTTGTTGATGGCGTTTATGGCGGTTTCCAGATCGGGAACCTGCCCCAGGACTATTTTATAGTCCAAAAACTCCTCATACCAAACCGCTTCATTTGCTATGGGGGAGGTGCCTTCTATGCGGGATAAGGCCTGGTCTGTTAGGATTTCTACCTTGCTCTTTTTCAGTTCCTGTACTAAATGACTTATAAACTCGTGTTTGCGCGGCAAATCAGCAGCAATCAACACCTTATCCAATGCATTACAGGCCGATATTTTCGTGGTCTTGGCATTGATAATGATATCGATGGCCATTTCCAAATCGGCTTCTGTGTCCACAAACGCAAAATTATTGCCCCTACCGCTTACGATTACCGGACAGGTTGCATGTTTTTTAACAAAGTCGATCAATGCCGATCCGCCACGGGGTACGATTAAATCTATTTTTTGATCCGGTTGTTCCAAATAGGCTTGGGTTTGGTCCCGGTTGAGCTTTAAATAGCAAATCCAATGGTGGTCGATATCATTTTCGGTCAATGCTTTGTGCCATAAATGGACCAGTAAAAGATTGCTGTGCATCGATTCCTTACCGCCTTTAAGGACAATTTTATTTCCGGATTTAAAAGCGATACCGGCCGCTTCTATGGTTACGTCTGGTCTGGATTCATAAATGATAAGTACCGTGCCAAAGGGAGCTGTTCTGTTGGAAACCTGCATTCCATTTTCATGGGTAAACTGAAATCGTTCAATACCCAGCGGGTCTGGACTTACCACTAATTGCTGCAAAGATTGTATCATTCCATCAATTTTATGATGGTCCACCAATAGTCTGTCTCGCATTGCGATGTCCTTGCCTAAATAGGCTTCCATATCTTTTTGATTGGCCTCCAGAATGGTTTTTCTTTCAGAATATATGAGTTTGGCCATGGAGTCCAAAACCGCATTTCGTTGTTGTAGGTGTAAGGGTAAACTCATCTCAGTTCTATTTTGAGGGCTTCGAAAAATTGGTCTAGCTGTTCTTTTGAAATATTTAACGCAGGTAAAATACGAAGTACTTTTTTGTCCTTTGCCCCACCGGTAAAAATGTGCTGGTTGTAGATCAATTTTTTTCTCAGCTCGGATACATCAAAATCAAATTCCAATCCAAGCATAAGTCCACGGCCTTTTACCCGTCGTATGGCGGGAATTTCCATCGCTTTTTTCAGCACATAGGGGAATAGGTTGGCCGCATTTTCAATGAGTTCTTCCTTTTCCATGACTTCCAGTACCGCCAGTGATGCGGCACAGGCCAAATGGTTTCCGCCAAAAGTGGTGCCCAATAAGCCGTAAGACGCCTTTATGCTTTCGTGGATCAGGATGCCTCCCACGGGAAATCCGTTACCCATTCCTTTGGCAATGCTGATGATATCTGGTTTAATACTTCGACCTAGTCCATTACTGGTCTCGTGATGCTGGAATGCAAAAAATTTCCCACTTCGTCCATAACCACATTGTACTTCGTCGGCGATAAAGATTACATTGTTTTCCCTGCACAATGCAGCTATTTTTTGATAAAATTCGGTAGATGGCTCGTCCAAACCGCCGACGCCCTGAATGGCTTCAAAAATAACTGCGCAAACATCTCCCTTTACAATTTCTAAGGCAAAAGCAGCAATGTCATTAAAGGGTAAAAAGGTTACTTTTTGTTGTTGGTTTAACGGCGCATTGATTTTTGCATCATCGGTAGCGGCTACGGCAGCAGAGGTCCTTCCGTGAAAACTGTTGTTAAAAGCGATAATTCGGGATTTTCCGGTTTGAAAGGAAGCTAATTTTAAGGCATTCTCATTAGCTTCTGCTCCCGAATTGCACAAGAAAAGGTTATAATCGGTACAGCCGGACAGGGAACCCAATTTACTGGCCAGCTCCATTTGCAACGGACTTTGTACCGCATTGCTGTAAAACCCTATTTTATCCAATTGTTCCTTTATCCGTTTTACGTAATGGGGGTGGGTATGTCCAATGGAAATAACCGCATGGCCACCATATAGATCCAAATAGGTTTCACCTTTATCATCGGTAACGATGACTCCATTTGCCGATATCGGGGTTACATTGTATAGGGGATATACGTCAAATAATTCCATTTTTATGTTTTTTTGATCTGGTTTATTTTTTCAAAAGAGGCTACTAAGCCTTTGATCAGGGAAGAACTAAGACCCTGGTGCTCCATTTCATTTAGGCCTTCTATGGTGCACCCTTTTGGGGTGGTTACCCTGTCTATTTCCTTTTCTGGGTGGCTGTCGGATTCTATCAGCAGTGCCGCTGCCCCATTACAGGTGTACATGGCCAATTCCTGGGCTTCTTTGGCATCGAACCCCAATTGTATGGCACCTTGGGTTGTGGCCCGTATCAAGCGCATCCAAAAGGCGATACCACTGGCGCAAATGACCGTTGCTGCTTGCATTTGTTCTTCCGGAATTTCCATGGTATGTCCCATTCGGTTGAAAATTGCCTTTGCCAAATCGATACGTTTTTTACCTTTTTCATTGCTACATACGCAGGTCATAGACTTCCCTACCGAAATGGCCGTGTTGGGCATACTGCGAATAACATGGGAATCTTTTCCTATGGTTTCTTCAATTCGTTGAATACTAAAACCCGTAATTGTGGAGATAATGACGTGTTTTTCGGAAAACAGATCCTTTACGTCAATCAAGATTTGCTGAAAATGCCTTGGCTGAACGGCAAAAATGAGAATATCCGATTTTTCTACGGCCTCTCTATTATCGGTGGTTATGGTTACATTTCCGTACTTTTCCAGTTCTTTGATGCTTTCCGGATTCTTTTTGGTCAGGTACATGCTGGTGGCACCATTGGTGTGCAAAATTCCCTTAGCTATGCACAATCCTAAATTTCCGGTTCCTATAATGGCTATTTTCATTGGTTCAATTGTTCGTATTTTGTAATTAATAGTTAAGAAAAGATATTAATTTCCAGACACTCATTATTTTTAACTTTAAGGGGTTCCATAAATCCATGTAATGGGTTTTGCTTAATATACCCCAGCCTTTAATTGTAATCCATCGGTCTCCTTGAACCCAAACATGAGGTTCATGTTTTGTACCGCCTGACCTGATGCGCCTTTTAATAAATTGTCCAAGGCCGAGGTGATGAGCAATTTATCCTTGTGTTTCAAAACATGCACATGGCACTGGTTGGTATTTACCACTTGTTTTAGGTTGATGGGCTCTTGCGCAACATGGGTAAATGGGGCATCGACATAGAAATCTTCATAAAGGGCAAGGGCTTCTTTTTCTGTACCCTGAAAATCGGTATAGGCGGTAACAAAGATTCCCCTTGGAAAATTGCCGCGATTTGGTA
Organism: Flavobacteriaceae bacterium; assembly: GCA_041749595.1. Taxonomy (GTDB): domain Bacteria; phylum Bacteroidota; class Bacteroidia; order Flavobacteriales; family Flavobacteriaceae; genus Aurantibrevibacter. The sequence goes on along the minus strand of JBGTBA010000141.1, from coordinate 6,405 downwards.
TAAAAAATAAATCACCACAATCTTTTTGAAGGGAAACCAAGCTTTCCGAAATTTCTCCCAAATGTTGGTGGGTAAAAGGTTTGTACCAGGAAATGTTGTTGTTTCGCCAGCTAAAATGAGCGGTGTCTGATAGTGCTACTCCGGCTCCGGTGCTTCCCGTTACCGCATTGATGTGTACTTCATGTGGCAACAATTGCGCTTGCGCCAATGGCAGTAGCGCTAGTTGAATGGCAGTGGCAAAACAGCCCGGATTGGCAAGATGTGTGGCACTGCCAATTTCCTTTTTTCTGAGCTCCGGCAGTCCGTACACAAATGTTTTGCCTTGGTGCACCGCATCTTTCTGAAGCCTAAAATCATTGCTCAGATCAATAATTTTTGTGGTTTCTGAGAAGTGATTTTCCGTAAGGAATTTGGTGGAATTTCCATGTCCAAGGCATAAAAAAACAACATCCACATTTAAATTTAAGGTATCCGTAAATTTTAAATCGGTTAAACCCAAGAAATCCGGATGCGCCGTATGGACTTTTTTGCCGGCTCTGGTGGTGCTGAACACAAAATCGATTTCCGCATGCGGATGGTACATTAAAATCCGTATCAGTTCCCCACCGGTGTAGCCCGAACCCCCAATGATACCTGCTTTAATCATGGCCGTGGTTTACGTGGTTGTATATTTTTCCGGGATTGGAAAGAATTTTGATAAACCCTTTGGCATCATCAGCGGTCCAGCCTTTGTTCATTTCTCCATAACTGCCAAAAGCAGCGTTCATTAAATCGTGTGTGGAGGCAATACCGTTGAGTTCAAATCGGTACGGGTGCAATGTTATATACACGTCGCCGGAAACGTTCTTTTGCGTGTCTGTAAGGAACGCTTCTATATTGCGCATAACCTCGTCCAAATAATTGCCTTCGTGCAATAGCATTCCATAAAAATTGCCCAACTGCTCTTTTTGGTACTGTTGCCACTTGCTCAAGGTATGTTTTTCAAGCAGGTGGTGGGCTTTTATGATGATCAACGGGGCAGGTGCTTCAAACCCAACGCGACCTTTTATACCGATAATGGTGTCCCCCACGTGGATATCCCGTCCTATGGCATATTTGGATGCCAGCGTATTTAATTTGATTATGGTATTCACAGGAGAATCTACCTCCCCGTTCAAGGCCACCGGCTCTCCATTTTTAAAAGTCAGTGTAATTGATGAAGGCTCGGCTTCTTGCAACTGATTGGGATAGGCTCTCTCCGGCAAGGAAGCGTGGGAGGTTAAGGTTTCGGTACCGCCTACAGAGGTGCCCCATAGGCCCCTGTTAATTGAATATTTTGCTTTTTCCCAAGAATAATCCACACCATTTTGTTGCAGGTATGCTATTTCGGCCTCTCTGGAAAGTTTGTTGTCCCGAATGGGGGTAATGATTTCTATTTCCGGCGCAATGATTTGAAAAATCATATCAAACCTCACCTGATCGTTTCCGGCACCGGTGCTACCATGTGCAATATAGGCCGCACCTACTTTTTTTGCATAATTTACGATTTCCACGGCTTGGATAATGCGCTCGGCACTTACGGAAAGGGGATAGGTGTTGTTTTTTAACACATTGCCAAAGATGAGGTACTTTACCACTTTTTCGTAAAAGGTTTGGACGGCATCTATGGATGTGTAGGAAGAAGCACCTAATTGAAGGGCTTTTTCTTTTATCGACTTAATTTCAGAGGTTGAAAATCCGCCTGTGTTTACACTAACGGCATGCACTTCAAATCCATTTTCCTGTGATAGATATTTTGCACAATAGGAAGTATCCAGTCCGCCACTATATGCTAGAACTAATTTTTTCATTTTTCCTTCTTTTTAAAAAACAGATGTTCTTTAATACTTTTTAAACGTTTAAATGCTTTGGTGTTCAGCTTTTCCTTGGGTTTTTCACCATTCTTTGCCGCAGGGTCGTATAGCATACCTGTGCATAGGCACATTTTTCGCTCTGTCCGCGTTAGAATATCAAAATTTTTGCAGGTTTGGCACCCCTTCCAAAAATCCGGATCGTCCGTAAGTTCGGAAAATGTTACGGGTTTGTACCCAAGCTCGTAATTGATCTTCATTACGGCCAATCCGGTCGTAATCCCAAAGATTTTGGCATTGGGAAACTTTTTGCGTGACAGATCAAAAATGGTCTTTTTTATCTCTTTTGCCAATCCCCTATCCCTGTAATCCGGATGTACGATGAGGCCGGAATTGGCAACGAACTTTTCGTGCCCCCAAACCTCAATATAACAAAACCCGGCAAATGTGTCGCCATCCAAGGCAATTACAGCATTGCCATTTTGCAATTTTTTTTGGATGTATTCCGGAGTCCGTTTGGCTATTCCTGTACCGCGTATCTTGGCAGATTCCTCAATGGTGTCGCAAATAATCTGCGAATATTTAAAATGGGATTCGTTAGCAATAACAATTTTCATTGAACGTTGCTTTAAGGATTAAAATTGATAAATTATTTTTTTCGATAGTAGAAATGGACTCACCTATTTCCAGAATTGTATTGCACCCTTACGGGCGACGACGAAAAGGCGTAAACGAAGAGGCCAGAACAGTTGTTCTGTTTAAAAAATAGAAATGTGTTTTTTTATCCATTGTTGGGCAAAGGTATAAATTAAATTGAAAGTTTGGGGCGTGAAATTCAATTTTTACAAAAAAGTGTTTTTTTGTTATTTCGACCCGTTATTTCATAGAGCATAAATCCGTAGACCAGACTGTATTCTATAAATAACAGCCAAAGATTTTCCCGATAATCACTATTCGCATAGGCCCAATAACTTAGGACCACCGTACACGTCCATAAAATGGCAAAACGGTAATGGGTAAAGACACCAAGAAGTCCCACAAAAATTATATACCAAGGATGCACTGTAGTGGCTAAAAAATAATAAGCGCACAATATCCAGAGCATGGAGTTTATGAGTTGGGACAAGCTCTGGTTTTTTTTCAGAAAAGTAAAAAGCAGTACTATTGAAATAATTAGGTAAGGAGAAATTTTACCAAAATCCTTTATCAATTCATAGCCTTTTACATCAAAATAGAGGGCTATCTGCTTAATTAGATTATACAGCCCAGCGTTGAACTCAAAATTGGAAAACCAAAGTCCTATGGTTGCCGAATAATTGTCAATGAATTCCACAGAGTAAAAAGGAGCTAAAAGGACCACGATGACCCCGCCAACCAAAAAGTAGAAAAGCATACTTTTTTTTAGTCCAAAATGGGGCAGAAAAAGGGGCAGAAAAAGAAGGGGTATCAGTTTTACAGAGATGGAAAGCGCATACACCACAGCAGCCCATTGCCAATTATCTTTGGCAAGCAGACATAAAGACCATACAAAGAAAAATAGCATTATACCTTCAAAATGCAGGTTTCCGGTAAGTTCTATAATGACAAGTGGATTCAAAAAATACCAGAAAGCATGGTGGGTAGAAACGTTAAAGCGGCGCAACAGTTGCCTTGTAAAGTAGAGGATGCCCACATCGGCCAATATAATAAGGAGCCTCATAAAAACAATGTTCCCGAAAATACTTTTTCCGGAAAAAAAGGCAGAGAGAGCAAATAAGATCTGATTTAAAGGGGGATAATTGGAGAAATGCTTGGCACTTAGCGGACCCATTCCTTCATGGAGTTGAATTGCATTGGCTATGGAAAACTCCGGATCGGTTATGAGTGTATTGGGTACAAAAAGATAGGGATTAATACTGTTTACAATCAGTTCGCCATCCCATATAAATCGATAAAAATCTTGTGAGAGGTTAGGAGTGGCCAGTATGAAGGTGAACCTAAAAAGAATGCCCGTGACCAACAGGAATTTAAAATTCCACTTTTCGAACTGGATTATTTTGTAGTACAAAAAGAACGCTCCAAAGAAAAGAGTCGCCAATTTTATAAAATCGGTTCGTTCCAGATCATAGGCAAAACCGGCATAAAACAAGATGCTGCAAAGCACCATGAGGATTGGAAATCTATGGAGTTTCCAATAGGAGAACATTTTTAGGCCTTAGCAAGTAATGATTTAAAAAAAACGAATCCAAAACCCAGGAACAGCATAAAATGAAAGGGGAAAAGGCCAAAATCGTTTAGAGGGACCGCACTGTACATACCGAATAGGAAATAGACCATTAGTGCCGCCTCCAAAATCATATTGGGTGAAAGTTTTGTGGCCAAATATTTATTCCCTTTCCAACTGTCCGTTAATTTATTGATATTGAATTTCGGAGTACGCACAAACTCACTTCTTTTTCCCATATGACCTTCTAAGACAGCCATGGAATTATGTAAAGAAAAACCTAGGGCTATAGAGAAAAACGTAAAGAAAAGCTTTATATAATCTACAAATTTGTCAAAGCTGCTACCCTGAATGCTCTTATATGTAAACCAATAGCACACAAATAAAATGATGGTACTAACAATAAAGAAGCTGGTAACCTCAAAAAGCCAGCCCAGATGAGGAAACATATTTTTAATGTACAGCATAGGGATGCTCAAAAAAGCAACAATAAAAACACAGAGAAACATGGAACTGTTAAGCAAATGCATTACCCCATGAAATTTGGTCTTGAAAGAAATGTTTTTAGAGAAAAGGACACTTAAAACCGTTTTTCTGAAATTTTCGGCACCGCCTTTGTTCCAACGAAATTGCTGTGAACGGGCGGCACTGATTACCACAGGAAGTTCTGCAGGAGTTTCAACATCCTCCAGATATTTAAACTTCCAATTTTTTAATTGGGCACGATAGCTAAGATCCAAATCTTCGGTAAGGGTATCTCCTTCCCAATTTCCGGCATCCAGAATACACTCCTTGCGCCAAATACCCGCGGTACCGTTAAAGTTTATAAAATGGCCTTTAGCGTTTCTGCCTACTTGTTCCAAGGTAAAATGGGCATCCAATGCAAATGCCTGGATTCTCGTTAATGTGGAATAGTCCCTGTTGATGTGGCCCCAACGGGTCTGTACGACGCCTATTTCCCTATCTTTAAAATAAATGACCGTTTTTTTCAACCAATCGCTGGAGGGTAGAAAATCGGCATCAAAAATAGCAATGAACTCGCCTTTGGCAATTTTCAGACCTTCTTTTAGGGCGCCCGCTTTGTAACCTTCCCTGTTGGCCCGCCTTATATGCTGAATATCCAAACCTGTTTCCTGTAATAGTCGGATACGTTCGGCGGTATCGTTTACAGAATCGTCCGTGGAGTCATCCAAGACCTGGATTTCCAGTTTGCTTGAAGGATATTCAATTTTTGCTATATTTTCCAATAGGCGTTCTACCACATATTCCTCATTGTATATGGGTAGCTGTATGGTGACAAAGGGAATTTCGCGGGGATCCAAAAGATTATACTTTGGAGCGGTTTGTATCTGTCTCTTGTACCCTAGATAGTTTACCAACAGGTTCAATTGTGCAAGACTGTAAAAAAAGATCAACACTAACGAGATACTGTATATGGCAATGATGATGTAAACAATTGTTAGTCCCATTTATTTAATGCTGTATTTAAAAATCCAACCTAAAATTTTTATGCCTGCAAAGATAGTACCTTTTACCGTACCAGACACTTTTGATGTGCCAATTCTTTTTTTATAACGTACTGGCACTTCGGTATATGTCATTTTTTTTCGTAAAACCTTAAGTTGCATCTCTACGGTCCATCCGTAGGTTTTGTCTTCCATTTGCAATTCTTTGAGCTTTTCGTATTTAATGGCCCTGAAAGGCCCCAAATCCGTAAATTTTGCCCTAAAGAACAAACGCATTAAAAAAGTGGCCAGCCAATTTCCAAAAACTTGCTGTGGGGTCATGGAACCGGGTTCACGGAGTTCTTTTTTTCTGGCCCCTACCACAAAATCCATATTTTCCTCTAAAATAGGTTTTACTATTTTGGAAAGTTCTTCCGGATAATCGGAATAGTCCCCATCAACAAATACGATAATATCGGGTACTTTGGATTGTTTGGCAATGTATTCCATACCACAAAGACAAGCGTTACCATAGCCTTTTCTGTCTTCGGTCAATACGGTAGCCCCAGCTTTTAAGGCATTTTCACCGGTTTTGTCAGTGGAATTATTGTTGACAACTATTATTTCCGATACGCTATTTGGAAGTGCTCTAATTACTTTATCTATGGAATCTTCCTCATTAAATGCGGGAATGATGACTTTTATTAATGCCATTTATAAATGAAAGGATTTAACCATCCGGAATTTACTTTTATTGCCCATTGGGTCAATTAATTATTATTTCCTGTTTATTTTCTAGTTAAAGGTTAAAACCCTGCAATTTCATTGCAGTTACTTTAGTTTCTATAAATGTTTTAGTTTTGTCGGATGGGCGATTATCGTAGGAATTCCCATTCGATAAGTAATCTGAGTTGCCATTTAGTATGGG
>JBGTBA010000140.1:0-42574 GCA_041749595.1 Flavobacteriaceae bacterium | reverse complement strand
TGTACCTGCACAACATTGGAAAAAAGAGGGTTGCGGCCATAATTGGCTTGATGAACCTGACCTATAACATGTTCATAAAAATCCAATTGACCGCCATGTAATGGGGAAGGTGCGCTTAATAATGGAAATAATAAAATGCATATTATTCAATATGAGATAATCACGAAAATTATTACCATAAGGGTAACCTAAAAAAACAAAAAAAATGTCGACCCGAGAAAAATAAATAGTTTTTAGAGGTTGCCTTTAAATAACCTCATTTGGACTTTTGATTTGACCCATGAGTTTTGAAATTCAAAGATCGTGGATCTGTAAAAGAAATTTGTAAGTGGGCTGATGTTGCAAAAAGCAGTTTTCATTATAAGGCGCATCCTGGGCAACGGGGCATGAAGGCCAGTACTCACACTCCAATAGGTGATGGGGTGGTTGAAAACTCATTGGTGGTGGAACAAATTCGTGCTGTTTTGAGAATGGATTATTGCGCATACGGATATCATGTGATGACTTCTGAATTGCGTGGAATGGGATACCTAATTAATCCAAAGAAAGTTTACCGACTCATGGATGAGAATCATTTACTGTGCGGAAAAATAATAAAAACCAAAGGTAAGCGTGATTTTGTAAAGTTCAGACGAATAAATGCGACAAGGACAATGGAGTGCCTTTGCCCTGACATTAAATACGTTTGGGTCCATGGCGAAAGCAGGTGGTATTATCAGCTTTCTATTATGGATGTATTTAGCCGCAGGATTCTATGCTGGGTTTTTCAGCGTAGCGTTAAACAGATTGATGTGATTGGTCTTATGCGTGGGCTTGATCTACGTTTTGGGTTAAAAGGGGTAATCATTCGTAATGATAATGGCTCCCAATTTATTGCCCATGCCGTTCGTCAGACCTTGAAAGAGCCTGAGGCCAAACAAGAGTTTACACACGTTGCAACTCCTGAAGAAAATGCTTATATCGAATCATTCCATTCTATACAACAGAGAGAATTAATGGATCGCTTTGAGTTCTCAAGCTATTGCCACGCAAGGCTCCACATTGAAAAATACATGTATTGGTATAATTGTCTACGCAGGCATGGATCACTCAATGATCAAACGCCCCAACAAAAATGGGATCGATATGAAAGAAAAAACTTGATTTCACTTCGTTGGGTAAAGCGGAAGTGGGCAATGCTGGAGAGCAACCCACCAGGAATATCCCGATCAACGGAGATGATATGGAGGGAATGACCAAAATCGTTCCTTCCCATTTTCATCCGAAAGATATCGGATCATCTTTGTTGCTAATGCCTTTTAAAACTCAAAGCCCAAAAGAGGAGAACCGACTAAACTCTTTTGAAAAAACGTCCAAACTATAGGGAGCTAAGACACTACTTTTGTATATTTGGAAAAAGAATGTCATGACCACAAAAGAAAATATTTTAAAGACACTAAAATCTAATAAGTCCCAGCTTATAAAATTTGGGATTCGAGATGTCGGGTTATTTGGTTCTTATGTACGAAATGAACAATCTAGCGAAAGTGATATTGACCTGCTAATTGATTTTGAACCTGATAAGGAAAATTTCGACAACTTTATGGCTGTTTATGATTTGATCGAATTGATTTTTAAAAATGAAAATATTGAGATTGTAACAAAGAATGGTCTTAGCCCCTATATCGGGCCCAAAATTTTAAATGAAGTTCAATATGTCTAAAGATACAAAGGAATATCTAAGACACATTAATGATGAATGCACATTCATAATCTCCGTTACACAAAACTTACATTTGGAACAATTTCTTCAGGACGAAATTTTAAAACGTGCTGTGATAAGAAGTTTGGAAATAATTGGAGAAGCAACGAAAAAAATTCCAGCAGATATAAAAGTGAAATGGCGTTCAATTCCTTGGAAAAATATGGCCGGTATGCGAGATCGACTAATTCATGATTATATGGGAGTAAATTACCCAATTGTCTGGGATGTATTGAAAAATAAGATTCCAGAAATTCACAAAGAAATTTCGGAATATTTAGAAAATTAAATAACTTCTAATACTTCACAATTGCAATATGCAAATCTGGGCTTTCATAAAAATAGTACAATTTTATTACTTTAAAATTGTATCTTTAAGTAACGAAATTAAATCACCTAAACAACGGGTTCACAAATCGACAACAGCCAATTTCAACTCATCTTATCTAATTGATTTTCAAGTATTTTGAGAATTGGGTTTGAATCCAGTCGAGGTCACCAAAAGGGGCAGTAAAAAACCCCAAAACCCTGTAAAATTAATGATTATCAGGGTTTTACATTTTTTTCGTTATTAAAAAATAGGTTCTATACTAAATATAGTGGGCAGTTGAATTTGAGTTTTCCGCATATGAAGTAGATCATATTGATAAAGTTTTGTGTATTTCTGTATCCTCTGGCTCGTTTTTTTGCAAGTTGTATCTTAGAGTTTATACCCTCTAATATGCCATTGTTGATCCTACTTTCTATGTGGTTTATAATACCCGTCCAATGTGCCTTGATGGTATTGGCCGCCTTTATAAATGGCCGTATCCCGGATTCTGCCACCAGATCGCACCAGGACGCTAAATAGCCTTCGCCCTCCTGCCTGTTCTTTAAGTCCCAAAAGTCGGCAAAGAGTTCCTTGAGCCTATATCCTTCCCCCAGCCTTGGGTAGTACTCCAACAATAGGTCTTTTTCCTCTTTGAGCCCGGGGGTGAGCTTGTTTTTCAGCAAGGTGTACTTGTGCCCTTTCAAAAGGTCGTTGCCATGGCGTTCGAGTTTTTTGAGCTCGTCCATAGCCTTGTTGACCTCCTTGACCACATGGAACTTGTCGAAGGTGATCGCCGCATCGGGCAAATAGGTTCTAATGCATAATCCGGTTTAAACAGGCTTGCACCATATATGTCTCCCTTTTAATTGTAAGCCCGATTCCGTCAATATCCTTGACCAACGCTTTGTGCATTCCACTTTTTTAGGTATCTTTCATTCAGAAATTAGATCCCTTTAAATATGGAAACAGGACGACGACAATTTATGCATAAAGCTGCCATCATTGGTGCTTCCACTGCTTTACTTCCCAATGGCCTCTGGGCTGCAACTTTTCAAAAAAAAGAAAAACTAGGCGTAGCGTTGGTAGGGTTGGGCTATTACAGCACCGATTTGCTAGCCCCCGCATTGCAATTAACCAAACATTGTGAGCTGCGAGGAATCGTAACCGGAAGTCCAGAAAAAATTCCGGTTTGGAAGGAAAAATATGGTATTAAAGATAAAAATATTTACGATTATTCAAACTTTGACACCATAGCCAATAACCCCGATATCGATGTGGTTTACGTGGTGTTACCACCCTCCATGCATGCCGAGTACACTATTAGAGCCGCAAACGCAGGTAAACAAGTATGGTGCGAAAAACCCATGGCGCCCTCTGTAGCAGATTGCGAGGCTATGATTAAGGCATGCAATACTAATAAAGTAAATTTGGCGATAGGATATCGCTGCCAGCACGACCCCAATATTCAGGCATATATGAAGGTTGCGAAAGAAAAGCCATTTGGCAACGTTAAAATGATCACTTCTGCGGCAGGTTATTTTGATGGAAGAACCACGCATTGGAAACAGAATAAAAGCTTAGGTGGAGGCGTAATGGGCGACATGGGTGTCTATGCGCTTCAAGGTGCCCGGTTGGCCTCAGGTGAGGAACCCATTTCTGTTATTGCTCAAGCCTCTACCACCCGCCCCGAAATATATCATGAGGTAGAAGAAACAATGATGTTCCAATTAGAATTTCCAAGTGGTGCACGAGCTGCATGTCAAACCAGTTTTGGAATTAATATGAACCATTTACAGGTGAATTATGAAAAAGGATGGCTTAAAATGGAGCCTCATTCGGCTTATGGTGGCAATAATGGAAGTTTATCCAATGGCACCATAATTAATTTCGCCTTGGAGAATCAACAAGCCAAGCAAATGGACGAGGATGCCTTGGCCATTTTAAATAAAACAGCGTTATTAGTTCCTGGAGAGGAGGGTTTACGGGATATTCGTGTGGTTGAAGCCATTTACAAGTCGGCCGCTCAGAACTGTACCGTTAACTTATAGACACACAATGTGTTGAATGGAATTTTTGAAATCCGAGATATAACTTATGGATCCAATGGTACGCCTAAATTATACTTTCCTACAAATACAAGTTGAATTATAACGTTATTTGAATGTTAAACCGGTACTCTTCAAAGCCTTAAAATAGTTATACACCTATCCATCCTTTTTGCAAACAACATAAAACATGCTTTGTCCTTATAACCGTTAAACAGGTTGAATTTATAGTTTAATTGAAAATCGTTATCGCCCAAAAATCATACTCTTTTTTTAAAATACAGCTTATCAATTATTTTTTTCTATAGCTTACCGCTTATTTATCCGAATTCAGGGCCAAGTATGGCGAATTGTTTTTTCAGTATCGCATGAAATAGATTGGTGCCGAGATACATACGGACAAAGGACCGCTGTTCGGTAAAGCCCATATATAAAAGCCAGGCCAACCATCCGGCATCAAAACGCAAAACGTCTATAATCACAGCCCTCCCCCTACTTTGATGTAATGCAGCAGAGACGAGGCCCTTCGCAACGGCAATATCATTTGCTATCACAGGCCCAATATGGATATAATTATAACCTTGCCTTCCAAAACAAAAACCTTGTACCCCACTTTTCTTTTCCACCATGAACGCATATTCCGGGGCACTTTCCCAAATCCTTAGCAATAAAGCATATCTATCTGCCCCAAAAATTTCCAGATCGAATGCTGCAATTACAAACAGGTCGTTCTTTTGAATAGCTCTCGCCGCAGAAAATCCTAATTTTTTTTGATCAACAATTGTATACATCCGGCTCAAGGGGTATTCATCTACGAAACCCAATTTAAGGTACACTTCACGCCCTACAGGTGTTGCATCTAATTTCACCGTTTCTTCGTTACGTAAAATATGCAGAGCTTCCTGTAGTAATTGCATACCAATCCCCTGCCGCTGGTTTTGCGCATCAACCAATACCATACCTGTCCAGCTAAATGAATGCTTATAACTGATTGTTGTAACTGTACCGACAATTTTTCCTTCATTAACTGCAACACAACAGCCCTTTGGGCTGAGTTGTAAAAAAAGCTGCCAATCCCTTTCAATCTGGTTCCAGTTGGCTTCACGACAGAGCTTGAGCCCGGCATTAATGTCATCAGGTTTCATCTGGCGGTATTCAATCATGATGTTTTTTTTGAGTGGTGGCATAGATATGGAATTAAGGCGGTCAGGGCTGGCATAATCAAAACGGCAAACCCGGTACCCACCATCACCTATCTTGTTAAATGCAAAAAAATAACCTTGACAGGTGATGCCGCTATTTTATAATATCTTCCGGTTTCCCTCACCGTCCTTACAAGCGGTACCCTTTTTAAATCAACTTATTATATTTCCCTTTCCCACGGCTGACATTAATATTGCGCCTGATTGGTTAGCCCTGATCAATGGGCGTTTGAGGGCTTCATAATGGCACTAACTACTTTATAAATCTTACCATCTGCTTTTGTTAGCACATATAAATCGCCTTGAAGGTCTCTTCCAAAATGCAGGTCCACGCGGTTGCTTCCACAAACTTCTTTTAATGTTTTGGGTTGGTTATTGATTAAAATTTTCCATTCTTTGATTGAAGCCTGATTTTCTTGTTTTATATCGGCTGTGTCCGTATAAAATAATCTTCCGGAAGGAATATCGCCAAATAAGAACTTCCCTTTCAATTGCGGTATTGATGCGCCCCAATATTCAAATCCGCCCGCAATTGCTTGGCCCTCATCATGGTCATATTGTGCAACCGGATAAGTTATATTATAAATACTGTCATTTTCGGGAAGAGGATAAAGGCTGCCCATATTTTCATATACGTCTGAGGAAACAAAATTGCCTTCCCTGAGTGGCCAACCATAATCGTGGCCAGGCATAACAAGGTTTATGGATTCAATATTTGCCTGCCCAATATTGGAGACAAGCATTTTACCCGAACCAGTCCAGGTAATACGATGGGGGTTTCTGAAACCATACGCATAAATTTCTTTCTGTGTCTTGGTGTTTTTTGTTTTAACAAATGGGTTGTCTGCCGGTATTCCGTATTGGCCATTATTGCTGTTTCTGCCAGCCGGGGCTATACGAAGAATAGTGCCCCAAATTCTCTCGCGGCTATGGGCCAGAAAAGGGTAGCCTTCCCCAACGGCACCACCATCGCCAATGCCCATGTACAAAATGCCATAGTCTTCGCCACCTGGTTTTGCAAGAGGGTTGAAAGTTATTTCCTGTACGCCATGAATGCCGGTTACCATATTCACCCTTAATAACTCCCGGCCAGTTCCCGAAAAAGTATCTGCTTCCGGATCTACGGCTTTCCATTCAGTGAGTACCCATTGCAATGTTACTTTAATGGAATCGGCATAACTGAAGTCGGCCTTCCCAGAACCCGGAGCTTCTGTATGTGTAGTGTATATAAGTCCGTTTTTGGCGAAATCGGGGTGAAAAGCAAAACTGCCGAACCCCGTAGCGAGTCCTGGCTCATTAATAAATTTAGGTTTCCATTTTGAAATATCCATATAAACAGTTGGCTTCCCATGCTGCAGTTTATATAGTTTACCGCGAAGGTCTATAACGAATAAACGGCCTGTATTTGGCTGAAAACTTAATTTCGTAATCCTGGCCTTCGGGGCACTGTCATTAGATGGTGGGATTTGTGCAAATGGCTTTAGGTTTACTACAAGACCGGAAACAGGGATAGTATCAGGGATAGGGTTTGCAATTCCATTTCCTTTTTCCTTCCTTGTATATTGGGCAGAAGATTCATGGGTTTGCATAAATGCAATTATAGCATCGATCTCATCCTCTTTTAGTGCCGCAAATGATGGCATCACGGTTTTGTATTTTTTATACAATTCCCTGGCATGGTCATCTCCTGATGAAATGGTCTGCTGGGGGCTTTTTATGAAATCCTTAATCCAATCCACAGAAACCCTGGTTGTTACTCCTCCCAATTGCGGTCCAATATCATCCTGCCTAAAATTGTGGCAACCACTGCAATTTTTAGTGAACGAAACCTCACCTGCATTAATGATGGCGGGATCGGCGGGGATAGTGCCATTACCCCTGGAGGTTCCGGGATTACACCTACTGAAAAAATAAAGAAGGGTTAGCGCGGCGGCTAAAATTATAAGTGATTTTTTTTTCATTGTGGATTAGATGTTTTTGAAAATAATCTTACATTTTTCTTGGGTAACATTGCTATTGAAATTGTGCCAATAACGGATAAAACAATTAAAGCGGTAAAACCCATGGCATAACTTCCGGTACGGTCCCTGAGCCCCCCTGCCAACATGGGGCCAAGTGCCTCGCCCAAGCCGTCAACGGTCAATATAAGCCCCATTACGCGCCCCATTACCCTTACGCCGAACAATTGTGCGGCCATCAACGGTATGATCATATAATCGCCCCCCAAACCAATGCCGAAAATAAGGGCGAACACATAAATAGCACCAGGGGTAGTTGCGTGGTAAAGCAATAGAATGGAAATAGAAATGAGTGTATAGATTAGTATCATCACCATTTTTTTGGAGTATCTGTCCGCCAGCCAGCCCATCAATAAACGGCCAATAATACTTGCTCCAAGAACGAGGGAAATAATATTTGCCGCCTGCCCTTGTGTATATTTTAAATCTAAGCTGAAAAACAGTTTCAGGTTCTGGCTTATGCCGGCCACCGCACCGATAGAGCACATACTGCCAATTGCCAATAAATAAAATGACTTGTTCTTTAAAATACTCTTGAAAGATATTTTAGGTTCATCCGGTTTGTTTTCTTTTAATTTTCCTTCGGGATTTTCTTTTACAAACAAGGCCATGGGCAATGCAACCGCAATCATTATACCGCCCAATACCACTAACGAACTACGCCAATCCATTTGCGTATTGAGCCACTTTGCAATTTGCGGCACGAACATGCCACCTACCCCAATACCGATGTATGCAATGCCCATTGCCTTCCCCCTCGATGCGCTAAACCACCTGGAGATAAGTACCTGGTTGGGCAGGGGGCCGCCGCACATATACCCTACCGCCACCAAAAAATAAAAAAAATAAAAGTGCCAAAGGGCCGTCATGGCACCGAGGCCCATAACGGCGGCACCGGCCATTGAGATACCGAACAGCATTAGGCACCTGGGCCCGAAACGGTCTACGAACCATCCCGCCGCAAAACCCAACAGAGGGCCTACAATGATCTTCCCCACCACATTGCCGGAGGTCACCGTGGCACGGCTCCAGCCAAAATCCCTTACCCAAAAATCAAAAAAGAAGGGCAGTCCATAGAACATGATCCCAACTAGGGAGAACAGGCTGAGAAATCCGGTTGCGGTAACTTTGGATTGGTCCACGGTAAATTTTTCTATCTGCATAACCCAATGGTTTTTTTGTCTTCCATTATCAATTGTCCCTGGGGCGGGGCGTTAAAACCGTGACGCAGAGCGGTCGATAATCCATCTATAACCGTGGAATGGCCAGTCCCCCATCCACCATAAATACCTGTCCGGTGGAATACATGAAATCCCCTTTAGCCAGCGATGCCACGACCTTTCCCACATCATCGGGCTGTCCCCATCTTTTTTGCACACACAATCCGTCCTCGATCAGTTTATCGTATTTTTCTTTTGCGCCGGATGTCATATCGGTGTTTATGATTCCGGGCCGTACTTCAAATACGGGAATATCATATTCACCAAGGCGTACCGCAAATAGCTGCGTTGCCATACTGATGCCCGCCTTGGATATACAGTACTCGCCACGGTTGACAGAAACAACGGTGGCCGAGATGGACGATACGTTTATGATGCGGCCCGTGAAATTTGTGTCCGCCCGCTTTTGCCCGATCATCCAGTTGGCGGCGTCCTGGGTCAAAAAATAATTGCCCTTCAGGTTGGTGGCCATTACGTCATCAAAGCTTTCTTCCGTGGTGCTCAATACATCACGCCTTTCCTTTGGGGCAATGCCCGCATTGTTGACAAGGATATTCAGTTTGTTGTAATGGTCCTTTACCTTTTGCAGTATTTTTTTTCTATCGGCTGTCAATGCAATATTGCCCTGACAATAAATTGCATCAACGCCCAATGCCTTAATGGCTTCAATAACATCGGCAACATCTTCCTCCGGGCGAACCCCATTGATGGCAATGTCAAGGCCCTGCATGGCAAGATGTTTTACTATGCCATGACCAATACCACGGCTGCCTCCTGTAACCAATGCCACCTGTTTCATTTTTATGGTTTTTTACAGTTCCGGCACATCTACCCAACACCTTTTTTTCCAGCTCTCCATCCCCTTTTCGGCAAGTTGAACGCCCTTTGCACCTTCCTTTAGGTTCCATGGGAACGGATCGTCCTTAACTACATGTTTCAAGAACAGCTCCCACTGCACCTTAAAAGCGTTGTCGCAAAATTCCTGCTCGGGCACTTTGCCCCATCCCCCGAAAAAATCAATGGGCTGTACAATATCCGGGTTCCAGGTTGGCTTTGGTGTATTGCCATAATGCTGAACATAACATTCCCGCAAACCGGCAACCGCAGAGCCTTTTGTGCCGTCTACCTGCAGCGTAAGCAGGTCGTCACGCCTAACCCTGACCGCCCATGATGAATTGAACTGTGCTATGATACCGCCCTCCAGTTCAAATGTGGCATAAGCGGCATCATCGGCGGTGCATTTATATGCCTTCCCATTTTCATCTACTCTTTTTGCAATATGCGTTGCGCCGAGGCAGGACACCGCTCTTACTTTTCCGAACACATCGTCCAATACATAGCGCCAATGGCAGAGCATATCTACTATAATTCCACCATCCTCCTCCTTCCGGTAATTCCATGAAGGTCGCTGTGCAGGAATTGAATCGCCTTCAAATACCCAATAGCCAAACTCTCCCCTTACAGAAAGTATCTCACCAAAAAAACCTTGTTGAATAAGCCTTTTTAATTTTACAATTCCTGGCAACCACAATTTATCCTGTACCACGCCATTTTTCAAACCAGCTTTTGTGCATAACTCATATAATTCTAATGCGATTTCTGTACTTACCGCTATCGGTTTTTCGCAATAAATATGCTTGCCAGCTTTTATAGCTTTTTTTACTGCATCGGCTCTTCTTCCGGTAGTTTGTGCATCAAAATAAATGATGTTGTTTGGGTCATCCAATGCTTTATCGAGGTCAGTGCCCATTTTAGTAACTCCTGTGATGGCACATAGTTTTTTCAATTTGTTTACATCCCTGCCAATCAGAATTGGGTCGGGCATAATGGTTTCGCCGGGGCCAATCATTACCCCGCCCTGTTTAATTATTTCTGCAATCGATCGCAGTAAGTGCTGGTTGGTACCCATGCGGCCTGTTACGCCATTCATAATGATTCCTATTGAGTGCTGTTTCATGTTCCTGTTTTTAAGAGAATTTTATATACGATGATATAATATTTTGTAAAAATGTTGATTGACTCTGTTTCCAGTATTCAGTAGAAAATATTTCTACTTCATTAAAACCACTAAAGCCAGCTTCTTCCACCCAGCTTCTTATTTTTTTAATGGGAATACAGCCCTCGCCCATCAAGCCCCTATCATTTAAAATATCGACCGTCGGCGATTTCCAGTCGCAGATATGAAAGGCAAGCAACGCATTGTTTTTGCCACAGCGCTTTATTTCCGTTTCCAGATTTGGGTCCCACCAGAGGTGGTACACATCAACGGCCACTCCCACCCATGGGGAGTTCAATGCCTCCACCATATCATTTGCCTGTGCCATTGTGCTGATGGCCGAACGGGTATCGGCGTACATGGGGTGCAATGGCTCCACTGCCAGTTGTACGCCCGCCGATCTTGCATCGGGGACCAACTCAGCGATGCCGTCCCGGATCTGCTTTCTGGAATCTTCCAGGGGCTGGGCGGGGTCGGCACCGCATACCAGCACGATCTTTTTCGTGCCGAGCCCGTACGCTTCCTCAATGGCCCTGCGGTTATCATCTAAAGCCGATTTTCTTTTTCCCTTATCAATGCTCGGGAAAAACCCGCCACGGCAGAGCGATACGATTTCAAGACCGTTGTCCCTGAGCATTTGCCCTGTCCTTTTTATATCCCGCCCTGCAAGTGCGTCCCGCCAAACCGTGATCCCCCTTACGCCGTTGGCCGCAAATTGCCCTGCGGCCTCTTCAATGCCCCAGGGCTTTGTGGTAATGGTATGGATGCAGAGCTTTGATAGGTCCGTTATTGGTTTTGCGCTCATTTTACACAATTAAAAAAGGTGTAATAATTTTCTTTGTTGATGATGCGCTGCAAATAAAGGCATGCCTCACGGATATGATAATCGCCCCACATGCTGCTTTCCCCATTGGCTATCTTGCTTCCCTTTGGCACATGGTCCCAACCATTGGGCCGATGGTAGATGGAATGCAATAATAAACCCTGGTGATTTTTATTGGTACTTAAATAAGGTTCATGCAATAAAGTATTTACTACAGTTAATCCTGACTGCCAGTATTTCTTTCCACTTTTTGTTTCGCCTTTTTTGGTAAGATAATTTCCCAGGCGCAACAGACCCTGGGCTCCAATAGCCGCCGCTGAACTGTCAACCGGTTCATAATCATTAAAAGGGTTTGCCGGTCTGTTTAAGTAATCTCCCAGTTTGTACAGATTGGGCGCCCCGGTATCCCAGTACGGGACACCGTCCGTCGGTGTGTGTTCTATATAGAAATCGCAGGTGGCCCGTGCCGCTCTTAACATCATTGCCTCTGATTTGTTTTTGCCGCCCAAAGGGTCCAATTCCTTTTCGGTTACAGTGTCAAGCCATTCCAGTTGTTCGGAAAATCCACACATGGCCCAGGCAAGCCCCCTTGTCCATGTGGTGAATCCCGTATAGCCCTGCTGCGAATTGGGGCAACGGAAGTTCCCGTCCTTTACATTGAAAACGCTTTCGTGTGCAGTTCGTCCCCATACATCATAAATGTCACGGCCTTCGCCATAAAAAACGGAGTAGGCGGCGGTGGCCTGCAGGTGCATCAAAGCCCTTTCTAATAAATTTATTTTAACATCTCCTTCGCCCTGAAAAATATGGCCAAGCTCATGACTGATTGTTAAAGTACGGATGGAGCGGATAGTATCTACAAATAAAGAATGTGCGCCATTGAACGAATGTATAAAGCCACCTGTTTTAATAGGTGTCCATCTGCTTGCTTGTACAGCACCTGAAATTTTTAATGCCAGTTCATAAAAGTTTTTCTCCCATTCGTTAAAAGGTGTTTTTCCTTCCCTCATCAACCGTAGCAGGTTGCCATAGGTGCTTACGTTGTTGAACCCGTGGTCATGTACCCCTATATGGCTTACATGGGGGGCCATTGACCCTGCCGTATGCCCCCGGCCATACTCCAAAAACGATTTTTCCCCGGTAACGTCATATTGTAGAATAGCGGCACCATATTGAAAACCCTGTGTCCATTCCGTCCAGCCCCTTGTCGTATAGCTTCCGTCACGTGTAAAGACCGGAGATCCTTTTGAGGCATCGTACTCCCTTTCGACCAGCTTGATTTTTTCCCCCGAAAGTTCCCAGAACCTTTGGAGTTTACCTTTCAGGTCGGTCGGTTTTATGTCCGTACTTGTATTGATCATTTTTATTTCTTGCTATCTCTTTTATTTAACGCTGGTTTACTTTTTGTCCAAAAAAATTACGTTTCTTTAAAGCAGAAAATGCTATGTGCTTAATTGTTTAATTGCAACGTAAGCCATTAATCCCGTGCTTACCGCTAGTGAGCCCTCATCTATATTAAATGTTGGGCTGTGCAGGGAAGCTGTAATTCCTTTTTCTTTATTTCCCGTACCTAAAAAATAAAAACATGCATCTGTAATCTGAGAATAATAAGCAAAATCTTCTGCTGCCATCAAAGGTCCCATATCAATCACATTATCACTGCCCAGGTATTCTTTTGCGTATATTTCAATTTGTCCGGTTAACATTTCATTATTGTTTAAAACAGGATAGCCACGATTTATTTTAAAGTCACATCGGCCTCCCATACTTTCTGCAATACCCTTTGCCATTTTTATCATTCGTTCGTGGGCATCATTTCGCCAAGTTTCATCTAAGGCCCTAAATGTTCCTTCTATTTTAACTTCATCTGGAATTACATTGATTGTACCATTAGCGATTAATTTTCCAAATGACAGAACACTTGGTTGTAAAGGATTTGCAAAACGGCTTACCACCTGTTGCAACGCAATAAGGATATGAGCCGAAATTAATACAGGGTCAATATTTTGATGGGGCATGGCGCCGTGTCCGCCTTTTCCATAAACTGTTATATACAATTCATCCATAGAGGCCATCACTTTCCCTTTCCTGATGCCCATTTTGCCAGATTCAATAGTATTGTACACATGTTGGCCAATAATTGCCGCAGGCTTTGGATTTTCAAGAACACCATCGCTTATCATCATCGTTGCCCCACCGGGCAAAATTTCTTCTCCGGGCTGAAACAACAATTTTACCGTTCCCCCAAATTTACTTTTGATCGACTGTAAAATAAAAGCGGTTCCCAACAAAGAAGAGATATGTGCATCATGCCCGCAGGCATGCATCACTCCTTTATTTTGAGAGGCATACTCCAAATTATTTAATTCGGTCATGGGCAAAGCATCCATATCGGCACGCAAAGCAATTGTTTTATTGGATGGCATATCTCCTTTAATAATCGCCATTACCCCTGTGCCTGCCACCGATTGCCACAAAATTCCCATTTCACCCAGCTTGGCTTTTACATAAGCGGACGTTTCATATTCGCAAAATGACAATTCAGGATGCGCGTGCAAATACCTCCTGTTTTCAATTACGTTATTATAAATCCTATCTGCCAAACGTTTTATTTCTTCTATCAGCATATCCCGGTTTGTTTTTTAGCCTTTAGCCTTTTTATTAAGCCTTTAGTGGGCCTACTTTGTAATGCTGCCGTCATACACCACTCTCCCTTTTATCATTGTCATTGCAATATTTATATTACTGTCAAAAATTACAATATCCGCATCTTTACCAGCCGCCAATGCACCTTTTTTACCAGATATTCCCAAGATACGGGCAGGTGTTGCCGTCATCATTTTTATTGCATCCGTTAACGAAACTTCGGCCATGGAAATCATTGTTCTTACTAACCGGTCCGCTGTTGCTATGCTGCCCGCAAATGAAGCCCGGTCGGGAAGTTTTGCTACCCCATCTTCTATTATTACTTTCAACCCGTTCCCCCTATTTCCTAAAACACTTTCACGCACATCCGTACCGGCTGCCCTCATTGCATCAGTTATCAATGCGGTGCGGTCTGCCCCTTTTATCTTAATTATTAATTTCAGCAATGGGGCAGGAAGATGAACGCCATCGGCAATAATTTCCACATCCATACCGTCAATAATAAAAGCACTTTCAACAACACCCGCATAACGGAATGCGTTTCTCCGGGTAACCCCTGACATACCCGAATATAAATGGGTAGCGAGTGTAAAACCTTTTTCATAGGCTTTTATTACGTCTTCATAAATGGCGTCTGTATGTGCTATAGCGGGCAACACCCCTTTTGATTTTACGTATTTCCCAAATTCAATGGCCCCTTGTAATTCCGGTGCGGCACTCCATCGTTTGATGCAGGAAGAACGTGACAATATATCTTTATACTCTTCCGGATCGGGATTCCTGATATACCTTGGGTCCTGTGCCCCCCGTTGGGCCATGGCAAAGTAAGGCCCTTCCAGGTGCATACCGAGAAATTGTGCGCCATTTATATTATTGCGGTTGGCATCTTCATACACTTCCAACGTTTGCAGCATCTCCTCTTTTGTACTGGTAAGTGTGGTAGGCAGCATAGAGGTAGTTCCGAATTTTGCATGTGTTTCCGCAATTTTTAAAAAAGCGGTTTCCGTGCTATCCATAAAATCATGGCCTCCGCCGCCATGAACATGTATATCAATAAAACCGGGGGATATATATTTTCCCCGTGCATCCATTTCAATGGCACCTTCTGCTTCAATGTTTTTTTCACTGACAGCCGTAATAGTGTTTCCGGTAACAAGGATTGACCCACCATCAATAATTTTATCTGGCGTTATAATTTTTCCGTTTACTATTTTTATTGGGCGATGATTTTCCATCTTCTTATTTTGTGTCCATAAAATGCATAGAATACAAGGTACAGATAACAGGGGAATAATACCCAGTATGCAAGCCGGACATTATAGAGATCGGCGAGATGCCCATAAATAAGAGGCAGTATGGCATTTCCACATAAACCCATAATCATTATTGACGCTCCCAGTTTTGTAAATCTTCCCAATCCATCCAGTGCCAATGGCCACATGCTCGCCCATACCATTGAATTGGCAAAACCCAACAACACCACAAACCAGATAGAAATATCCACGGTATGGCCCAAAAAACTGACAAGTCCGTTTGTGAAAATGATGAGTAATGTAAACATGGTCCCCAACAACGTGCACAATCTTAAAGCATTTACCTGTTTTATAAATCTTGGGATACAGATTATGCCAAGTATATAACCGCATATTGTGGCAAAGAGCGTATAAGAAGGAAATACCTTCGCTTCCAGTAAATCAATATGCATGGAGTTGGCATATCCAATAATGGTATCAATGGCAATAACCTGTGTTCCTACATGTAAAAAAATACCAATTGCCCCCAGGATTAAGTGGGGAAACTGCAATATATTTTTTTTGCCTGAGTTAGCTGTTTCCAATTCGGGACTTTCCTGTTCGGTATTAATTTCGGGAAGTGGGGAATAACGCACCATTAATCCCAGCGCAAGCAATGCAGTACCTACGAATGTATAGGGAAAAATAACCCTTCTTATGAGTTCATCCAAAGCAGCATTCCTGTTTACATCGTTCATCGTACCCAACTCCTTAAACAAATCGGTATCGGTAGCCTTTAATATAACGGCAGCGAATATCAGCGGTGCAATAATGCCTGCGCCTTTATTAAAAATACCCATGATACTAAATCGTTGTGCCGCCCTTTCTATAGGCCCTAAAATGGTAATATAGGGATTGGCCGCTGTTTGAAGCACGGCGAGTCCGGCACCAATTGTAAAAAGCCCCAATAGGAATATTTCATATGTTCTTGTCAGTGCTGCAGGCACAAAAATAAATGCCCCCAAAGACATTGCCCAAAAGCCAACCATCATGCCTTTTTTAAACCCAACTTTTTTTAAGAGATAAGCGGATGGCACCGACATGACGAAGTACGAAATGTAAAACGCAAACGTTACGAAGTACGATTGAAAGTTGGTAAGTTCGCACGCAATTTTAAAATAGGGTATCAGGATGGCATTTACCCACGATACAAATCCAAAAATAAAAAACAATAGCCCAACGATGAGGATAGAAATAAAATTATCCCTTTTGGTTAAAGAACTTACTTCTGTAGTACCAGCTACTTTTTTTTCCATCAATTTTATTTACACAATATTGGTCGAAAGAAGCGCAGCAGAGGATTTATCCAGGTACAAAACACAATCTTGGTGCAATTGCAAGATACTTGCAGGATACATGTTGCCTACGTACTGTTCTACCGTGTTTTTTACGGCCATTGCTTTTCTGCTGTCCGGTACAGAACAAATAATATGCTTCGATTTTAAAATTTGCTTTACGGACATACTGATCGCATAGCGGGGCACCTCTTCCATAGACTTAAACCACCCTTCTCCCAATTGTTGTTTCCTGCATGCTTCGTCCAACGCTGCAATAATATAAGGTTCTTCTGTCTCAAAATCCGCAGGGGGGTCATTAAATGCCAAATGCCCGTTTTCCCCTATACCTACTAAGGCTACATCCACAGTATGTTTAAGAATTGGATCTTTAAGACGGGAGCATTCTTTGTTTGCGTCCGTTCCTCCATTTATTAAATAGGCGGCTTTTAGGGCTGGGACTTTTGATAAAAATCTTTCGTGCAAATATTTCCTAAAGCTGGCCGGATGGGTAACAGGTAACCCGATGTATTCATCTAAGTGGAACATGATCACTTTACTCCAGTCAATATCTTTTTCCAATACCAATTGATTGAGTGTTTCAAACTGGCTTGCCCCAGTTGCCAATATTATATTGGCCTTGCCGTTTGCCCCAATCGCTTCACGGATAAATTGCGCAGCAGCGCTTCCTGCCGCTTTTCCCAGTTCCCTGGCATTTTGAAATATAGTAACGTTCATTTTTAAAATTTACCAGGTGTTATGCAATGTGAATGGGGGGTTTTGGCCATGCTTAAATGCAAATTACCTGCCATTCACCATCCACCTGAAATGAGACAATTTATTATTGGTAGGTGCGGGATATTTTACCTCTTTACCTTGGTATTGCCCCCTATTTCCAATGAGATGTCAACAGGTTGGTTTGTTCTCCAGGAACCCGATGTAAAATCCGGAACATCGATGGAATTGGAACGATGCGCCACCGACCATTCACTTAACGGTGCTATCGAACTCCAGAGTGCCGCATCGTACACGTCCATATCTACGGGCAATCCATTCCGAAGACAATCAATGGTACGCCAGTCCATTAAAAAATCCATGCCGCCGTGACCGCCTACCTGTTTTGCCATTTCCCCGACTTTCTTTACAATGGCAGGGGCATATTGTTCTTCTATTTTTTCATACTCTTCCCCATTTATCCAGTCTTCATGTCCAAAAGCAATCTTGCCCGGAAGCGGATATTTTAAGCAAGAACCTTTTGTGCCACTGATCTTATGGATACGGGAATACACATTGGGGGAGGTAACATCATGCTGCAACATAATCGTACGTCCTTTATTGGTTCGGATCGTGGTGGTATTCATATTCCCTCGGTATTTTTTTTCGGTGAATGGTTTATAAAAACCATCCTTGGCGGCCAGTCCTTCAGCTTCTGCCAACATTTGAAAATCGTTGCCGGAAACCGCTACAAGGAAATCCATTTTATCTCCCCGGTTGATATTCATAACCTGGGCTACAGGTCCTAAACCATGCGTGGGATACAAATTTCCATTTCTGAAATTCTCTTTCAGGCGCCACATGTCATAATATTTATCTTTACTGAAATTACCTTCTAGCAACGTATGAATGTAAGCTCCCTCGCCATGCACTATTTCACCGAATAATCCCTGTCTGGACATGTTTAAAGTGAGCAATTCAAAAAAATCATAACATACATTTTCAAGTATTATGCAATGCCTTCGGGTACGTTCGGATGTAGTGACAAGTTGCCAGCACTCCTCTATAGTTTTGGCGGCGGGCACTTCTACACAAACATGTTTCCCTTGGTCCATTGCATATACGGCCATGGGCGTATGCAAGGCCCATGGCGTAGCGATGTAAACAAGATCTATATCCTTACGGTCGCACAATTTTTTCCATTCGTCTTCTTTACCCGTATAGATATCCGGCTTGTGCATGGATCCTTCCAATGCTTTTTTTACTGCATTTACTTTTTCTTCCCTTATATCGCACAAGGCTTTTATTTCCACTCCTTCAATATGTGTCATCCGCTCTACAGCACCAGGGCCCCTGTTTCCCATACCAATAAACCCAATACGTACCGTATCTATTTTTGGAGCTGCAAAACCACACATGTTAAAATGGTCCCGGCTATTGGTTTTCTGGAAATCATAGGGCAAGGCTGCGCTACTATTCAATATCCCTGTCCCTACCAGACCTATGCCGGTAAGTCCGGATAATTTTAAAAAATCCCTACGGTTACTTTTCATCCCATTGCGTTAAAATTCAATCAATTTGTTGTTATGTTTTCAGCCATTTATCAAACCATCCGAAAGCTTCGGCCTGCATTGCGGCATCAAATTTATGTGGACCGGGATAATAGGAACATTTAAAATGATCTGCGGCACCGGCTTTTGTATATACTTCTTGTAGTATGCCATCAGCGGCTTTCATCTCCGGCAAGGTGTATAGATCATCATCTTCATCATTCAGCACCAGGGTTGGAAGAGGCGCACGTAATCCCAATATCTCGGGTAAATCCAATTCGTTTGGCAACAAAGGAACATAGGTCATCCAGGTATGGGTAAATGATTTATTTAGAACAAAATCCTTCCAAGTGGTCATGAAACCCACGCATACGGCACACTTAATTCTTGGATCAAGGCCGCCCATAAATACGGTACGCATTCCTCCCCCTGATAAGCCCCCGCATCCAATGCGGTTTACATCAACATCTTCACGGGCACACAAAATATCCAGGGCTTTCCTATCTTCGGCAAAAAACACGCCCGGCCAGGTGGTACCGGCACTGAACAAAGATTTTGCCATTACATGTTCATGCCCACCGGCCCAATCGTTATATGCTTTAATGTTGAGCGGATTTTCAGGGTCGTGGTCGTTTAGTCCATGCCGGAGGTGTTCGGGCACGTCCTGCATCATTACTCTTCTGCTTGCAAACGGAAATGCATCCGAAACCAATACAATATACCCTCGTTTGGCAATTTCATTGGCCCATGCAATCCCCCCATAATATTCTTTCTGATGTTCTTCAATCAAGGGATGTTGGTGGTCTGAAGTCCTGGCGATTTTTTTTTTGCCAAAATATTTGTTCGCCCCATGGTCGTGAAAAGCAAGGATGGCGGGTAATTTGCCGCTGGCATTTAGGGGCTTTAATAAAACGGCTTCCGTAGCCCTGCCATAAGGTAATTGCCAGTTAAGTTCTTCTATTTGCAGTCCATCATAAGTATATTGTTTGACGACTTTTACTTTTGGGGCTGCCCCAATATCCGGAATTGCCAATCGCTCCTCCAAACGTTTCTTTGCGGCCTTTCGCCATGCTTCCAAATTTGTCCGTTCTTTCCTTCTGAAAGAAAAGGCGGGCAACTTATTTTCTGTTAATGCAGCAGCCCATGGCCCATATAAGCCGATGACGCTACCGTTATTTTCATCGAATTTTTTGTTTTCCACGGCAGTATTCGATTTTAAGGAAATTGGATTGCCCGCCCCTGTTGCAAATCCTTTCAATGCTCCCCCACCGGTTAATCCAAGCCATGCAAGACCACTTAATTTTAAAAACCCCCTGCGTTTATTCTCCATATTTTTATGAGATTCACAAACCTTACCGATTACGGAAGTTACAATCTTTTTTCTGATTCCATAAAAATTTTAACAAACCCATCATCCGTTAAATGTATGTAATTTTTATATATCCGCTCTATTTCCCCTATTTGTCCAACAGAAAGTTTTTCTTTAGGATTTAAACAGTATATCCCGTCAAGTAACCCCTGCCTTCGCAGTATTTCATGGATGCCTGCAATGCATCCTTTAAAGGAATGTTGGGCATCAAATAGTGCCGCGTTCATATCTGTGACCTCAATGCTTTTAGATAACAGCTTTTCTATGCCTACATTATCATTGGCAATACATTGCTTGATCTCTGCAAAAAGTTCTACCGCTTTTTTTGTCCATACCGCCCAATGGCCCAATAATCCTCCTACAAATCTTTTTTCAACTTTCTCACCATTTACCACAAACCTGTAAGGTGTCAGTAAATCGGCAACAATATTATCATCGTTGCCGGTATATAGAGCAATTTCATTACGCCGGGAAGAATTGCAAACAGCCCTTACCACATCAAGTGTTTGGTAGCGGTTAAAAGCAGCCACTTTTATTGCATGGACATTGGGGATTTCAGCAAACGAAAGCCAAAAATCATAACTCAATATACGTCCGCCCACAGCGGGCTGCAGATAGAAACCGAAAATCGGGATAACCTCTGCAATAGCGGCAGCGCGCTTTATAAGTTCTGTTTCAGAATAATCTACTAATCCCCCCATACTGACAAGGCCAAAATGATACCCGTATTTCACCGCCAATTCTGCTTCATCGATTGCTTGTGCAGTTGGGCCGCAAATACCTGCTACCTTAATAAACGGACGGGTTAGATTTGCTTTCCTGATTTCTTCCTCAGCTAATTTTAATACCGGCCCTAAAAGATCATATTCTGCTTTCCTTATTTCAAATTGGGTTGTATGTACACCTACCGCAACGCCGCCTGCCCCACTGGCAATATAGTAACGTGTTAGTTGTTTTTGCCGTTCCTCATCAATTTTTAAATATTGATCCAGAGCTAATGGATGTGCCGGTATTACAGTGCCCTGGTACAATAAATTCTTTATGTGCGGATCTAGTTGCTTTGATTTCATTAGTATTAAAATTGCCCTTCCCTTTCCTGAAAATGTGTTGGTTTATTAATTGTTTTACCTCCCTGGTTTATCCATTCTACCAATAATTCCATTATTTGTTTGAGCGGTGTTTTTGGATAACCAAACAAACGAAAGGATTCGGCTGCATTACTAAGCAATGCGGCTGGTTGTTCTTCATTTATAAACTGTGGTGCTTGCCCAAACATTTTACCGAACTGTTCGGCCAGCCATCGTACCGATACAATTTCGGGGCCTGTTACATTTAAAATTTTTGAAGGTACGTTGCAATGGTGCAATGCCCTGATGGCAATTTCATTGGCATCGCCCTGCCAGATTATATTCACGTTTCCCATGCTTAAATCAACGGGCTTGTTTTCTTTTACCGATTTGGCGATTTCAAGAAGCACACCATAGCTTGTATCATTGGCATAGTTGAGCCTGTAAATTAAAATGGGGGTATTGTACTTTAAAGAAGAATATTGAAAAATACGTTCTCGCCCCAGACAGGATTGCGCATATTCCCCCACTGGTTGAGGCAAGCGGTCCTCCGTGGCACCGCCAAGTGTTACCGGTGTTAAATGATATACATTGCCCGATGAAAACACAACGATGTTGGAATTTTTGTACTTCTCTGCCACACGGCCCGGCAGGTAGGCATTCATTGCCCATGTAAGCGGTTCTTTGCCGACCGTGCCAAATTTAGTGCCGGCAAGATAGAGTACGTTCTTAACATTTGGCAATGCCTGCAACTGTGTGTCTTCCAGCAAGTCAGCACTGATTGTTTCAATACCTTCCCGGTTTAACGATTCTTGTAAGCCAGCTTCGGAAAAACGGGATACTGCAATTACCTTTTTATTTACTCCCGCTTTAACAATGGCCTGTCTGGCCAATTTTGCTAAGGCAGGCCCCATTTTACCTCCGGCACCAAGGACCAAAATATCC
Organism: Flavobacteriaceae bacterium; assembly: GCA_041749595.1. GTDB lineage: Bacteria > Bacteroidota > Bacteroidia > Flavobacteriales > Flavobacteriaceae > Aurantibrevibacter. The sequence goes on along the minus strand of JBGTBA010000140.1, from coordinate 20,362 downwards.
CCTTCCAACTCAGCAATATCAGTAATCAACTCATCAGAGGGCCGTAATAATTTTTTATATACTGATTGTATATTTTCCATCGACCACTATTTATTTTATAGCCCTTAAATTGTAAACAGCGAAAAGGTAAGAAATTTTTGGGTATGTTATTCCCCGAAATTTCCCCAACCCCTATTATTCACTTTTAAAAGGGTCCTAAAAAAACAGGAGAGGCCGCTTACTTCCCCCAATTTCAATTAACGACTGCTTAATACAAGCGGGTACAAAACCATTACCTATCACGACAACGTTACACAAAATGAGCAATAAAAAGGTAGCAGAAAAATACATGGACGGCTTTATCATAAGCGACCATTTCCAGATTTTATCCTGTCCCACAGACCATATTGTAGGCAAAATGCCCGGCCTTTTGCATTTAGAGGGCAATGAACAATTTGATGCCGAAATTGAAAAATGATGCTTTTAAGGAAAATCCAATAATAACAGTTATCCAACTTGTAGAGGAAGCCGATATTGTGATCGAAGAAGGAAGGGTTACGTGCCAAATGAAAAATGGCTCACTTAATTGGATGCTTCATTTTGCGATGTCTTTCACTTTAAAAATGATTGGGTTAAACAGGTCACAGGATACTTGATGCACAACAAACAGCCTTTACGGACCATATGACAGAGAAAGATTTCAATCGCTACCACAAAGTCGGCACTATTTGGGCAAAAGGTAAAATACGCGATGACCAAATGCACGGTTATTGGGAGTGGTTTTTTAAAGACGGCGTAATTATGCTATAGGGTTACTTTGGTAAAGCAAAGGGATAGGTGAATGGGCAGTTTACGATAAGTAAGGTAAGGCGCACAAGTTCCTGATTTTTAAAACATCCACTCAAAAAGCGGTTTTCCAGATCCGCTTTCTTTTATTTTACCGCGCATATTCAAAACAGTCCTTAGAAATCCTCAAATTAAAATCCCAATACAACCAAATAAGTAGTATCTTCATCCTTAGCCTTTTGCAAAACTTATTTGTACCTGATTTTAAATTAAAGTCTTATGCGGTTTTTTATATACGCCTTCATGTGTATCTTTCCCCTTCTAACAGCTTGTACAAGTAGGCCTAACCATACGGCAATACGGCTTTTGGATGGCAAAACCTTTTCGGGTTGGGAAGGAGATACCATAAACACCTGGCACATTGAAAATGGTATCCTAGTCGGGGGCTCAACAGAGCGGATGGTACCACACAACGATTTCCTGTGCACCACCCGTACTTATAAAAATTTCATCTTAAAACTAAAGATAAAACTCATCGGGAAAGAAGGCTTTATAAATTCAGGTATTCAATTCCATAGTAAAAGGCTCACCGACCCCGCCTATGAAATGATGGGCTATCAGGCCGATTGGGGAAAAGGCTATTGGGCAAGCCTTTATGATGAATCCCGCAGAAACAAAACTTTAATGCAGCCTAACGCTGTCCAAGTACTTCAATGGATAAAGCTAAATGACTGGAACGATTATGAGATAAGAACCGAAAACAGACGTATCCGTTTATATATCAACGGACATAAAACCGTGGATTATACGGAAGAAGACACATCAATACCGCAATCCGGGCTAATCGGTTTTCAGATTCACGGGGATGGTAAGGCACAGGTAGCCTTTAAGGATGTTTTTATGGAAGAACTTCCATAGAATTAATTTATTGTGTTAATTTAGAGCGATTTAGTGTTTTCTTAAACCACTGTTAATGAAGAAATTTCGTTTGCCCCTGCTGGCATTATTTTTAGTGTTTCTGGTATCGATGACCATAATCGCCCTACCCAAAACTTCTGGTGATACGTCAATCAATCTTCCCCAGGACACCACTCAGATCGATCTTGAATATGAACTGCAAGCCACCATGTTGGGTTATTTCGCCAAAGACGGTAGCCGAAATCCAACCCTGCGGGCCAATAAAGGCAACCGTGTGCGCATTACAATTACCAATGGCGAGGTAATGACGCATGACATCGCCATGGAAAAGTTGGGCATAAAAAGTCCCACCATATTGAAAAAAGGGGCCAAAACCAGCATTATTTTTAAAGCAGAAAATAGCGACACCTATTTCTGTTCCATTCCCGGCCATCGTGCCGCCGGTATGGTAGGCAGCTTTGAGATCGTGGAAGGGCCGGTTTCTGGTCCGACAATTGCCGGTATCTTACCCGAAATAAACGGAAAATCCCTGAATTTAAATTTTGAAACAGGGACCTTAAAAGATTGGACAGCGACGGGAGAGGCCTTTAAAAATCCGCTTTTTCAAAACGATCCTTCTCCCGTCCATGAAAAGGATATGCAAATAGGTTTTGAAGGAAACTATTTTATAAGCAGTGGGGGAACCCTAAATCATAACCTTACGGGCACACTGACATCCGTCCCTTTCAAAATTACACAACCATTCGCCGCTTTTAGCGTTTCCGGAGGAGCGTTGCAGGATACCCGAGTAGAACTTGTACTTGTAGAAACCGATACGGTCATTTTTCAAAGTACGGGACAAGGCCGTGCCACACTTCAGCACGTAGTAGTGGATTTGCAGGCCTATCCCAACAAAGGGATGTACATACGCATAATTGACAATGAGACAGGGATATCCCCAATCCCTTATATTGGTCCGGACAAATGGGCACATATCAATTTTGATAATTTCCTGTTCTACCCTTCCCGACCCTATTTCCCGAATGAACTTAACCAAAAGGATATCATTGTTCTCCCGCCCTTGGATCCCGTACTTAATTCAGGGCTTTCAGGTATTGAGGCAGCAAAAGCGATGACGTTACCGCAGGATTTTACCATTACCCTGGCAGCTTCTGAACCCGATATTGTTCGCCCTATAAGTTTTGCCATCGATACACGAGGTAGATTATGGGTGGTGGAAGCACATACCTACCCTTTGCCCGCCCCCGAAGGTCAAGGCAAGGATAAGATCCTTATTTTTGAAGATACGGATGGAAACGGAACCCTGGACAAAAGAAAAGTCTTTATGGAGGGATTGAATCTGGTGAGCGGTATTGAACTGGGCTTTGGTGGTGTGTGGTTGGGCGCTGCACCTTACCTTTTGTATATCCCCATCGATTCCAAAACCGACAAACCCGCCGGACCACCACAAAAATTACTTGATGGCTGGGGTCTGGAGGATACACATGAGGTGTTAAATAGCCTAAGATGGGGCCCGGATGGGTGGCTCTATGGTACCCATGGGGTATTTACCCATTCCAACGTAGGTAAACCGGGAGCTCCCGATGCACAAAGAACAAAGTTAAATGCAGGTGTATGGCGCTACCATCCTAAACGGCACGAGTTTGAGGTATTCGCGGAAGGAACGAGTAATCCTTGGGGAATCGACTTTAACGATTACGGGCATCCGTTTATCACCGTTTGCGTTATCCCACACTTGTACCATATCTTACAGGGGGCACGTTATCAACGGCAGGCGGGGAATCATTTCAACCAGTTCACCTATGACGATATCAAAACCATAGGAGACCATGTACACTGGCTCGGAGATCGGGGACCCCATGCCGGGAACTTTAGATCGGCGGCGGCAGGTGGTGGGCATGCACATGCCGGTGCCATGATTTATCTGGGCGGTAATTCGTGGCCCAAGGAATACCACAATACTATCTTCATGAACAATATTAATGGTGCAAGGTTAAATAATGATATACTGACAAGAGCCGGGTCCGGATATGTTGCCTCACATCATAAGGACTTTTTGGTAATGAACGATTCCTGGTCCCAATGGTTGAATTTTAAATATGACCCCAGCGGCTCTGTGTTCGCAATAGATTGGTACGATCAGAACCAATGTCACAGCCCAAATCCGGATGTGCATGACAAAACCTTGGGACGGATTTTTAAGATTGCCCATAAAAATGATCAATGGGTCCAGGTAGATCTGTCAAAAGCATCGGACATGGAACTGGCGGACTATCAATTAAACGCCAACGAGTGGTATGTAAGGCAGGCCAGAACGATATTGCAGGAACGAGGGCCAAATCCTAAAGTGCATGAAGCTTTGAAAAAAATACTGGCAACCCATCCCAACGTGACCCGAAAACTCCGTGCGCTATGGACGCTTCATGTTACAAACGGACTTACAGAAAAAGATTTAAATGACTTGCTTGCCCATTCCAATGAATACATCAGGAGTTGGGCCATTCAATTAGTGACCGAAGCTAAAAAGGTTTCTCCCGCTACCTTACAATGCTTTGTAACTATGGCAAAAAACGATAATTCCGCTTTGGTACGGGGCTATCTTGCCTCTGGGATGCTGCGATTGGATCCGTCCCAACGTTGGGATGTATTGGACGCTCTGGTGCAAAAATCCGAAGACGTGGACGACCATAACCTACCCTTACTCTTGTGGTACGCCGCAGAACCACTTGCCGCCTTGGACACTGACCGTGCGATTCAACTGGCGGAAAAAGCAAAAATGCCCGATTTTTTAAGTTTTACCATTCGTAGAGTTGCCGCAATAGGTACGGAGAAATCCAAAAAATCGTTAAAAAGCCTGGCCACTCGTTTGGGTAAAATCCATTCGGGGCAAAACCATCAAAATAAGGTATTGATTGATAGTATATCCAAATAATAAGAGGTCGCTTTTTATGATCGATCCAAGGCAATAAAACCAAACATTAGATTACTATGAAAATAAAAATAACTTGGAACATTTTGGGCAGTCTCATTGGCATGGTTTTTTGCACTGTCCTTTCTTATGGACAATCGGAAACATCAACCGATTTCAAAAAAACCACCTTGATCAGGGATTTTATCTCAGAGGGTGTTGCCGTTGGCGATATCAACAAAGATGGGCACATGGATATTGTCGCCGGGTACTATTGGTTCGAGGCTCCTCATTGGCAGCGTCACGAAATGGCACCTTCCCGCATATTCAACCCTAGAAAGGAATACAGCGAATCCTTTTTAAATCTGGGGATGGATGTAAATCTGGACGGATGGGATGATGTCGTTATTATTGACTATCCCGGAAAACCGGCATTTTGGTTTGAAAACTCAAAAAACAAGCCCGGTGAATGGAAAAGGCATATCATTGCCGACGCTGTGGGCATTGCAAACGAATCCCCCGGTTTTATAGACATTGATGGTGATGGCAGGTTGGATATCCTTTGTGGCGATGTTTCCAAAAAACAAATTATATGGTTACAGGCCCCCCTACTGCCCGGAGAAACGGCATGGAAACGTTTTGACCTAAGTCAGGAAAATGTGCCCGGAACAGAACGGTTCTCGCATGGCATTGGCTATGGGGATGTCAATAATGACGGCCTAAAAGATGTGGTGCTGCGCGAAGGGTGGTTTGAAGGGAAAGTGGATAAGACCTTAGGAGACTGGCAATTTCATCCTGCTGATCTTGGGGAACCCTGCTCCCATATGCAGGTATTGGACGTTAATGGGGATGGAAAAAATGATGTAGTGAGTGCCTCCGCCCATGCTCTCGGGATTTGGTGGCACGAACAGGTTGGAGCTGGGGGCAACATAAATTTTACCACCCACGTAATCAGTACCACCACGGCACAGACCCATGCTTCCATAATGGCCGATCTTAACGGAGATGGCATTGAGGAGTACATTACAGGAAAACGATTTCTTGCCCATAATGGCAATGATGCCGGTGATGGGGACACCCCGTACTTACTTTATTTGGAATTTACCCCTAATGGGCCGCCCTACTACAAGGAACATATCATCGACAATGATTCCGGTGCCGGTCTCAATATTATGGTACAGGACATGAACGGGGACCAAAAACCGGACATCGTCATTGCTAATAAAAACGGTGTATTTCTTTTTGAGAATGGCATAAAGACCCCTTAAAGCGATGTTCGGTACGTGATCTATTGCAAAACAATACGCTTATAAAAAAGAAAAACCATCGTATCTTAGAGTAATCAGGCATCCTACTGAAATTCAGTTGAGGCACTACGAACGGACAGCGGCAATGGAATATTCAGAATTTCACCATTTAAAGGGAAAAGAACAAATCGTAACTGATATTTACAAGAAGTTGATCGTAGAACTTTATAAATTTGGGCAACTAAAGATTGAACCGAAAAAGACAAGCATTCATCTGGGAAAAAGATTTGGGTTTGCAGGGGTTTATACCCGTAGTAGTTATATAAACCTTGAAGTTCCCTAAACTACAGACTGGTCAACGACAGGGTTGCAAAAGTAGAACAAGCCTCCACGAATCGTTTTCACCACACAATTAAACTAACAATGTCGAAAGACATTGACAAAGAATTATTAACTTGGTTGAAAGAAGCGTACGAACTTAAAAAATAGACAAATGAACAATATTGTTAAAGGTCTTATCGCAGGAACACTTTTCGGAACAGTTTCAATAATTCCAATGTTCTTTATGGCATTTGAAGACAAAACAAGGGCAATCATAGCTTCTTTTTTAAGCAGGTTTGCAATCGGCTTTATAATTTTCAATATGGAACTTCCCATTCCCAATTGGCTTAAAGGTGGCCTGATTGGATTGTTTTTGAGTTTACCTGACGCAATTGTCACGAAGCAGTATGCACCAATACTTGGACTTGGATTAATCGGTGGGACTATCTGTGGCCTTTTTGTAAAATGAAACGACAATCAAAAAATGGATATGCCACCAACAAAGTATTGACTTGCGGCCCAGACCTGTTTTATATCAAACATTGAAAGAAGAGAATGACACCTATAACCCGCAAAAAATTTATGGCACAAACAGGTCTCTTAGCATCATCGATGATCCTAACTAAGGGTTGCAGCCTTTTTACGGATTCCAAACCAAACCTTGAGCTTTCCGGTGTAAGTGTTGGCACTCCCAACCCGGGAGAGGATATTTTTTCTTATATACAGCGGGTTAACGGAAAAATGGACGCAAACCTGTACCGCCAAATTCTTGGAGCGGCTAACGCTTTTAAGGAAGGAGATCTTACCCTTGGCATTGCCGCAGCTTCGGAGGATTCCAGAAGTAATGCCCGTATACTGTTGTCCCAAACCAAAGTGGGCGATTTGAATACCCACATCATCTTTGAAGACGATATATGGAAGCTCATACGGAATACGACATCTCTGAATCCAGAATTGGAGCAAATGACGATGGGCGACTTGAAACAGTTTGTGCTAACCAAATCGGACGAGGATATCAAGGCCTTTATACCAGGCCTTACCAGTGATGTCATAGGCTGTCTGGTAAAATTGATGAGCAATGAAGAACTCATTCGGGTAGGGCAAAAGGTATTCAACCCGTTGCCCAACAGCAAGATTGGCAGTAAAGGGTATATGAGTGCCCGCATACAGCCCAACTCCCCTACCGATAATATTGAAGATATCACCTGGCAGGTTTTTGATGCCTGGTCCTACGGCGTGGGCGATCTCCTATTAGGAACCAATCCCGTTTCCAGCGAGCCCGCCTCCGTAGCCAAAATAGAAGCGGCACTTTTTGATATTATAGCCACATTTGACCTTCAGGAAATATTACCCAATTGTGTTTTGTCGCATATAGACGTACAGGCCCAAGTGGAAGAGAAGCAACCGGGTACCACGGGCGTATGGTTTCAGAGCCTGGCCGGAACGGTAAATGCCAACGCCACTTTTGATGTTTCCATTGAAAAGATGTTCAACCACGTTTCTAAGCGAACAGGGCAATATGGATTGTATGGAGAAACCGGACAAGGCGCCGATTTTACCAATGGTCACGGGGAAGGTTTTGATATGGTGCTACACGAATCCAGAAAATATGGCTTTATACGTGCCCTGAAAGCTGAAATGTCCGCATCAAAATCGTCCGAAAATGTGCCTTGGGTTTTTGTAAATGATGTAGCAGGATTTATTGGTCCTGAAGTATTTAGAACCAAAGAACAACTGGTGCGCTGCTGTCTGGAAGATACCGTAATGGGAAAACTGCATGGCCTTACCATTGGCCTTGATATTTGCTCTACCCTGCATATGGATGTTTCTTTGGACGACCTCAACTGGTGCATAGAGCAGATTATGCCTGCAAATCCGGGCTATCTCATGGCGCTGCCCACCAAAAACGACCCTATGCTCAGTTACCTCACTACGGCCTTTAACGACCATGTAAGAATACGGCATCAATTTGGGTATAAAGTAAACGATGCCATGTGGGATTTCTTTAAAAAGCTTGAAGTTATAGATCATACAGGAAATCCAACCGAGCATTTCGGCGATCCCCTTTGGGTATATTATCAATATCGGTTGGCAAAAAAAGATAAAAGAAGTAAGGACACTATTTATAAAGAAGGACAGCAATGTTTGCATCGCATTCGGGAACGAGGCGTGCCTGTTGCCCAAGGTTATGGAAAAAATTACTGGGATTTGGAACCAAAACTCGATGAGGAAGTTCGCCGATTGTATGAAGATGCCAAAATAAGCCTGTGGACCGAAATGGATCCCAACTTTGCATCGGCTATTTCCGGTGCAACCCCCATTAGTACAAAATCCATAGATCGTAAGGATTATGTTTATCATCCCGAATCAGGGGAAAAATTAAGCCCCGAAGCTATGGCCACTTTGAATACATTGCGATCACAGTGGGGAGTTCATACCCCCGATGTGCAAATAATTATTTCGGACGGACTAAATGCACGGGCGTTGATGGACGAAGGCCATCTGACGCCTTTCTTGGAGCGACTTCGAGTTGGCTTAGCGGATGGCGGATTTTTGGTAGGCAATGAAAAGATCGTCATAACCCACGGAAGGGTTCGTGCCGGATATGCCTGCGGAGAATTGCTTTTTGGTCTTTCCGAAAATTCAAAGAAAAAGGGCATCATCCATATTATCGGCGAACGTCCGGGATCGGGGCATCATAATTTTTCGGCGTATCTCACCGCGGCATCGCCCATTGTTTGGAACAAAAAAGGCACGGTAGACCACAATATTACACGTGTGGTATCGGGCATTTCCGATACGGCACTGACTCCCGACAAGGCAGTGGCAGAAACCCTGCAGATTTTTGGGGGATTGATGGGAATAAACCGTATTCGGTAATTCAAAAAGCCAGAAACACAAAATTGAAATTTAGACATTGCCCTTTCAATATAATCCTTTGACCATAACTCAAACCACAAAAAGATGCTAATTTCCGCTACAGTAATGCAGGATGTGCTTTCCCGGCTATTCCTTAAAAACAAATTTACCGAAGAAAAAGCCAAAACCCTAGCCGATGTATACACGGAAAACACCTTGTCCGGAGTACATTCCCATGGCATTAACCGCGTTCCGCTTTTTATAGATTATGTACAAAAAGGACTCGTAAAGGTTGATTCCGAAGCTCAAAAATCGGAATCTTTTGGTGCAATAGAGCGTTGGGATGGGCACTTGGGACCAGGGATTATCAATGCCATAAAATGTACCGAAAGGGCTTCGACTTTGGCCAAGGCACATGGCATGGGATTGGTAGCATTGCGCAATACCAACCATTGGATGCGGGGCGGATATTATGGTTGGCAAGCCGCAGATGCAGGATGTATTTCCATCCTTTTCACCAACACACAGCCCAATATGCCCCCATGGGGCGGTATGGACAGCAGGTTGGGAAACAATCCGTTTGTAATTTCCATTCCAAGAACGGAAGGTCATGTGGTGTTGGATATGGCACTTTCCCAATTTGCCTTCGGAAAAATCAACGATTATAAACTTAAAGGTGAAAAATTGCCCTATCCGGGCGGGTGGGACGAAAACAATGCGCTATCGAATGATCCCGAAAAAATAGTAGCCAAAGAGCGTGGATTGCCCATTGGCTACTGGAAAGGGTCTGCTTTTTCGATGGTGTTGGATATGTTGGCCACCATTTTGTCTGCTGGAGACTCAACCTACAAGATAAGTTTGAAAGGATACGAAACCGGAATTTCACAGATATTCCTTTGTATATACCCCGAACTTTTCCATGATCGTGGTATTCAAGAAAAGCTGTTGAACGAAATTATAGCCTATACCCATGATGTGCCGCCCATGCACGAGGGCGACAAAATCTATTATCCGGGCGAAAGAACCTTAAAAACCAAAGAAAAAAACCTAAAAGAAGGTATTCCCGTAAGTGAAACCATCTGGGAAAAAGTAATGGAACTGTTGCACCAGTAAAACGTTATTGCATTTCCAAGGCCTTTTTTAAATCCAAAGTTGCTACCGAATCGACAACCATATCCGGTTTAAAAGGATAATCATCGAGCACATTGCGTTTGGACACGCCGGAGAGCGTGAGAATCGTAGTATAACCCAACTGTACCCCGCCCAGAATATCGGTATCCATGGTATCTCCGATAATAATGGTTTCGCGGGCTTCCAAGCCCAAGGTTTTACGTGCGGCCCGCATCATGACGGGACTGGGTTTCCCTACCGAAAATGCTTTTTTTCCTGTGGCTTCCTCAATCATGGACACAATGGCCTTGATACCCAAATTGGACCAACCTTTCTTTTTAGGCGATGGGTCCAGGTTTGTGGCAATCAACTTTGCCCCACCCAAAATCATATCTACCGCATTGTTTACCATTTCCAGGGTAAAATTTCGCCCCTCGCCCACGACCACAAAATCCGGATTCTGGTTTACCAAGGTATATCCTTGCTGGTGCAAACTGGTGATCAATCCGCCCTCTCCCAGCACGTAAGCCGTGCCCTTAGGGTTCATAAAAGATAAAAACCAGGCCGTTGCCATGGCACTGGTATATACATTTTCTTCTTTGATCTTTATCCCCATTTTACCCACCTTGTTTACCGTATCCAAGGGTGTACGCTGGCTGTTGTTGGTCATAAATAAGAAGGGTATGTTCTCCTTTTGTAAGGTGGCAATAAACGTATCCGCACCTTCAATCATGGTGTCCCCACTATAAATTACCCCATCCATATCTATTAAAAATCCTTTTTTCATGCTTTTTTTGTTTTATTTTTAGTTTAAGTTCTTGCCGTTAACAAACAAAGGTAAGGCTCGGCACTATAGCTATTCGTTCAATGCTTATAAAAATACAGAAGAATTTGATATGATGTTAAGGCGATGATCCAATATTTATACATAAAATCACAATACGGTTTAGGTGGTAATTTGATGATATTTCAATCTATTATCCCTGTTTTTTTGTGAGGTCAATAATCTCTTTTTAAGTCTTATGTCCCTAGTTTGGCTGAGCGTTGATATTTTGGTTTAAACTGATATTTCCGAGGTTTCTAGTTGCACCGAACGAATAAAATTCAATTGTTCCCTTTAGGGGTCAGGCTAAAAATGATTGGATTTTCGACCTTTTGTTCTTGCCCCACCCCTAAAGGATTACAAAATGCCGAAAATTGGATATAGCGATCATAATAGCCAATTTAAGCGAGTACCAATCTTATTTAATTCACAAAAAGTCATGAATGAATGATCTCCTCTAAAATTGTCCGGAATTAATCCTCTTTTCTTTTAACACAGACTTCAAAAAAGTACCTTTATCTATAAATTCGAAAAATGCAAAACATCATCTCCGAAAGGGTTGCCGATTTCCTTAAGAACTATCCCCCTTTTAATGAAATGGAAAAAAAAGACCTTGCCGAGCTCTCCGGGAAAATCTCCATAGTGTACAAGGAAAAGGAAAGTATTGTATTTGAGGAGAACGAAGTTCCACATTCCTGTTTTTATGTGGTGAATAAAGGCGCCATTGCACTAAAAAAAAGTGCCGAGGAACAAATTGTGGATATATGTGATGAAGGGGATATTTTTGGCCTACGGCCATTGATCGCCAATGAAAACTACAAAATAGGTGCAAAAGCCCAAGAAGAAAGTATCCTTTATGCGATTCCCATTGCTGTTTTTAAGCCTTACATATTGGAACACAGGGAAGTAGGTAATTTTTTAATCGAAAGTTTTGCCTCCAATACCCGCAACCCCTATTCCAAAAGCCATAGAGGTTCTCTTTATGACGAAATGGCAACTACGGAACAGGGCCATTCCAGTAATCGGCTATTGGACCTTCAATCCGTTAAATACTCAAAAAAAATAGTCTCCTGTTCACCAAGGACAACGGTAAGGAACATAGCGGTAACAATGGCGGAGAAAAAGGTGGGTGCCATATTGGTGGTTAAAAACAAACTTCCTATCGGAATCATAACCGATAAGGACTTATGCAACAAAGTTGTTACGGGATTGCACACCATCAATGCCGCCGCTAAGGATATTATGACCTCACCCGTAATCACCTACCCAAAAAAACTGACCATAACCCAAGCACAAATGGCCATGATGAAAAGTGGCATCAGTCATCTATGTCTTACCAAAGATGGCACGCCCAACACCGAAATCGTCGGAATTTTATCGAAGCATGATCTAATGGTGGCGCTCGGCAATAATCCGGCTGTGCTGTTAAAAGCCATAAAACGGGCAAAAAAGTTTAAATCCATTAAGCCCATCCGAAACAGCATAATGGGTTTGCTTAGGGGATATTTAGAACAGAATATTCCCATGACCCTCACCTCAAGGATCATATCCGAACTTAATGATGCCTGTATTAAGCAGATCGTTAAAATTTCATTGGAATCCATGGATATGCCCCCACCTGTTAAATTTGCTTGGTTGGCCCTTGGTAGTCAGGGACGTAGTGAACAATTGCTGCATACGGACCAGGACAGTGCCCTGGTATTTGAAGATGTCCCAAAGGAACAGCTTCCCCAGACCACCGCCTATTTCATAAAATTGGCAAAATTGGCCACTAAAGGCCTTAACATAATAGGCTACGAATATTGCCCGGCCGAAATGATGGCATCAAATCCAAAATGGTGCCTTAGCCTCGAGGAATGGAAAAAACTGATTTCGCACTGGATCATTAATCCGGGAAATGATGAAGTACTGTTGTCGTCCATTTTCTTTGATTATAACCTATCTTATGGAGATGGCGGTTTAGTGGATGCGATTTCCGAACATATTTTTGAGAGCACAAGGAAATATCCTGTTTTTTATACGCATTTGGCCGCCGGCGCTTTGCAGAACCCATCGCCCACCGGATTTTTCAGGCAATTTTTGGTGGAACAGGATGGGGCAAAAAAGGACACTTTTGATGTTAAAAGACGTGCCTTAATGCCACTAACGGACGCTGCCCGGGTACTTATCCTTTCGCACTCCGTAAAATCCATCAACAATACTTCCGAACGATTTGAAAAATTGGCCGAACTTGAACCTAATAACGAAGAGCTTTATTTGGCGTGTTCATACGCTACCAAAGCCTTATTGAAATTTAGGACCAAACAGGGATTGCTGCACAATGATTCCGGCCGGTTTATAGTCTTGGATACCTTGACAAAAGAGGAGAAAATGAAATTGAAGCGGACCTTCAAAACCATAAAGGAGATACAGGAATTGGTAACATTTAGGTTTAAAGTTTCAACTATTCTAAGATGATGCGCTTTTTTAAACGTAAAACTCCTGCCCTACCCGATTTTTGGAAAACCTACGAATCCTCCTTCAAGGAAAAACCATCGGACGACTTGTTTGCGCAGCGTTTTGTGGTGCTGGATACGGAAACTACTGGTTTTGATTATGAAAACGACCGAATATTGTCTATCGGAGCCCTTAGCCTGCAGCAAAATACCATTATGGTCAACACGGTTTTTGAGGTATATGTACAACAGGATTATTACAATGTTGAAACGGCGAAGGTACATTGTATCTTAAAAGAAGGAAAGGACCTCCGTATTACGGAAATAGAAACCCTGCACCAATTTTTAGCTTACACGGGCAGTGCGGTTATTGTGGCGCATCATGCCAAATTTGACATAACGATGATTAACCGGGCTTTGGTTCGTAACGGTTTGCCCAAGCTAAAAAATAAGGTGTTGGACACCTCAACCTTGTATAAAAATGCACTGATACAATCTCCCCTGATCACCAAAAGGGAACAATACAGTCTTGATGAACTGGCCGATAAATTCGATATTTCCAAAAAAGACCGGCATACGGCATTGGGCGATGCGTATATTACGGCTTTGGTATTTTTGAAAGTATTGGGAAAACTTAGGGATAAAAATTGCACTACCCTGAGTAAATTGTTACGGCTCCGGTAAACAGATACGATTTACATAAAAATAGTTTTTATGGGAACTCCTACACCCGTCTTATAAATGCTTCTGCAAAAAACCTAGCACATTGGTTTCGATGCGATCCATAATATTGGAAATATCGGCTCTGACAAAAGTTTCTCCGGTAATTTTTTCATAAAGTTCTATATACCTGTCCGATACCATGGCAATATAATCATCGCTCATCTCGGGTACGGTCTGACCTTCCAATCCTTGAAATCCATTTTGGATAAGCCATTGCCTTACAAATTCCTTGGAAAGTTGCTTTTGAGGTTCATTTTGATGTTGACGCTCTTCATAACCCTCGGCATAAAAATATCGGGACGAATCCGGGGTGTGAATTTCGTCGATCAATACAATTTGGCCATCCTTGGTTTTGCCAAATTCATATTTGGTGTCCACCAAAATAAGGCCACGTTTGGCTGCTATTTCCGTGCCTCGTTGAAACAAGGCCTTGGTATATTTTTCAAGTATGGTATAATCCTCCTCGCTAACAATTCCTCGTTTAATGATATTTTCCCGGGAAATATCCTCGTCATGATCGCCCTTTTCCGCCTTTGTTGCCGGGGTGATTATTGGGGTTGGAAATTTATCGTTCTCCTTCATCCCTTCAGGTATGGACACGCCACAGATTTCCCTTTTTCCCGATCTGTATTCCCGTGCAGCATGACCGGACAAATACCCTCGTATGACCATTTCCACTTTAAAAGGCTCGCAGGCATGGCCTATGGCCACATTGGGATCCGGGGTGGCTAGTAGCCAGTTAGGGACAATATCCTTGGTGGCTTCCATCATTTTTGTGGCGATCTGGTTCAATATCTGCCCTTTATAGGGAATACCTTTGGGCAGGACCACATCAAAAGCGGAAAGTCGGTCTGTGGCAACCACCACCAAAACATCGTTTTCCAAATAGTAGACTTCCCTTACTTTTCCCTTGTAAACTTTAAATTGTTTTGGAAATGTAAAATGGGTGCTTAGGATCGTAGAGTTTGCCATCTGTATGTCTTAATTTTGATGCTCAATATCCTTGTACGCATCTATCACTTTTTTCACCAATCTGTGACGGATAACATCCTTTTCGTCCAAGTAGATCATTTCTATGCCTTCAATGTTTTTGAGGATTAAAAGGGCCTCCTTTAACCCAGAGATCACGCGTCGTGGAAGGTCTATTTGTCCGGGATCCCCTGTAATCAAAAATTTGGCGTCCTTCCCCATACGGGTCAAGAACATTTTCATCTGTGCGTGCGTGGTATTCTGTGCCTCGTCCAATATAACAAAGGCATGGTCCAGCGTCCTTCCCCTCATAAATGCCAACGGTGCAATCTGTATGGTGCCATTCTCTATGTACTGCGCCAACTTTTCAACGGGAATCATATCCCGTAGGGCATCGTACAAAGGCTGCATGTAGGGATCTAATTTTTCTTTTAGATCGCCAGGTAAAAACCCTAAATTCTCCCCTGCTTCAACTGCCGGTCTGGTAAGTATTATACGTTTTACCTGTTTTTCCTTCAACGCTTTCACTGCCAGTGCCACTCCTGTATATGTCTTTCCGGTACCGGCCGGGCCAATGGCAAAAACCATATCGTTCTGCCTTGAGGCATCGACCACTTTTCTCTGGTTGGCCGTCATGGCCTTTATGAGCCTCCCACTAACCCCGTGCACCAGAACGTCCCCACTAAATTCAGAAGATTGAATATCTTCCTTACCGTTGCTGCTAAGAATCCGTTCAATGGCGTTTTCGTCCAACTTGTTGTATTTCGCAAAATGCGATGTAAGCATCTCAAACCGTTTATCAAATTCATCCAGCATTTCTCCATCCCCATAGACCTTTATTTTGGTGCCACGGGCCACGATTTTCAGCTTTGGGAAATACTTTTTAAGGATATCTATGTTCTCATTTTGATGCCCGAAAAAATCCATTGGGCTTATGTCGGTAAGTTCTATGATAAGTTCGTTCAAAGATCAGGGTATTTAAATGTTATGTCCTTAAATAATAATTTGGTTCGTGGTTTTTTATGTAATTTTGTTGAACAAACTTAAGTAAAAAATAAGTTTGCCTAACCAAAAACATATCAACAGTGCTCCATGGCAATAATTACCTTAACCACTGATTATGGGCACAAAGACCATTTTGTTGGCGCCTTAAAGGGCACCATATATAAGGAGCTTTCAGATGTTGTCATTGTTGATATTTCCCATTCCATTAGTCCGTTCAACATTCAGGAATGTGCCTATATCCTAAAGAACTCCTATAAAAATTTTCCCCTTGGGACCATTCATATCGTGGGTGTCGATGCTGAGAAAACACCAGAAAACGAACATATCGTTGTTTTTGTGGATGGCCATTATTTTATAAGTGCCAATAATGGGGTCATTTGTTTGATCACTTCGGAAATAAAGCCAGAGAAATTGGTGGAAATAAATATCCCGGACCCAATTGGCGGTTCTTTCCCCGTGATGGATGTTTTTGTAACCGTGGCGTGCCATCTTGCACGTGGCGGGACATTGGAGGTCATTGGCAGACCTTTTGATAAATTAAAGGACATTAGGGAATTCTCCCCGCGCATCACCGACAATGGTGACACCATAGTTGGAAGTGTAATTTACATAGACAATTATGGCAATGTGGTGACCAATATTCAAAAAAACCTATTCGAAGCCTATAGGAAAGGAAGGAAATTTGAGCTCAGTGCCAGAAATAAAAAGATAAGCGAGATACACCAAAAGTATAGCGACATCATAAACTTTGATCTGGAAAAAAACCAACGTAAAGGGGCTGGGGACCTGTTGGCACTTTTCAATTCTTCACGGTATATTGAACTGGCCATCTACAAAAGTGACCTGAACAACGTGGGCGGAGCCTCTACCCTGATCGGTTTGGATTATAGGGATACCATCACCATAAATTTTATGTAAATGGCAATACGTATTGTGAAATTGCCCTTAAAAGGAGAAAAAATAAGTAGTTTTGGGCATGTTTTTGAAAACACCAAACACGACATTCCAAGGTTCGTCCATTTTGGAACGTTACAGGGATAGGGATAGTCCATATTTTTTCTCCTTATGACATTGGAGCAACAACAATACTTTGGGAATATATGGAAATTTAGGATTATTTTAAAGGATATTTGGACCAAGAACAAGCCCCTATTCGCTGAAAGGCCAGGGGCAGGTAGCGTTCATAGAATAGAAGGGAAACATTAAACCAAGCCGCAATGCTGGCCATATTCAAACGAGAAATACAATCTTTTTTTACCTCCCCCGTAGGCTATATGGTCGTAGGTCTTTTTTTAATCCTCAATGGATTGTTCCTATGGGTTTTTAGGGGCGCTTTCAATATTTTTGATTATGGTTTTGCAGATCTGGAAAACTTTTTCCTGCTGGCTCCTTGGGTCTTTCTCTTTTTGATCCCCGCCATAACCATGAGAAGTTTTTCCGAAGAAAAAAAACTGGGAACCCTAGAGCTATTGCTGATAAAGCCCTTGACCATTTGGCAAATCGTCTTAGGTAAATTTTTAGGTGCCATTACTTTAGCGTTCATTACCCTATTGCCCACGCTCCTTTATGTATATACCATAGCCCAATTGGGAACTACCATAGGAAATATGGATCTCGGGGTTGTACTGGGTTCTTATTTGGGGCTATTTCTTTTAATCGCGAGTTATGCCGCCATAGGGGTTTTTTCATCCGCCCAATCGGACAATCAGATTGTGGCGTTTATCATTTCCGTGGTTTTATGCTTTGTCCTTTATTATGGTTTTAACGGATTGGCAACTCTTTTTCCGAACGGGGAAACGGCGCTGCCCATCCAAAATTTAGGCATGAAAGTCCATTTTGATCGATTTTCAAGGGGCGTCCTGGATACCAGGGATCTTGTTTATTTTGGTAGTCTGTCCCTCTTCTTCCTGTTTATGACCAGTATTAAACTTAAAAATGGCCATCGCCAATGAAAAATACTATTTTGACCATTTTAAAGGCCGTTGCAGTTTTAATTGGCATTAATGTACTGGCCAGCTTTGTGCATCCCCGTTTTGATTTGACCGAAGACAATAGGTACACCCTATCCGAACAGGCCATAAGCTCAACAACGGGTTTTAAAAGCCCTGTTATTATAGATGTATTGTTGGCAGGTAACCTTCCTTCTGAATTTTTAAAATTAAAAGTGGAAACACAACAGCTTTTAGAGGAATTCGCCGACAAAAACAACAATATTAAGTTCAATTTCATCGATCCGTTGGAAGACGCCAAAGAAACGGGGACCGTAATTGCGGAGTTGCAGGGTTTGGGGCTTACCCCTGTAAACAGTACCGTGGAAGAAAACGGAAAGGTTTCCCAAGAGATCATATTTCCTTGGGCAATGGTAAACCATAACAATACAACGCTGAAAGTACCTTTGCTAAAGAACAAGTTGGGAGCCACCACGGAAGAACGGGTGAACAACTCTGTACAGCATTTGGAATATGCCTTTGCCGATGCCTTTTTTAAATTGAACATCAAGGATAAAAAAAGGGTTGCCATTATAAAGGGAAATGGGGAATTGGAAGATATCTATTTAGCGGATTATTTAACCACTATCCGGGACTATTACAATATAGGTGCAATTACCCTGGATTCCGTGGCGAACAATCCCCAAAAGGTTTTGGACCAATTAAATGCGTATGACCTGGCTCTTGTGGCAAAGCCCACGGAAGCCTTTTCGGAAGCGGAAAAATATGTGCTGGACCAATATATGGTCAATGGTGGAAAATCGATTTGGCTAATAGATCAGGTAGCCGTGGAATTGGATAGCCTTTTTAACGAAAAAGGAAGTTCCCTTGCGTTACCAAGAGATCTGCACCTTAATGATTTTTTCTTTAAGTATGGGATCCGTATAAATCCTGTCCTTGTAAACGATATGTATTTCACCCAAATCGTATTGGCGGCGGGAGACGGGAACGATGCGCAATACAACCCCATGCCTTGGGTCTATAATCCCATGGTGTTTTCAAGAAACACCCATCCCGTCAACAAAAATATAGAGGCCGTACGGTTCCAATTTGCCAATACCATAGACACATTGGGGAATAACAATAAAAAAACGGTGCTCCTATGGAGTTCCCCCCTGTCCAAAGTGGATGGCACCCCAAAAGAAATCAGCTTGGACATCATCAATTTTCCGCTACAAAAGGAAACATACAATAACGGTAACCAACCTTTGGCGGTACTGGTTGAAGGGGCATTTACCTCTGCCTATACCAATAGGGTAAAACCCATTAGTCTCAGCACTGATTTAGAGCAAGGGCCAGAGAACAAAATGCTGGTTATCGCCGATGGCGATATCATTAAAAACCAAATCAGAAAAGATAGGCCTTTGGAACTTGGATACGACAAATGGACCAATAGTTTCTATGGAAACAAGGAATTCTTGGTAAATGCCATCAATTATATGTTGGATGATGGTGGACTTATAAACATTCGGAATAAAAAAGTGGCAATCCCTTTTTTGGACGCGGAAAAAATTGCCGCGGAAAAAACCAAATGGCAGTTAACCAACATTGGCCTTCCCGTATTATTGACCCTCATATTCGGGGTGTTTTTCAACACCATAAGAAAGGGAAAATATGGCAAGTAAGTGTTAATAAGTTTGTTTCCTTAAAAAGGACAATTAAAATATCTTTGTTTCAATGCATTTGGGCGAATCCGATAGCAATGAACAGGAATATTGATCTTACTTTTTTCCTTCCGATAACGAAGAATAGGATCCAATAAAAAAAATACAACGAATGAAATTTATAGTATCCAGTACATACTTACTAAAGCAGTTGCAAATCTTGGGCGGTATCATCAACAACAGTAACACCCTCCCTATTTTGGATAATTTCCTGTTCGACCTGAAAAAAAATAGGCTAACGGTGTCCGCCTCCGATTTGGAGACCACCATGAGTTCCATATTAGAGGTAGATTCCGATAACTCCGGTACAATAGCCGTGCCCGCAAGATTATTGTTGGAAACGTTAAAAACCTTTCCTGAACAGCCATTGGCATTTATCGTTTCAGACAACAACATTGTGGAAATCAGTTCCAATTATGGAAAATATGCTTTGGCCTACGCCGATGGAGCCGAATTCCCAAAAACAGTCGAACTTTCCAATCCAAGTACTACCACGATTATTGGGGACATTCTTGCAACGGCGATCAATAAAACTATTTTTGCGGCAGGGAACGACGATCTGCGCCCCGTAATGAGCGGTGTGTTTTTTCAGTTTTCCCCAGAGAGCTTAACTTTTGTGGCCACGGA
>JBGTBA010000139.1:0-9682 GCA_041749595.1 Flavobacteriaceae bacterium | reverse complement strand
GTATATCTTGGTCAAAAAATCCGTAATCCCGTTGTCTCTTAAATGTCTTCATATCAAGAGTAAATATACTGAAAATCAATGGTTTATTCAAATAATCTTTAGCCGATTTTTGCTCCGTGAGTTTTTAGAGGTTGCCTAAAGACAAAAGCGAATGGGTCGGCAATAAAATTATTTTTGAGATAACCGAAAAGGATAATAAAACACAACTTCAATTTACCCAATTAGGTTTAGTTCCGGATTATGAATGTTACAGTGTTTGCAACGATGCGCGGAGCGGTTACATAAAAACAGTCTGCGTAACCTGATAGTTAGGTAAAGGGCAACCCAACCCAAAAGAAGGGGATGGCTTCAATTCGGAATTAGTCAAAAAATGAATATTGCGGTAACAATAAAGGCAAAGGATTTCCATAAATAAAATTTTAAACTATCTTTTTGGATTAATTCAAGTTAATTCAGGTTAAATTTTTTATAAAACCACACTCGTTTATTCTATATAAAAACGTATATTTGTGTGCGCACACGATAAATAAATAAAAATCATAAAACACCTCCTAAATGAAATCAAAATCAAAAACTTACCTTATCCAATTCATGTCCATTCTTGTTTTATTTGTACTGATTGGATGTGCAACAACGCCGAAGGACAATACTCCTTGGATTCCCTTATTTGATGGAAAGACCCTGAATGGATGGTCCACCAAGGGCGGGGAGGCCAAATACACGGTAAAGGACGGGGCTATCGTAGGCAGTTCTGTGAAAAATACCCCAAACTCTTTTTTAACGACGGATAAAATGTATGGGGATTTTATTTTGGAATTGGAATATAAGGTAGATTCTACCATGAATTCCGGTATTCAAATCCGGAGCAACAGCTTCCCTTATTACAAAGATGGCAGGGTGCATGGCTACCAGATAGAGATAGATCCTTCGGATAGGGCATGGAGTGCGGGCATCTACGATGAAGCACGTCGGGGATGGCTTGTTACCATGACCGATAATCCTGAAGCACAGAAGGCATTTAAACAAAACGACTGGAACCATTATCGCATCGAAGCCATCAAAGATACTATCAAAACTTGGATTAACGATGTGCCATCGGCTTATCTCATAGACGGCAAAACGGTTAGCGGGTTTATCGCCTTGCAAGTTCATAGTTTACAGGGAGACCAGAAGGCCGGAACAGAAATTGCTTGGAAAAACATTAGGATACTCACCGATAGTCTTTTCAAATATGCCAGAAAATCGCCAATTAATCCCGTGATTACTGCCAATAACCTCACCATAGATGAGGATAAAAACGGCTGGAAATTACTTTGGGACGGAAAAACCACCACCGGCTGGAGGGGAGCTAAACTGGATGCCTTTCCGGAAAGTGGATGGCAAATAGAGGATGGCGTACTTTCCGTTTTGGCATCCAATGGTGCGGAATCCGCCGCCGGTGGCGATATTGTTACAACAGAATTGTATGGCGATTTTGAACTTCAGGTCGATTTTAAAATTACCGAAGGCGCCAACAGCGGTATTAAGTATTATGTAAATACCGATCTTAATAAAGGGCCGGGCTCGTCCATTGGTTTGGAATACCAAATCCTGGATGATGAGCGGCACCCCGATGCCAACTTGGGTAACCACGTGGGAAGCAGAACGGCCGCTTCCTTATATGACCTAATTATGGCCGATTCCAATAAGCCCATTAATCCAATTGGAGAGTGGAACACCGCCCATATCATCTCCAAGGATAACCATGTGGAGCATTGGTTGAACGACGTGAAGGTTTTGGAGTATGAACGAAAAAGCCCACAATACCGAAAGTTGGTCTCCGAAAGTAAATATGTGGATTGGCCAAATTTTGGCGAAGCCGAGAAAGGGCATATTCTATTACAAGATCACGGAGATCATGTGTCGTTCAGAAATATAAAAGTAAAACCACTTTAAAATAGGTATAATGACAACCAGAAGAAATTTCATTACGAAAACGGTGCTCGGAAGCACTGCCATAGCCGTTAGCAGTTCTGCCATGGGCATGTCGGCCAGCAGTTACCGGCGCATTATCGGGGCCAATGATAGAATGAACGTAGCAATTGCCGGATTGGGAAGAAGATTGGGTGCCTACTACGAACCCATAGCCAAAAAAGAAGCCAATGTACATTTAACGTATCTCTGCGATGTTATGGAGAGCCAACGAGTGAAAGCATTGGAAAGTTTTTCGCAACACATCAATTATAAGCCAAAATCGGAAAACGATATCCGGAAAGTAATTGATGACCCTAAAGTGGATATTCTCATCAATGCGACCCCGGACCATTGGCATGCACCAGGTTCCATCATGGCACTCAAGGCCGGAAAAAATGTGTATGTGGAGAAACCGTGCAGTCACAACATGAATGAAAATGAATTGTTGGTAAAAGCAGCGAAACAGTTCAATAAAGTGGTGCAGATGGGCAACCAGCAGCGATCTTCGGACCATACCATTGAAATCATCAAAGAAATCCATAACGGAATTATTGGCAAACCCTACAAAGCGGTTGCGTTTTACACCGCACAAAGAGGGGAAGTACCGATCCAGAAACAAGCACCGATCCCCCAAGGACTGGACTGGGATTTGTTCCAAGGCCCAGCGCCCCGGCGTGAATATACCGAGGAGACCTGGAATTATAACTGGCATTGGTACGGATGGGATTATGGAACGGCCGAAGCCGGAAATAATGGAACGCATGAACTGGATGTTGCCCGTTGGGCCATGCAGGTAGATTTTCCGCTCCATGCACAGGTAGAGGCCGCCAAAAGGCATTTTGTTACCGATGGCTGGGAAATGTACGATACCATGGAGGCCACCTTTCGTTTCGAAGGAGATAAAATCATTAAATGGGATGGGAAAAGCAGAAACGGCTACGATACCTATTCTGGCGATCGGGGCACCATTATTTATGGAAGTGAAGGAAGTGTTTTTGTGGATAGGGGAAAATATATCCTCACCGACCGAACGGGCATAGTGGTTAAAAACAGTACGTCCGAAGCCGCAGAAGCGGGTAATACCCTTGGTGGGGGCGGTGATATGACCACAGCCCATGTAATGAACTTCTTTGATACCATCCGGGGCAAAGCTAAATTGAATGCACCCATAGGTGATGCCAGTATAAGTATGGCTCTGGTACATTATGCCAATATTGCCTATCGCATCGGTCGGGGCATCGAAATCGACACCAAAACAGGGGTCATCTACGATCGGGATGCCATGAAGTTTTGGTCCAGATCTTACGAAAGCGGTTGGGAACCTAAATTGTAAAAATGAAGCGAAGGGATTTTGTAATAAAGAGCGGATTGATTTCTGCGGGCACCATAATGAGCACCTCGGCAATTGCATCTTTATCTTCATCCAGTGCCAATGATACCATCAGTTTGGGTGTTATCGGAACCGGTGACAGGGGAAGTGGCTTGATTCCTTTTCTAAATGAGATTCAAGGCATTCAGGTGGCGGCTTGCTGTGATGTTTTACCCTTTCGATTGGAACAAGGATTGGCTAAGGTCACCAAAAAAGCAACAGGTTATGCCGATTACCGAGACCTGTTGGATCGGAAAGATATCGATGCCGTGTTGGTAGCCACACCTTTTTATACGCATTCCCAAATATATAGGGATGCTTTAGATGCAGGGAAACACGTGTACGGTGAAAAAACCCTGGCTAAAGGGTATGAGGGGATCGATTTGCTTGTTAAGGAAGGATTAAATTCTGATAAAATATTTCAAACGGGACATCAATATCACAGTTCCAGATTGTATGTTCATGTGGCGGATCTTATCAAAAACGGTAAAATCGGTAAAATTACGGCTTTTCAATGTCAGTGGAATAGAAATGGGAATTGGCGAAGACCCGTCCCGAATCCAAGTTTGGAAAGAGCGGTTAACTGGCGTATGTATACTGAGTTTTCCGGTGGTTTGGTTGCTGAACTCTGCTCGCACCAAATCGATTTTGTAAATTGGGTATTAGGCGAAATGCCGGAGAAGGTAATGGGTGTTGGCGGCATTGATTATTGGAAGGACGGCCGTGAGACTTATGATAACATCCATTTGATCTATAGCTACCCCAATGGCGTAAAAGCTACCTTTACCTGTCTTACCAGCAACGCTTTGGACGATTATAAAATAAAGGTAATGGGCGACAAGGGAAGCATCATTTTGGATTATCAAAAAGCATGGTTTTACCCCGAAGGCAATTACGAAAGAGAAATTGGCAATGTCGATGGGGTTTCCGGTGCCACTAAAAACTGGGAGCAGGGCAAGGGAATTCCAATTGAATTTGAGCACGCCGATCCCAGCAAACAGGCTTTAATCGATTTTAGGGACAGTATAAGGACAAATACAAAACCCATTTCCGACATTATCACGGGCGCAAATACGGCCGTTTGTGTGCAAATGGGGCTCGATGCCATGGCTAATGATGAAATCATCCGAAATCCCCAACTGGGGTCCTATCCGGTAGACTAAAAATAGTCGGCCATTGAATTTTATATAGCGGGGAATTTCCATTGGAGTTTTCGGGAGATGTAAAAATAAAAATCAGTAGTCTTAACATAGAAAACAGGTATTTTTAGGATGGGCAAGATAATTGTAATAACAGGGGCGGGTGGTGTTTTGTGCAGCACACTGGCAAAAGCATTGGCAAAGGAAGGACATAAAATAGCACTTTTGGATTTACGAATGGATGCGGCTCAAGAAATAGCTGCAACAATAAATAATGGAGGAGGTAGCGCCTTAGGGGTAGCCGCAAATGTATTGGAACGAAAATCTTTGGAGGAAGCAAAGCGGGAGGTGAATACTAAATTCGGTAAAGTTGATATTTTAATCAACGGTGCCGGTGGCAATCATCCCTTGGGTACAACCTCTAATCCCTATCTATCGGTTGATGATTTTGAGGAAAAAACAACTGGTTTTAAAACTTTTTTTGATTTGGACATGGAGGGTATCAAATTTGTGTTCGACCTAAATTTTATAGGTACTTTATTACCTACACAAGTGTTTGCTTTGGATATGATCGGAAAGGAAGGTTGCTCTATTTTAAATATTTCATCTATGAATGCCTTTACGCCATTAACCAAAATTCCAGCCTACAGTGGTGCAAAGGCCGCGGTATCTAATTTTACCCAATGGTTGGCGGTTCATTTTTCAAAAGTGGGGATACGCGTTAATGCATTGGCACCGGGATTTTTCCTGACCGATCAAAATAGAGCGCTACTTACCACCGAAGATGGTAATTTAACGCCTAGAGGAAATACCATCCTTTCGCAAACGCCAATGGGGCGTTTCGGTACACCTGAGGATCTTATCGGAACCACGTTGTGGTTGTGCGGTGAAGGAGCCGCATTTGTTAACGGAGTGGGGTGCCTATAGACGGCGGATTTAGCGCTTTTAGCGGTGTTTAATAAATAACTGAAATACAATGAACTTGGTACTAGAAAAAACGTGGAGGTGGTACGGGCCAAAGGATCCGGTATCCCTATCGGATATAAAACAAGCCGGTGTTACCGGAATAGTTACGGCTCTGCATCACATTCCCAATGGAGAAGTATGGCCTGTGGCCGAAATTAAAGAGCGCAAGGCAATTATAGCGCAGCATGGTCTTGTATGGTCTGTGGTAGAGAGTGTTCCTATTCATGAAAACATAAAAACGAAGACGGGCGATTTTCACCGTTACATCGAAAATTACAAGCAAACCCTCACCAATTTAGGTGCTTGTGGCATAGATATCGTATGTTATAATTTTATGCCGGTTTTGGACTGGACTCGTACCGATTTGGAATACGAAGTCGAAGATGGTTCTAAAGCGTTGCGTTTTGATGCGGCAGAATTCGCCGCATTCGAGCTTTTTTTATTGAAACGACCGGGAGCCGAAAAGGCATATACCGATGATCAAATAAAAAGGGCAAAAGATAAACTTGAAAAAATGAGTGATGCCCGGCAACAAAAACTCATCAAAAATATCATTGCAGGATTACCCGGTGCTGAAGAGGGCTATACCCTAGCGGAATTCAATACTATTTTGGCAACTTACAACCATGTGGGCACCAAAGAACTAAAGGAGCATCTTTATTATTTTTTAAGACAAATTATTCCGGCTGCAGAAAAGGCGGGCGTGCTCATGTGCATCCACCCAGACGATCCGCCCTATCCCATTTTAGGGCTTCCAAGAGTGGTCAGTACGGAACAGGATATTTTAGATTTATATCGCGCTGTAGACAGTCCCAATAATGGACTAACTTTTTGTACCGGTTCTTTTGGCGTGCGAGCCGATAATGATTTGCCGGAAATGGTCAAAAAATTAGGACATAGAATCCACTTCATCCATCTTAGAAGTACACAACGCGATGAATTTGGCAATTTTTATGAGGCCAATCATTTGGAAGGTGATGTAGATATGTACGGCGTAATGAAAGCCTTACTAAAAGAACAACGCAAACGAATACGGAAAGGCAGGGAAGACTTTCGGATGCCTATGCGTCCAGATCATGGTCACCAAATGTTGGATGACCTGCGTAAAAAAACAAATCCCGGCTATTCGGCTATTGGCAGATTACGGGGGTTGGCCGAATTAAGGGGGTTGGAAACAGGAATACTAAAAAGCCTTTAACATGCAAAAAATAAATACAAAACCGTTTATTACAGAACATTTTTTATTGAATTCCAGAGAAGCCGAAATACTATATCACGACTTCGCAAAGGATATGCCCATTATAGACTACCATTGTCATTTGGATCCTAAAGAGATTGCGGAGAACCATACGTATGACAATATAACGCAATTATGGATCGCCGGTGATCATTACAAATGGCGTGCCATGAGAACTATGGGTATTCCTGAAAACTGCATAACGGGGCAAGCTACGGATAAGGAAAAGTTTTTAGCCTGGGCAAAAATGGTACCCTACACCTTGCGGAATCCTTTATTCCATTGGACACATTTAGAATTAAAACGCTATTTTGATATAGACGAATTGCTTACCCCGAATTCGGCTGTAGCGATGTATGACCATATCAATCTACAATTACAAAATCCGACAAACAGTTGTCGCGCTCTGCTGGCCAAAATGAATGTGGAGCGGGTTTGCACCACGGACGATCCTACAGACAATCTGGAACATCACAAGGCTTTGTCTCAAACCGATTATAAGGTTAAAATGCACCCGGCCTTTAGACCGGATAAGGCTATTTTGATTGATGAAAATGATTTTAATAGCTATCTTGATCTTTTGGGAACATCGGCCAAAATGGAAATCGCCACCTATAGTGATCTTCAAGAGGCACTGCATAACCGCATTAGCTATTTTCATGCCCATGGCTGCAAGTTATCCGATCATGGCTTATCCCGCATCCCTTTCCACCATTTTACAGAGAATGAAATAAAAACCATATTTTCCAGAAGAAGGGCTGGGGAATCCATTTCGATTGTCGATGCGGAAAAATTTAAAACGGCCATTTTGTTATTTTTGGGTGAGACGTACCACGAATTCGGTTGGGTACAACAATATCACCTAGGGGCATTGCGCAATAATAACACGCGTATGTTGAAAACCTTGGGGCCAAATACGGGATGGGATTCTATTGGCGACTATACACAAGCGGAAACCCTGTCTAAATTCCTCGACACTTTGGATAGTATTAACAAGCTTTCCAAAACCATTCTGTATAATTTAAATCCTGCGGACAATGAAGTTTTTGCGAGTATGATAGGCAATTTTAATGATGGAAGCATTCAAGGTAAAATGCAATGGGGATCCGGTTGGTGGTTTCTCGATCAAAAGGACGGCATGGAAAAGCAAATGAATGCGCTTTCAAACATTGGATTATTAAGTCAGTTTGTGGGAATGCTCACGGATAGTCGCAGTTTTTTATCGTTTCCAAGACACGAATATTTTCGAAGGATATTGTGCAATATGTTGGGCGATGATATAAAAAAAGGTTTAGTACCCAATGATATTCCTTTTCTGGGCAAGATGGTTCAGGATATTTCCTATAATAATGCGGCTGCTTATTTTAATTTTAAGTAGAATTCTTACCAAAATACCCTTGCGTATTGAGTAATTTCTTTGCTCTTGCCTTTGTGTTAGCGTAATCGGGTAATTTTAGGTATCCATTAGATCTAATTTTGAGGATGTTTATGGTTTGATGATTTCGCTCCAAAGAAATGTTAAAATTCTTATAGGATGTAACATTCTTTTTTTTTGAGCGTCTTTTTAGTATATCATCAATCATAAATCAAGAACATCATGAAAAAGCTTAGTTTAGTTGTAGTAACTGCCATGTTACTTTTGTCGGGTGGAATTTTCGCCAAAGAAGTAAATCCCACCGAAAGCCTGTCCAAGCAGATTGGGGAAAAGTTAAAAAAAGCACCTTTCGAAATTGTGCAGGGCGAATTAACAGCCGACGTGCGGTTTACCTTAAATGCGGATAAGGAGATTGTGGTGCTCTCTGTTTCTGCTCAGGATGTTGCATTGGTGGGCTTTGTAAAAAGTCGCCTAAATTATCAAAAAGTAGAAATTGCAGATCACAAAGAAGGCAAGCTGTACACCGTAAAGATTAGGATTACGACATAGAAATGACAGTATCATCCTAAAAAATTAAAAATCCTGAATGATTTCAGGATTTTTTTTTGTTTTTGAATTTGATTCCACGGAGATTAGGATCAATCTTCCGCTCTTGCTTCTCTTTAAAATCGGCCGTATACGGTTTTTTTTCCGGTGTTTTTTTTAGTGGAGTGGGTAGGGTTTTCCTTGGGTCTTTGGGTTGCTCCTTGGTGCCCCGGTAATGGATGACCAGACCGTTTAAAAAATTGCGCAAAATTTGGTCACCGCATTCCACGTAGTTTGGATGATCCTCACTTCTGAAAAATGCGCCTAATTCACTCTTGGTAATTTTAAAATCGACTAATGATAGGATTTCCACAATTTGGTCGTCCCTTAGCATAAGGGCTACACGAAGCTTTTTTAAAATATCGTTGTTCGTCATTCTTTTTTTATTGCAAGATAATACAAAAATAAAGGCCGTACGCTATGCTCTTTTGCTGTTTTCGCCCATCTTTTGAGCATAAAATGACATATATACGTCAATATGACGCTTTATTTCTACTTAAAAATGACAAAAAGACAGTAAAATTGAGTTGGTACATCATTTGTATTTTAAAATAAAAAAAAAAGTCTAACTAAAAATCTATAGTCATGAGTATTGTAAAAAGAAGCAACGTTCTATTTCCATCATTTGTCAATGAAATTTTAAAACCGGATTGGTTTGGTGGTCTTGAAAATTTTCAAACCCAAATACCGGCGGTGAACATTAAGGAAAACGAAAAGGATTTTGAGCTGGAACTGTCGATTCCGGGACGTAAGAAAGAGGATTTCAATGTTGAGATCGACAAGGATATTCTAACAGTTTCTGCGGAACAAAAAACGGAGAATACCACTTCCGAAGCGAATTACACACGCAGGGAATTTGGCTACAGTGCTTTTCAAAGATCCTTTACGTTACCTGAAACGGTGAACGAAGAAGCTGTGAATGCCAGTTATGAAGATGGGGTATTGCGCTTTGTATTGCCTAAAAAAGAAGAGGCCTTGCCAAAGCCAAAGCGATTGGTAGAGATCGTATAGATTAAGGTTTGGTTTTGTTTAGTTGTTTGGGAAGCAGGTTGTATATA
>JBGTBA010000138.1:0-27722 GCA_041749595.1 Flavobacteriaceae bacterium | reverse complement strand
GGAGTAACTGCTGAGCAATAGTGCCGGATAAATACCCGCTACGATCATTCCAAGGAGGACAAACAAGAAATAGGGTAAAAAAGAAACCAAGTTTATGGACTCCAAGCTAAGTTCTTTTCCTGTAACTGCATTGTAAAACGGTAACAGCAAGACCACTAAAGTAAGGGCAAGGAAAATAGCAACAAAATTTAGCAATATGGATTCTATAAGAGATTGGATAATTAGTTGATGATTTTGTGCGCCGGCCACTTTTCGAATACCGGTCTCTTTGGCACGTTCCATTGATTTGGTTGCAGAAAGATTGATATAGTTTAACCATGAAAGGATAAGAATAATAAACGCTATGGCCATTAGAAATTTTACCCTGGTTATACTACCGTTCACAGAAACTTCATAAGGCTTATTGGAATATAAATGAATGTCTTCGATAGGTTCTATGTTGTGCTGTTCCTCCTTATCCTCTTCAATATCGCTATCAATTATTTTTTGGCGTAACGTATTTGGGTTGGTATTGGGGTCTATTTTAATGTAGGTATAGTAATTATTCATGTCCCAATTTGGATTATGAATATTTGGACCATAATCTGTCCATGTTTTCTCGGTCTCATAAGAAATCAAGAAGGTATTTCTATAGTGCGAATTTTTTGGAATATCTTTCATGACTCCGGTAACTGTAAGTACCGCTTCTTTCCCATCTCTATATGCGGAAATAGTTTGCTGCAATGGATTTGTTTCTCCAAATAACTTTTGGGCAAATGATTGGGAGAGCACTATAGAATAAGGTTCCACAAGAGCTGTTTCCTTGTTGCCCTTTAATAGGGGGTAATCGAAAATATTAAAATAGGATGGGTCGGCCAAGGAACCCAAGGGTTGTTCCAATATTCTGTCGCCGACCTTAAAGGTCATTTTTTCAAAAGAATAGAACCGGACATAATCCAGCACTTCCGGAAATTCTTCTTTTAAGGTTGGGCCGGAGAGATTATAGGTCATGGCATCGCCAGGGGTAAACGAATCCCCACCTCGCAGATAATCCATATAGGTTCTGTAAACCTGTTCGGAACCTTCAAATTTATCATAACTATGTTCGTAATCCACATAAAGCATTATCAGTAGAAAAGAAGCAATGCCCGTGGCCAGACCAAATATGTTAATAAAAGAATACAGCTTATTCTTTAATAAATAGCGGGCAGCGATTTTTAGGAATAGTTTGTACATGAATCAAATTTAGTGGTTATTATACCAGCAGTGCTATTATTATGCCATATTGTAAACTATTGAAAATCAATGTCATAAATTTAAGGCGTTTGAAATAGTGTCAAAATATTTTACGCTCCTTGTATCAAATGTTTACATAGGGTTCTCCAAATAAAGTCTCTTTGTAGATGCATTCAAGCAGTACTAATTGTCAAATTTGTACCATCAGGAATAGGATTACTCAGATAAGTTTAAGATTGAAGTTAAACGCAGCATCCTATTTGCCGTAGTTTTTCCATAGAACCACTAATAACCCGCTACTCCGTTCGGAGGCTATTTGCCGGATTGATCCTTGCCGTTTTAAGGGATTGATACCCGACCGTAAGCAGGGTAAGGCTTAAACAGGCAACTCCTGCCACCACTATCGTCCACCATGCAAAATCTATGCGATAGGCAAAGCCGGAAAGCCACCGACTCAGTAAAAACCAGGTTATCGGTGCTGCAATAAGGAAACCCAGCAACACCAATCTCACGAAGTCTTTCGATAAAAGAACCAATAGCTCAGGGATGCTAGAACCCAACACCTTGCGGATACCGATTTCTTTTGTTCTACTTCTGGCTATAAAGGCACTCGTGGCAAAGAGCCCCATACAGGCAAGAAACACTACGATTACGGAAAAGAAGTTTAATAGCTTAAAGTGCTCCCGGTCTTTTTCAAAAAAGCGGGAAAACTTATCGTCCAGAATGTTCAATTCCATTGGCGCGCCAGAGTCGAAGGCATCATTCACTTGCTGCAGTGCCGCCAAGGTCTGTGACCAATTAGCTGTTTTTATCCGCATGGTATAATAATCGATTGAATGAACGGGATTGTTCCAATTTGCGAGGAGTAACGGTTTTATCTCGGTCCTAAAATCTTCTATCTGAAAATCTTCTACTACCCCAGTGATTTGGACTTTAAACGGTTCTTTCAGGGGTTCGGTACTCCCGCCAAAATTTACATACGGGACCTCTATATATTGGCCAATGGGGTTATCCAGACCCAATGCCAGGGCGGCGGTACGGTTGATAAGGACTTTGGTACTGTCTGAAGGGGTGTCCGTAAAATTGGCGCCCTGTAAAATGGTGATATCGTAGGTTTTTATAAAGTCCCGGTCGATCCCTAAAAAAAGCATATCCTTGGCTTCCCTGTTGGCTTGCCCGTTCCTTTTTACCTTGGCAAGCGGAATATTTTTCCATTCCCCGGGAACTCTGGAGCTAACACTTATGGCTGCTACCTCCGGAAGACGCAAAAACTCAGTTTTTATCGCCTTGAACTGAGTCCGTAGAATTCGGCTGTTAATATCAACTGTGGCCAGGCCTTCTTTTTCAAATCCCAGTTCCCGCTGCTCTAAAAACTTCATTTGCCGATTGAATAGTAAAGAAGCGGTAAGAAAGGTGATCACTGCCACAAACTGGAAGGTGAGCATTACTCTTCTAAAAGGCAATTTTGAACCTCCGGAAACGGTATTTTTTAAGGAGGAGGAGATTCCTGTACGGATAATGGCCCAAAAGGGATATGCCACCGATAACAGGCCTAAAATTAAACCTACACTCAGTACGAGCAGCATGCCGGTTAAGGGCACTTGCGTTAAATTCATGGTGGTGCTAAACCATTTTTGCACAAGGGGTTGCAAGATCCACAAGAAGAAGTAGGCCAAGGCCAGAGAAACGGAAATCACCAGTAGGCTCTCCGCCAAAAATTGCCGTAGTAAATGCGCTTTGCCCGCACCAACAATTTGGCGCAGTGCAATTTCCTTAAACCGGTCGATAAAAGCAATATTCAACAGGCCGGCATAATTAAAGCAGGCCACTAAAAGAATAAGCATCCCGATCAGGAAAAATAGGTTCACATACAGCGCATTGCCCTTGTTTTTGTTCATTTCTCCTTCTACCTCGTTCTTATACAGATGGATGTCTTGCACAGCTTGTATGGCGAACGTACTGTTAAACAATTGATCTTTAGGGTAGTTCTCTTTGGTTAGGGCAGTAATCTTTTCTCCCAATTTATCTAAATCGGCATCCGGGACCATTTTGAAATAGGTAATCATTTCATTGTTGGACCAGTTCGACGCTATAAATTCATTGAACCAGCCGTACATTTCGGAGGCCATTAGGTGGGTTATAAAGACCATGTCCTCTAAATGGGTGTTTTCAGGGAAATCCTCTAAAACCCCCACAACAGGATACTGCAACCCACCTAACATTAATAATTTGCCCAGAGCTGGCTCCCCTCCAAAATACAGCTCCCTGGTGGAACGGGTCAAAATGATACCTTTTGGGCGGGTGGACAATTCCTTAGACGTCCCTTCCAGCAAGGGAAAATTAAAGACCTGTAAGAAGTTATCATCCAGGGCTGCTATGCCCTGATGGGTTACGGATGCCGGCTCATTCCCGACATTGGTGCGTCCCAGAAATAAAATCTGGGTCTGCTGTTCAATTTCGTCGAACCTCATTTTTGACTCAATGCCTACTTTTGGGGGGCTCTGCGCCAATTCGCGTAGTGTCCCGTTTTCATCGGTGGTTTTTTGAAGTAACCTGTAGACGTGTTTCTGATTTTTGTCGAACGAGGTTTCTTTTAAGACGTAGGTATTTAAGAGAAAAAAGCAAAAAAAGCCTAAAGTAAGTCCCAGAATATTGATTATGGTAAACGCCAGATGATTTTTTAAATATCTAAACGCGACTGTAAAGTGATTATTTAACATGGATTTCGTTTTTTGAGATGATGAATGGTCAAGACTACCCGGGGTGATGAACTCCGGGCGTTTTCGAAACAATGCGGTTCCCTATTTCCGAGATACAGCAACAGCCGGCCCCATGGTATAAGCCAGATGACCAGGTATTGTATGCCCAGTCAAAATCTCATACGGACGCTTTTTTTGGGTAACTCGAAAAATAAACTGCTTTTTTAGGGCTTTGCTCCCTTCGATTTCAGGTAGGTTATTACCTCATCCTTTCCTTTTTCTTCGGCCCTGGTCAAGGCGGTACGTCGGCGGGGTTTGCCGTTATGATTTTCGGTGCAGACCTTATTCACGTCCGCTCCTTTTTCCACCAGGTATTTCACGACATCGAGGTGGCCCTGCTCACTGGCGTTGATCAAGGGAGTTTCATCTCCCGGCACTTCATGATTTATATCGGCCCCTGCCGCGATCAAGGCCTCCACAATGCTGAGATTGCCACCTTTGGCAGCCATAATCAACGGATTGCCATCGCCTTTAACTTCCATATTTACATCGGCTTTCAGGGCTATTAGTGTTGTGACCAACTCCATGTTGTCCATTCTTGCGGCCTGGATAAGGGCACTCCCATCTCCGGGAAATTTTGTATTTACATCTGCCCCTTGATTCACTAGAAGTCGCACCAGATCTATGTCGCCTTTTCTTGCAGCCATCCATAGGGGATGTCCGTCGCTCTTGGTGCCCAGGTTGGGGTCGGCTCCGTTTTCAATTAAAAATCGGGCTATTTTATACTTTTCACCCCGGATAGCCAAAAGCAAGGCCGTACCATCTCCCTCCTGAAGAAAGTCTACATCGGCACCTTCCTCTACCAATTTCTTTACCAATTCGTAGTTTCCCTCCCAAGCTGCTTGTAGTAAAGGGGAGAGGTCTTTATCAAAATCATTTTCGCGATCATGGTGAACATCCATGTCTTCGTCGGTGTCGATTGCGGTAACACTGTCTTGAGCCGTGACCCACGGGGGATTAAGAAACAAGAGGGTTATCAAGAGGGTCGGAGCAATAAAGGCATACTTCCAATAACTATGCACATGCGATTTCTTTTTGTTCATCATGACGATTCGTTTTTTGATTAATGATTGATTATAATTGGAGACAAGGGTAAGCGGCTTGCGCTCCACGCCGATTTCCAGCAGGTTCATCTGGTAATTTTGGGGTTGTACACTTTTGGATGCCAACAGCAGGGCATCGGTTTGGTATTCCATATTTTTTTCGACCTCTTTCCTGTACAGCCAAACAAAAGGATTGAACCATAAAACAATAATGGCAAGTTCTGAAAGCAGCAGGTCGATGGAATGCCGTTTTTGCACATGAATTTTCTCGTGTTCTACGATTTGTTCATAGGTTTCCGAATCATATTTTTCGGGGTTTACAAATACATAGTTAAAGAAGGATCGCGGGCCGTTATCATCACCAAAAATAAGGATGGTACCATCCGTGTCGTGCACTTTGTCCTTGGCTTGCCGCACGGATAACAAAATACTTGCCAATTGAAAGAGGAAATGGCCAGATAAAACGATGACGCCAAAAACGTATAGGGAAAAGACCCAGAACCCAAGACCCCTAGTTTTGTCAGCAGCAGTCGGGGTAACGTCACTTTCGATCTGCCCGGGAATGCTTATGGCTTTGCTATCATTTGTTTGGTTTTCGGTAGGTTCATAGTTAGGAAGCGACTGTTGATCGAAGGCTATGGGCTGCAGCCAGGAGCTAACCACCCCTTGCTGGTCCATCACCTTTGGCAGGGAAATGAAGGGAAGGATAAAGGCCAATCCCAAGCCGGCCAGAAGGTAGATGCGATTTACAGCAAAAAAACTCTCCCGCTCCAGGAAAATTTTATAAAACCCCAGAAAAACAAAAATCACGATCGAAGCTTTGAATAGGAATAGCATGGCTTAGTGTTTTTTAGATTGGATAAGGGCAACGAGTTCCTCAATTTCTTTCTCGGAAAGCTTTTCTTGTTTGGCAAAATGGGTCATCATTTTGGTAAGGGAGTTCCCAAAATATTTTTCCTTTATATCCTCAATATGATCTTCCCGATAGGCTTCTTTGGGGATTAGCGCACTATAGCGATCTGTATTTCCCAATTTTTCGGTCTTTAGAAACCCTTTTTTCACCAGAATCTTTACAATGGTAGCAACGGTATTATAGTGGGGTTTTGGATCCGGTAATGCCTCTACGATATCGCGTATAAAGGTTCCTTCCGTTTGCCACACCACTTGCATAAGCTGCTCTTCCCGTTCCGTTAATTTTTTCATGCTTTATCAATTAGAATACAATACTACTAAATATTTAGTATACCTACTAATTTATTAGTAGAAAAATTATGTGAAGTAGCAAAAGCATAGTAAAAAAGGGGGTGGAGATTTTGTTCTACACTATGAATGGCTTTAAAATATATTTCCCAAATGCAAGCGAATTAATACTACAGAGGGCGGAGGAGGTGTTGATGCCCATGCAAGGGCATTAAAAATGAAGACTGAAGAAAATAAGGGGAGTTCCGTTTTAGTTTTGTTTCATAGTCCTCCTCTTCACTATAAAAATAATTAAACAAAAGGATCCCTAAATTTGATGTTACCCACTTCAAACCAAACGACGGATATTAGAGCCAATATTAATGGAATTGGCGTTAGGGTATACCATGAATCTAATTGGAAGGACATATTTTCAAAGAGATTATCCATTTTAAGACCGGGATTAGGTAAGGAACTCTGTGGAATAAACGTCAAAAGAACAGGAACAAAAAGAATCAATCCTATGACCAGCATCATATAAAGTGGTGATTTTAATGGTCTGTAGACTCTCTTTTGTTTGTTCTTTAGAATACGGAATTTCTCCAAAGTTTTTTCAACGAATTGAGGAGAAGGTTCTTGACTTCTCGATTCTTTGAGGATACTTATGAGCTTATCATCATCACCCAAAACCTTATTGTTCAAGTTGAGTTTTTTCATCTAAAATAATTTGTTTCATTTCCCAAGAGCTTTGAGAGTTCTACGTATAAATTTTGTCTTGCCCTATATAACCTTGTCTTTATGGTTGATGTATTCCATCCCGTGATTTGTCGAATTTCAATAATTGAACATTCGTTCATATAGTAAAGTGTTACCACTAAATTTTCAGGTTCTGAGAGGCTTTCGATAGCCTTATTTACGAATGTAATTTTATCACTTATTACTAGTTCATCGAATCCGTTGGTATAGTTGTCTGGTGTGTCTAACTCAAAATTTTCCGGTTCTTCCAACGAACGAAAATCTATGTTTTTCCCCCTCAAGCTGGTCAAGGCGGTATTGTATACTATCCTATATAACCAAGTAGAGAACTTGCCTGTTTTTTTGAACTTGGTAATACCTCTAAATACTCTAATAAAAGCATCCTGTACTACCTCTTCTGCATTTTCATCGTTCTTGACTATCCCGATTGCTATGGTAAAAGCGTAAGTTTTGTACTTTTCGAGCAAGTATCTGTACCCATCTTCATTTCCAACTATTGCCTTTTCAATAGCAGTTTCCTCCAAATAGTTGGATTTTTCCATCTTCGCTATGGTAAACTTTTACCGATTTCCCTTTTTCATTTTCCGATTTATAAAATATGACATCAGCATAGCCAAACCAACGAAAAACGTCACCATACTTAAGTATGCTTGTGGGTAATTGCGATAATCTTTAGGGTTATAATTTTCCAAGAGGTATTTTTCAAAAAAGAACCCGCTTAGAATACCTATTGCAAACCCGATCAATATT
Organism: Flavobacteriaceae bacterium; assembly: GCA_041749595.1. Lineage (GTDB taxonomy): Bacteria > Bacteroidota > Bacteroidia > Flavobacteriales > Flavobacteriaceae > Aurantibrevibacter. The sequence continues at coordinate 20,020 of JBGTBA010000138.1, read as the reverse complement.
AATCCAAAGCTCAATAGAATAATATTCTGTCTTTGGGTCGTTCGCCTGAAATATTCAATATCAAGGCCTGATTCTATTAGCGCCAAACGCTCTTTGTTGCGATAAGTGAAAAAGGTGTAGGCAATTCCAAAGATGGTCAGGGCTATTGTGATTATCACGAAGTAAGCGTACATATTTTTTGGTTTTAGTTTTTAATATATAGGACTACGGATTTTGCAATCAGGTTTCAAATAGTTTATATTTTATGCTTGTTCCGAATTACAAGTCAGATAATGATAAATAAACCTGTTAGAGAAAACCATTCAATCGACAACCGAGTCTATCCATTCATTGGCTTTTGAAACCCGTGCCAAAGCCATTACAGATCCGTATTTAATCTGACGGTTCAACGCTCCCGAAACGATTCCGACTAGAACGGTTGTGCCATTTTCATCCATGAATACTCCTCCACCACTATCCCCTTTGGAACCACCTATTTCAAGCTCGAGCGGAATTGGGGAACCAAACTGGTTGGACTCTGGATTTTCCGAATTGTCAAAATCACAAACCATAACACTTGTGTTAAATCTCCTATCCTCAAACGTCCCACCGATGGCATCTATGATGTTCTGACCCCCAAGCCTCTCCTGTATTCTTAGTGATGATAATCCTGCCTTACCATTTCCAACAAATCCGTAGCCTACCTTGGTAATGGTCTTACCTAGTTCTTCGTTTCCGCGATAACGCTCGGCAGGCTTTACGTCCAAAACAGGTGTTGCAAGTTCCACTAAGGCCATATCCCATCCGTTCCACTGTGTTTCCTCGGCATTGGGCTTTAGTTTGGGGTGCTTGACCACCCTTTTTGTGCTATAAAAGTTATCTCCGAATTTCCATACCGAAGAATCCTCAACGAAGTGGGCTGTGGTCAAAACCCATTGAGATGATATGAGTACTCCTGCTGCATAGTTTACCTCTGTTTCTGAAATCGAATATCTTCCAACACATTCAAACTCGGGTTGTCTACCCATTTCCCTATATTTTTCGATATCCACGTCATGTCGGATCATTCCAAAGAAACTTGAGGCACTAAAACCGAGTAATAGCAGGCTCGATGTTAAAATAGTCAAAATCAGTAGTCTTTTCATAATTTTTGTCTTTAAATGATTATTTACAAAAGCATTAGGAATATTATCAAATTCCGTTTCTAATATATAAGACAACTGATTATGAAATTAGGTTTCGGTTAGGATTGATTATTTCCGAGCCGTACTTTGGCCCTAAGAATTAGAACTTATAACAAGAATTATAAAGAAATTAAATATTAGTTTCATTTTGTTATTTTTCTTAAAGACGATTACTTTCTTTGAATATTACATTTTTCTTTGTTTGCACCTCAGTATGTGGCTGTTATGGTATCTTATTAAAGGTAACATCCGTTGCTCCAAAATTGGTAATCATTAATTCTGTTATTTGCCCTTTTTTATTTCTCACAAAACTTACTTGTATGGAAAATGTTATTTCTCCGGTAAATTTATCTTTATCAATTTCAGTTAATATAACGTCACTTAATCTATTGTGTGTCATAATCAATCTCCCATTGATCTCTTTTATTATAAAAAATGAGGCTAGCTCTTCGTTTTGAAATTTACCTTCTAACTCTTTTAGGTTTGCATTACCTAATATTTTTGGCTTTTCTTCAACTTTCTGTTCTTCGTTCTTTTTCCTCTGTTTAAACTTATCTGTTAAATAAAATTCCGCAATATCCATTCCTGTTTTGTAGGAGGCAAAATTTTCGTCATTACTCAAAAGTATTATGGATAATTTATTATCCTGAAAACGACCTAAATAGGATTTAAAACCTGCATCGCTTCCTGTATGGTTATATACATCAAGTCCTTTGTAGTTTCTCATAAATTGACCTTTTAAATGATAGATGGTTTCGCCATCAACCACGGCCAAAATTGCAGGCTCGTTATTATCTAACCTAGAAATTTGGTTAAATCTTTTTATTAATTCTAAATCACCAACAATTGGTTTCTCAAAATTTAATACCCACTTACTTAAATCGCTTACATTGGTAAATAAGCTTGTTGGGCCAACAGTGGAGTAATTTAAATTTCTTTTTTCATATGTCCCGTTTTCAGTCCCATAGGAATAGGCTCTGTTTTTTACAATTCTATTATTATCGTCATAAAATTGTGTGTAATTCATTTTGAGCGGATCAAATATATTTTCTTTAGTGAATTCCGCAAAAGTTTTGCCCGATACTATTTTTACTATTTCTGCCAATAACGTAAAACCCGTATTGCTATATTTATATTGAGTTCCAGGTGAAAAATTCAATTCTTTTTGTTTGGTTATTATTTTTAAAATTTGTTCGGTAGTAATGACGTCATCCATTCTCCAACCAGCTAATGTCAATAAAGCCCATTGGTCTTTTAGCCCACTTGTATGGGCCAGTAAATGTCTGATTTTTATAGGTGTTCCATAATTAGGCAATTCAGGGAAATATATTCGGATGTCATCTTCCAATGAAATTTTGCCTTGCTCCTCCAAAAGGTAAATAGAGAATGCTGTAAACTGTTTAGAAACCGAAGCAACGTGGAAAATTGTATTTGACGTGATTGGAACATTATACTCAAGAGAAGCAGTACCATAACCCTTTGTAAATATAGTTTGCCCATCCTTGACCACCACAACCGATACCCCAGGGGTTTCAGAATTATACTTAGCAAATAAACTGTCAATCTTTTGTTCAACACTTGCCCTATGAGATTGGGCAGTTCCATTAAACACAAATAAAAGAAGGACTAAGTTAAAAATCCATTTGGCTAATTTGGTCATTGCTACAGATGTTTTGCTGATTACCATTCTTTTAAGGTGTCTTATTTAAATGAAGCAACTTATTGGATTGTTCTATCAAATTAAAGAGAAGGACTAAAATAAAGTATTTCTTTTAAACCCATTTAAAAATCCGTAAACTGCATTGAATTTGACAATACTGAAACTACATAGTGCTGAATCGCAATCTAAGCCTGTGCATAGCATCAATTACTTTGGACTCAATTTACGTAGGGGGTGAAGAGTTAATTTAATAAAATCGAACGATTTTTATTTGGCAACAAAAACATTCTGCAACGATCATTCCCAAAAAAGCACGCTGAAAGCACGCTGAAAATTAAAAAAGGCAGCTACATTTTCATGTAACTGCCTGATTTTAAAGCTCCCCCTCTTGGGCTCGAACCAAGGACCCTCTGATTAACAGTCAAATGCTCTAACCAACTGAGCTAAGGAGGAGTGTCTTTATGCTTTAGCAGCGTAAAGCGGGTGCAAATATAACTGTATTTTTTAAATACCCAAAATAAAAAAACAAGGTTTTCCTGTCCCTATTGTACCCAAGACCATTCTCTAAATAAACCTTTTTACAATGTTCCAAATATCGTTTCCAAATACTACGGCCATTAGGCCCATTAGAATAACAAAACCAATGATCTGGCCGGTCTCCAATACTTTTTCGCTTGGTTTTCTACCTGAAACCATCTCATAGAGCAAAAACATAACGTGCCCGCCATCCAAGGCAGGAATGGGCAGGATATTTATAAAAGCCAACCAAACGGAGAACATGGCCATAAACCCCCAGAAAAATGTCCAGTTCCAGGTCTCTGGCATCATTTCCACTATACCTATCGGTCCCTTAACCTGTTTATACGCCCCTGTCTTGCTATTGAATATGACTTTAAATTGGCGTATCTGATTGGTCAATACTTCTATTGTTCTGGTGAATCCTGCCGGGATAGCAGATAAAAGACTATAATTATCGTTAACAAATAAGTCTTCCAAGTTCAATCGTACCCCAATAGCGCCTTCCTCTGGAACAGTAAGGGCAATATGTATAGGTTTACCATCCCTTATGACCTGAATGGAGAGTTCGGTGTCTGGAGATGATTTTATCTTGTCCGTAAACTGATCCCAAAATTCAATTTCCTGATCGTTTACCCCAATTATTTCGTCACCATCCTTGATGCCCGCCCTACTGGCCACGGAATTTTCCAAAACTTTTTCAATCACCGGCTTAGAACGATACCCTAAAAAGTTCTTGCCCTGGGTTTGGAAAACAGTGGCTTTGCCTTCATCTGAAAGCGGAACGGTAATCTCCCTGCCGTCTCTTTTTACCGTTACTTCATCCCCCAAAATAATTTCCAATACCGCATCCGTGAATTTCCTGGTTTTCTTGCCATCTACGGCCAAAATCTGATCCCCTGTTTTTAACCCCAACCGTTCCCCTATGGAATCGACCTGAATACCATACTTTAGGTTGTCCGAAGGAATGTAGGTATCCCCATTTTTGAACAGTAAAGCCGAATAAATGATCCATGCAAGAAAAAAATTTACCGTAACGCCCCCGACCATGATGACCAATCGCTGCCATGCCGGTTTGCTCCGAAACTCCCAAGGCTTCGGCTCCTGTTTCATTTGCTCGGTATCCATACTTTCATCTATCATCCCCGCGATCTTTACATAACCACCGAGCGGCAGCCAGCCTATACCATATTCCGTATCTCCTATTTTCTTTTTGAAAAGGGAAAATTTAACATCAAAGAATAAATAAAACTTTTCAACCTTGGTCTTAAAATACTTTGCAGGAATAAAATGCCCCAATTCGTGCAGAATTACCAAAATGGATATAATAAGAATGAATTGTATTATTTGAACAGTTAATGCCATTGGATCTTTTTTTGTTATAAAAACGCACAAAAGTACACTTTTACACAGTCTTAAAAAAAAGAAACCCCCATATGCTACATTATTTTAAGAAAGATTTGGCAGCAAAGCCATGCCTAATTTTTGATGGTCTTCCCGGGTAACTTACCTTTACCATAAAAAATGGCTTCCTTTTTTGGCAAATACAAATTTTTCGGGTTGGTGCTTTTGGGCCTCTCCACGGTCATTATATACTTATTTTACAACGCTCTGACACCGAAAAAAGCCCTTCCAATATACCAACCTGCCATGGTAAATGCCGAATTGGTGGACAGTACCCTACGACATATAAAAAACTATCATACCATAGCCGATTTTTCCTTGACCAACCAAAACGGGAAAACCATAACACAGGCCGATTATAAGGATAAGATCTATGTGGCCGACTTTTTCTTTACCACCTGCCCCACTATCTGCCCCATCATGGCCAAAAACATGGCCGAGATCCAAAGCCGGATCCTGAATGAGCCGGATGTACTGTTATTGTCACATTCGGTGACACCCGATATTGATTCCGTGGCCCAGTTGAAGAAATATGCATTGGAAAAAGGTGTGGACGACACCAAATGGAACTTGGTCACGGGAGACAAAAAGCAGATTTATGAACTGGCCAGAAAATCGTATTTGGCCGTTAAGGACAATGGTGATGGAGGGGCGTTTGACATGATACATACCGAGAATTTTGTTTTGGTGGACAAGGAACGTAGAATCAGGGGGTTCTATGACGGCACGAAAACCGAGGAAATTGAAAAATTGCTGAAAGATCTGGACATCCTCATGGCATCGTACTTGGACCAACGGTTTTAGATTTTGGGTTTTAATTTAAAAAACACCCTAATATATCAGGTTTTTCTCCTACTTTTGTTCTTACTTAAAATCAATCTAAATAAAAATTGGCTACAACGGTCGCAGATTTAAAACGGGGTCAAAGGGGTATCATCAAAGAATTCATCGAAGATATATTGCCCATAAAACTATTGGAACTGGGTTGCCTGCCCGGAAACGAGATAGAACTTGTGCAAGTAGCCCCGTTAAAAGACCCTATTTATATCAACGTTAATGGCTCCCACATCGCCATTAGAAGATCTGTTGCCCTTCTGATCGAATTGGACATCATCGAAGATCCCCCAAAACTATGAGCAAGAACATTAATGTAGCACTCATAGGAAACCCCAATACAGGCAAAACATCGGTTTTTAACCAACTTACGGGCTTAAAGCAAAAAGTGGGCAACTACCCCGGCATCACTGTTGAAAAAAAAGAAGGCCTCTGCAAACTGCCCCGTGGGGTAAAGGCCCACATTCTGGATCTTCCCGGCACTTATAGCCTTAACACCACATCCTTGGATGAAAGCGTTGCCGTGGAACTTCTTTTAAACAAAAACAATAAGGATTTTCCAGATGTGGCCGTGGTCATTGCGGAGGTAGAAAACCTAAAACGGAACCTTTTGCTATTCACCCAGATAAAGGACCTTAAAATCCCGACGATTTTGGTCATCAATATGGCCGATAGGATGTCCAAAAGAGGGATTTCATTGGACATCCCCTTGTTGGAAAAAAAACTTGACACCAAAATTGCCCTTGTAAGTACCCGAAAAGGCTATGGTGTGGACAATTTGAAAGAATTGATAGCCGATTACAAGAACCTTTCCATTGCCCCGAATATCAATACCACTGTTATAGCCCCCGAATATTTTGAAAAATTAAAAAACACATTCCCAAAGGAAGATCTGTACAAATTGTGGTTGGTCATTACACAGGATGTGAATTTTATGCCGATCCAAAAAAAATTGATCAAAGACACCTCATCCTTTACCACAAAATCGAAGGCCGAGCTTAAACGTTTACAACAAAAGGAGACCATTCTCCGCTACCAATTCATTAACGGTATCCTGAAACAGGCACAGAAAATAGATGTTAACGCCGCTAAAGGTTTTAGGGCCAATCTGGATAAAATCCTCACCCATAAAATTTTTGGGTACCTTATTTTCTTTTTAATACTGCTCACCATTTTTCAGGCTATCTATGATTGGAGCAGCTACCCTATGGATTTTATTGACGGTTTTTTTGCCAATGCCAGTGAATGGGTAAAAGATAGTCTGCCTGCCGGGGTTTTCACCAATTTATTGGCCGAAGGCGTTTTGTCCGGTATTGGGGGCATTGTCATCTTTATTCCCCAAATCGCGTTCTTGTTCCTTTTTATTTCCCTTTTGGAAGAATCGGGTTATATGAGTCGTGTTGTATTCTTAATGGATAGGCTCATGCGTCCCTTTGGCCTTAGCGGTAAAAGTATTGTGCCCTTGATCTCAGGTACGGCCTGTGCCATTCCAGCCGTTATGGCCACACGGCCCATAGAAAATTGGAAAGAAAGGTTAATTACCATTTTGGTGACCCCGTTTACCACATGTTCTGCCCGATTGCCCGTGTACCTCATCATCATTGCCTTGGTAATTCCGGAAGGCCGGTTTTTAGGATTGGGGTACCAAGCACTGACCTTAATGCTATTGTACCTTATCGGTTTCGGTGCGGCACTCGTTTCGGCCATGATATTGAACCGTATCCTAAAAATAAAAAGCAAGACCTTTTTTGTAGTGGAAATGCCCAATTACAAACTGCCTCTATTTAAAAACGTGGCCTATAACGTCTGGGAAAAAACCAAAAGCTTTGTTATCGGTGCGGGGAAAATTATTTTGGCCATTTCCATTGTGCTTTGGTTTTTGGGATCTAACGGATGGTCCAATGAATTTAAAAATGCAGAGGCCATTGTTGAAAACAGAATTAAGAATAAGGGATTTTCCGATTACAACCAAACGAACATAGAAAAAAACTTAACTGCCTACCAAAAAACGTTGCAGGAAAATATTTCCAAAGGAGACTATAAGTTAACCCATGATGTTCTGGAAGACTCCCTTCAAATCCGTAAAAACATCCTTAAGGAAAGGGCCACCAAACAGGAAATCGCCGGTCATAAATTGGAAAATTCGTATATAGGCTATATGGGCAAGGCCATTGAGCCATTGGTAAGACCTTTGGGATACGACTGGAAAATAGGTATTGCGGTATTGACTTCCTTCGCCGCCCGCGAAGTGTTCGTTGGTACCTTGGCCACTATATACAGTGTGGGCAGTGACGAGGAAGAAACCATAAAGAACAGAATGGCCGCAGAGGTAAACACCATCACCCAAAAACCCCTCTTCAACTTGGCTTCCGGTATTTCCCTGTTGCTGTTCTATGCATTTGCCATGCAGTGTATGAGTACATTGGCCATTGTTAAAAGAGAGACCAACTCCTGGAAATGGCCCGTTTTACAATTAATGATTATGAGCGTTTTTGCGTATATTGTAGCGTTGATCGCATACCAAATTTTAAGATAGATGAGTTATTTACAACCCCTATTGGTCTATATTCTCGTAGCCGTGGCCATTGGTTATCTGGCAAAGAAATTCGTGTTGCCAAAATCGCTCTTCTCTTCCAAAAAAAGAAATAACAAAGGGTGTGGTGAAAATGATTGTGGGTGCCATTAGGGTACCCATAGGCCCCTCCCTGTTGGGAAATGAGTAATTAGAAGCACAAAATTGAAAGGGCAATATGTTTAAATTTCCGCCCCCTTACTAATGGTTGATTATGGATATTAACCTAGCGACGATATAACGGAAATATTTTTGTGCGTTTTGTGTGGAAAAAGAAGATTTTAGGTCAATAGCGGAAACCTCAAGATATACCATCCGCAAGAGAGCGATAAAGCTGATAATAACCTGACAGCTAATAAATGCCCCAAAGCGAAAAAAACAGTGCGCGTTTGTTTTTCAATTTACTTTCCTATTTTTACATATTCATTTTCCGCTATGGCCACATCTTTTGAAAGTTATCAAAAAAGAAAACTTATATCTTCTTACTTTTCCGTTGTGTTGAGTATTGGATTGGTCCTTTTTCTTTTGGGCATCTTGGGGCTTCTGGTGGTGAACACCAAAAAATTGGCGGATCATTTTAAGGAGCAGATCTCCATATCGGTATTTTTAAAGGACAGTGCCAAACAAGTGGAAATAGATCAGTTGCAGAAAACATTGTCCCTGGCCGAATATACCAAGTCGGCCACTTATGTATCCAAAGAGGAGGCCGCAGAACAGCACAGTGAGGAAATTGGGGAAAATTTTCTGGAATTTCTGGGCTATAACCCTCTTAAAAATTCTGTGGACATTAAATTAAAAGCCGATTTTGTCTCCTCGGAACAAATAGCCGAAATTGCCGCCGACCTTTCTGCCAAAGCCTATGTGCAGGAGGTAAGCTATGACAAACCGCTCATAGAGTTGCTCAATGAAAACGTAAAAAGGATAAGCCTCTGGATCTTGGTGGCAAGTGCCGTTTTTACCTTTATTGCCGTATTGCTCATCAATAGCAGTATTCGGCTCTCCATTTATTCCAAACGTTTTATCATCAAAACCATGCAAATGGTGGGGGCTACCAAAAAATTTATCCGTTTGCCTTTTATAATGACCAATATAAAATTAGGCGTTTTGGGAGCGTTGCTCGCTTTGGTGGCATTGGGCATTGTACTATATTATGTAAACGGTACGTTCCCCGAACTTAATCTTTTTAAAGATCCCGCCATATTAGGGCTTTTGTTTCTGTGCGTTTTTATTTTGGGCGTTCTTATTTCATTGGTCAGCACCTATTTTGCCACACAGCGATTTTTAAATCTTAGGACGGATGATTTATATTACTAAATTTACGCAATGAAAAAATATAAGAACACGACCAATTCGGAGACCAGACCCGAATTTATTTTCCAAAAAAAGAATTATTTGTTCATGTTTCTGGGAATCGCCTTTGTTGTATTGGGCTTTATTCTAATGAGCGGTGGCGGCAGTGACGATCCCAATGTGTTTAGTGGGGATATTTATAATTTCAGAAGAATACGATTGGCACCCACCTTGGTGCTCATCGGTTTGGGTATAGAAGTATATGCCATTTTGTTGAATCCCAACAAGAAAAAATAAATTTTGGACGTATTTAAGGCTATTGTTCTTGCCATAATTGAGGGGATTACCGAATTCCTGCCCGTATCGTCCACCGGACATATGATCGTCGCCTCCTCCTTTTTTGGCATTGCACAAGAAGGATTTACCAAACTTTTTACCATTGTGATCCAACTGGGAACTATCCTCTCGGTGGTGGTACTCTATTTTAAGCGGTTTTTTCAACGACTGGATTTTTATTTTAAACTGCTCGTTGCCTTTGTCCCGGCAATACTTTTTGGCCTATTATTAAGCGATTGGATCGATGGGTTGTTGGAAAATCCCATTACGGTTGCAATTTCCCTAGTGATCGGGGGCCTTATGCTCCTAAAAGTAGATGATTGGTTTGGGGGTTTGGAAAACACCGAAATTTCTTATGCTACCGCCTTTAAAATTGGCCTTTTTCAATGTCTGGCCATGATTCCTGGCGTTTCCAGAAGCGGAGCCAGCATTGTGGGCGGAATGTCCCAAAAACTTTCGCGGACCGCAGCCGCCGAATTTTCATTTTTTCTTGCCGTTCCAACCATGTTGGGGGCCACCTTGAAGAAAAGTTATGATTATTATAAAGCAGGGTTTACCCTAAACGATGACGAAATCAATTTTCTCATTATTGGCAATATTGTGGGGTTTTTGGTAGCGCTCCTGGCCATAAAAACATTTATTGGTTATCTTGGAAAGCACGGTTTTAAACTATTTGGATACTATAGAATAATTATAGGGGTATTTCTACTCGTTATACACTACTTTGTACGTCCCTTAACATTAATTTAATGACAAAGGAAGATTTTTTGGACGGCCAGGTGCTACTGATAGACAAACCATTGGAATGGACCTCCTTTCAGGCCGTGAACGCCATAAAATGGACGCTCTTAAGAAAATTTAACCTAAAAAAAATAAAAATAGGGCATGCGGGCACTTTAGATCCCTTGGCTACCGGCCTTTTGTTGATATGTACGGGAAAGTTCACCAAGAAAATAAGCGAGTTGCAAGGCCAATTCAAGGAATATACGGGTACTATTATTTTGGGGGCAACCACACCTTCCTATGATTTGGAGACCGAAATAGATATGGAATTTCCAACGGATCACATTACCGAAGCACTTGTTTGTGCCACTGCTTTAACATTTATTGGGGAAATTGCACAGACCCCTCCTATTTTTTCCGCTTTGAAAAAAGACGGGAAGCGTCTTTATGAGTATGCCCGTGAAGGTGCGACCGTTGAAATAAAACCTAGGTTGATCGCCATTTCTGAATTTGAAATCACCTCTATTAAACTTCCCGAAATAGATTTTAGGCTTGTTTGTAGCAAAGGCACCTATGTAAGGTCCCTAGCTCATGACTTTGGAAAGATTATGCGATCTGGCGCACACTTATCTGCACTAAGAAGAACCAAAATAGGCGATTATAACGTAAATAATGCCGTAAGCCCTGAATTTTTCAAAGAAAACATGGTCAATGAACAAGGGTTGTAATCCGTAAAAAAGGGCTTTACCTTTCCTTTTCAACGAATTATAAAATAATTTTTAAAAAAAACGGTTATAGCACTATGAATCTTAACAGAAGACAGCTATCCTTTTTAATAACTTTATTTTCCATGTCTTTGGTGGTGCTTGGTTTGTACAATATTCATTTGGGACAAGAGGAAGAAGATGAATATGTCATTGAGCTGAGCCTAATGGATGAAGAAGAATTGGAAAAAATAGTGGAAGAGGAGATAATAAAGGAGGAAATGGCCAAATCCGAGAACATTAAAAGTCATTTGGCCTATAATGAGACCGCCAAACATAGTTTTGGAAGCCCCGAACCCTTGAAGACTTTGGAGGAATTAATGGCCGAAAAGGAAGCTTCCGCCGAAAACAATGATTCCGGGGATTCCGAAGATTCAGAGTATGCCGCAACCTTAAAACAGTTGGCTGAAAAGCGAGAAGAAAAAAGAAAACTCATCGGCGAAAAAGAGGCACAAAAAGAAGAGCCTACCCATAATTACGCAAAACGGAATACCTCTATTTCCTATTCTCTGATAGATAGGAACCATCGTAGTTTGCCCATCCCCATCTATATCTGTATTGAAGGTGGAAGGGTGGTAATAAACATAAAAGTAGATGCCTTGGGTTATGTAATTGAGGCCAATGTAAATACAAAAAGTTCCAGTACTTTAAATGGTTGTCTGGTAGATAATGCCATTGAATACGCTTTGAAATCCAAATTTAACCCTTCTGCCAAGGCATCCCAAATGGGGACCATTACCTATCTGTTCCAAAGCAAATAATTGTAAAGCCGCATGCTTTGTCCTTTCCCGCTCATGTACATTACAATGGATTTCCCTACTATCCTTCTTCTGTGTTTTTAGACCCTGGAACATCTGTTTTTGTATGTCCCCGCCCATAAAACCAACATTACGATACACAACAATGCCATGATTGATTTTGTTACTTCTAATTTATTGTGTATTTTTAGCTTTTGTCCAAAATTTTTAATGCACAAACCCGTACCTGCTAAACCCCGCCAACACATGAAATCCTTTACCGTTTCCTTCATTGCACTGCTTTCCTTTTCCTTGATCGCCCAGACAAAATCCGTAAACAGCTCTCCCCCACTTATGGAAGGCCCTCCCACCAGCCAAGGGATATCAACTGAGCGTTTGGGCCGCATCGATGCCATGTTGCAAAAAGCCATCACAGATGAAGAAGTTCCGGGAATTGTTGCCTTAGTGGCCCGCAACGGAAAAATTGTATTCCACAAAGCCTATGGAATGGCCGACAATGAATCCAAAACCGAGCTCAAAAAGGATGCTATTTTTAGAATCGCATCCCAAACAAAAGCCATTACGGCAACAGCCGTTATGATGCTATGGGAGGAAGGGAAATTTAAGTTGGACGATCCTATTTCAAAATATATCCCAGCCTTTGGGGAGGCCGCTATCTTGGATACTTTCAATGAAAAGGACACTACTTATACGACCATTCCCGCCAAGGATAAAATCACCATCCGCCATTTGTTGACACATACCTCCGGCATTGGTTATGGAGAGATAGATGGCGATGCACGGTTTAAGAAAATATACCACAGAGCAGGGGTGACCGATTTGTTCACCACAGAAAATATAAGTATCGAGGAAAGTGTCAAGAAATTGGCCCGGCTCCCACTGCACCATAATCCCGGTGATAACTATACCTATAGTGAAGGTTTGGATGTGCTGGGCTACTTTATTGAAGTGGTTTCCGGGATGCCTTTTGATGCCTTTTTGCGTACCCGCATCTTTGACCCCCTGGGCATGGACGATACCTGGTTCTACTTGCCCAAAGAAAAGCACGACCGCTTGGTACGAGTACAATACAAAATAGACGGAAAATGGAAAAAATACCCTACTACCTTTTACGATACGGATTACCCCACTAAAGGGGCAAAACGTTTTTTCTCGGGCGGTGCAGGGCTTTCCAGTACCGTGAAAGATTACGCCTCCTTTTTACAGATGTACCTAAATAAAGGAGAATTAAACGGTGTACGATTGTTGAGCAGAACCACGGTAGAGAGCATCATGGGCAACCAAATTGGGAATATATGGGCAGATGGCCCTAAACATTATGGTCTGGCCTTTGGCGTATTGAATGAAAAAGGCCGTGACAAGGGAGGTGAGGGCAGTATTGGCACTTTTGATTGGGGCGGGTACTTTGACACCCAATATTTTGCGGACCCCCAAGAGCAGCTTATAGGACTTATCTTTAAGCAGGTCCAAGGGGAGGTTTCCGATAACACCTCTTGGAAATTTCGCCAAATGGTATTCTCGGCGGTGGACAATTGATCTCCTTTTGGAGATTGACCAAATACATGGTGATCCAAAAAGCAATATACCCTCATTAAACAATAAATGCCGTGCCTAAATGGAGATAAGGTAAATGCCAATTATACGGCAGATGAAAGGGTTGAGTGCATGGACTACGCCCAAAACGGACTTTCCGGGAGTATGGGAATTGTGTTTTCAAAAACTGCATTTTTTCCAATACAGATTTGTCCTACTATAGCTTTATGGAGTGCGAATTTTTGGATTGTGATCTGGCAATTCAAAATTAAAGAACGCCGTTTTTAAGGAAACCCTGTTCAAGGATTGTAAACTGTTGGGGCTTCGGTTTGAGGATTGCAATGGTTTTTTGCTGTCCTTTATCTTTGAGGATTTTTCGCTGAACCTATCTCCTTTTATAGGCATAAGCACGGGAAAATGAGCTTTAAAAATTGCGAAATATGGCAAACGTATTTTACAGAACTAGATCTTACGGCATCCCCGTTTGAAAAATGTATTAAGGAGCGAGCTGTCTTTGAGAACTTTATTCTGGATAAGGTAAATTTTGTAACCCCATATAATTAAGCGATAGACCCAAGGAACAACAGTATAAAAAAAGTCGAATTTTCCAAAGATGGTGTATTGGACCTATTACGAAAATACGATATTACAGTGGAATTATTTTTTGCCCTGTACGTATAACTACATTAAATAATCTTGAGCTATTGGCATAAAACAGAACAGGCCCAGAATGACCAGAATGATTAGATCTCCGTATGATCAATGACGGGGAGATGTATAATGGATTAGAAACCCCGACAGATCTAAAAAGAAAACGGGCATTTGCAAACGCAGGGAGCCATGCCATAGGTGCCCCTATCAAATCAAAAGATCATAAAAACGTGGCATTGAAAACGGAATTGTCTATAAAAGCACCGATCACCAGTTTTCCTCTCCGAAAAAAATCAGAAAATTATTTTGAGAAACCAAAAGGTTGCGTATAAAATTTAGTGTTGATGAAACGGGATATTTTTCAGGCCATTGCAGACCCAACCCGAAGGGCCATTCTGGTGCTTATCGCCGCTAAGGCCATGACACCCAATGCCTTGGCGGAACAGTTCCACACCACCCGGCAAGCGGTATCCAAACACATTAAGATTTTAAACGAATGTGGTTTGGTAACTCAGGAAAGCGTGGGCAGGGAAATCTTTTACCAGCTCAAGATCGATAAAATGAAGGAAATCGACCAATGGTTGGGACAGTTCAGGCAGCAATGGGAAGATCGTCTCGATCAATTAAACCAAGTATTGGAAACACTTAAACATCAATCAAAATGAAAACCAAACCAATTATTGTTGAAAGAACGTTCCATACGGATAGTAAAACCCTGTGGCAGGCACTTACTGATAAAAACCTAATGAAACTATGGTATTTTGACCTTCCCGAATTCAAAGTTGAAGTGGGCTTTACCTTTCAATTTATGGGCGGACACGGGGGGGTACAATATGTGCACCTGTGCGAGGTTACGGGGGTGACCCCCGAAAAAAAACTTGCTTACAGTTGGAAATATAAGGGATATGGGGGCATGTCGTATGTAACCTTTGAATTGGTTGCCGAAGGGGAAAATACACTGTTGCGCTTAACCCATGCCGGTCTGGAAACCTTGCCATCCGCTAACCCGGATTTTGCCATGCACAATTTTGAAGAAGGTTGGCACCAGATTATCCATATATCCTTAAACCACTTTATCAACACAATCATTAATGAAAAATAAGCTATTCATGGCCTTTTCCGTAGATACGGAAAACAGCACTGTACACGTAAAACGCGAATTTACGGCCTCACATAATTTGGTCTGGGCTGCCTGGACCCAGCAAGAGATTCTGGACCAATGGTGGGCACCAAAACCCTGGCAATCCAGAACAAAATCAATGGATTTTGTGGTGGGAGGGCATCGGTTATATGCCATGGTGGGACCCGAAGGCGAGGAGCATTGGGCCTGGGCCGAATACACATCGATAACGCCTAAAACCAATTTTAAGTTTCTGGATGCCTTTTGCGATAGCGAAGGAATTTTGAATGCCGATTTTCCACGATCGGATTGGAGTGTGGCTTTTTCGGAAGGCAATGGGGTTACGCTGGTGGATATAAAAATAAAACACCAAAAGCTTTCTGACCTGGAGATGATCATTCAAATGGGCTTTAAAGAAGGATTTACCTCGGCGTTGGATGGTTTGGATACTATTTTAGCACTAAGAACCTAAACATAAAAGCAAATGAAACCAAGCACAAAACCATCAAAATTACGTCTATGGATCTCCTATCTCCTCCAAGGATTGATAATCCTTCTCTTTTTAATGGGAGCCATTCAAAATCTGCTTCAGACCGAAATGGCCGTTACCGGAGCCACACAAATGGGATACCCCGCTTCCGCAGTTCCCTATTTGGGAATTGTACTGCTGATAAGCGTAATTTTATATGCCCTTCCCAGGACCACGGTGCTGGGAGCCCTATTGCTCACCACTTGGTTAGGGGGTGCGGTGGCGACGCATATCATACACAACGATCCGGTTTTCAATATCGTTTTTCCCATACTTTTTTGGGGTATTGGTTTGGTCAGGGATTGCATTGCGCAACGACAAGTTACGGCAGGTTTTGTGGTTTTAGATCTCGCCCGTAGAGCGAAGTTTGCAACTCCGTAAAACCACAGTGCTTATACTATACCCACAAGGGCTATATCGGAAAGGAACTGATACAGGCCCCCTTCGCGGACGGGATCCACCTGGTCACCCAGATAAGGAACAGCATAAAGAACCAATTGATGACCATGGCCAACAAGATCTTGCTGCGAAAGCGTTCCCTGATCGAAACGGTCAACGACGAGCTAAAGAACGTATGCCAAGTGGAGCATTCAAGGCACAGGGGCATAATCAACTTTGTGGCCAATCTTGTATCCGGACTTTTGGCCTATTGCTTCCTCCCCCAAAAGCCATCTATCAGAGGTATCCAAACAACTGATCAGCTCTGTTTGTTTTAATCGAACTTAGGCTTATAAATCGCATTGTTTACGGATGCTCATCTTGTCTTTTCTGTCAATTGACAATTTCATGTCGATCATGGTCCCACCTTGGCCAAACTTTTTTTAAAAAGTCCTTTCCTGCCTGCAACTCCCCGATTTTGGGGTACGGTTTTTCAACATTAACGGTAGTGTCAGGAACGAATGATCTGCTCTTTTGCTCAAAAACAACTGCCGAGTTGGCCAGAAATTCCTGCTTCCGTTGAGATATTCGATTGGGATCTAAATCAAACCTAACGGCAAGCTCCGAGAGCGTTTCCCGCTCTTTTAGTGCCTCTATGGCAACTTTTGCCTTGAACACCGATCAAATTTTATTCTGCTTTTTTTCATGGTTTTTACTTGATTAAATCCATGCTTTTTTTCAATTGATCAAGTGGTCTTATTTTGTAGGGGTATTATAGGCCAAAACAAAATGTAAGATTTCCATTACTTATTCGTTATAGGTATAGATGGATTCCTATTTATATCTTCTATGGGGTTATAGTATGTTGCTTTTGGCTTCAAAATCAGCTTATTTTTTTTATTTAAAAAAGAAGTAATAGTCAAAATTACTTTATCCTCACGGAGATTTATAATATTTCCCGATTAAAACCAGCGGTTACTTATGGTGTGGCATATTTTTAGGAAATTTAACTTTTGTTTTAGAAAGTTTTCCAGACACTTTATCGTCCAATTGTAAAATGGAACCCTATATCTACATATTGGCACTATATTGCTTCTTGTTCGTTTCTGTCAGGATCGCTTTTAATCATTACTTAAAAAATGATGTATAACCTGTTTATGCCCCCAATATTTAAATTTTATGGAGGTCTCTAATCTTTTTAACCGTTTCTACCGTACATACCGTAGTTATTCCACTTATGGACCACTATTTCACCATTTTATTTATCTATACCGCTTTGTTGGTGTGCTCTACGTCCCTAAGACCCTATTTTAAAAAGTAGTGGAGCTGTTCCTACTTATCATCCAATCTATTTCTAATTATTCCTTTTCCAAGATCATCAACTAAAGCCAACCAATGAATGGATTTTAGGACTATTTTTTATTCGATCAAATTTTATTTTCTTTATGCGTCCGCGAAAAAGAAGGATCAATAAAAACCGCACACATGAAACCCGATACTTTCTTGTAAAAAACTAAGGAGTATCGGGTGTACTGATAATAAACTCTAAATTTTTCTAACTTAAAGATCAGTTAGTTAGGAGCCGCACATTAAACAATCGTCATCGGCTTGCCCTTCTTTTGAACGTGCGATCAATTCTTTCATCTCTGCAGAGGTCATAGGTTGGGTATCAACTTCTTTTCCTACTATTGGGGCTGAACGTACTTCAATGGTTGCGGCGTTTTTTTGTTCTGGCAATGCAACTTCCACAACTGTATCAGTATCAACGGCGGGGACTATTTCTTTCTTCTTTGTATTGTCTAGGGTAAATTTAATGGCATCTACGGCCGCTTTGGTCCTTAGGTAATACATGCCGGTCTTGAGACCGCTTTTCCACGCATAGAAATGCATTGACGTAAGTTTGGAATAGTTGGCGTTTTCCATAAACAAGTTCAAAGATTGACTTTGATCTATAAAATAACCCCGTTGTCTGGACATGTCTATAATGTCCTTCATGCTCAATTCCCAAACGGTTTTGTACAATTCCTTGATGTCCTGTGGAATGCCCTCTATGTTTTGCACCGAACCATTGGCCCGCATCAATTCTTGTTTAAGGGTATCGTTCCAAAGCCCCAAATGCACCAAATCTTCCAATAAATGTTTGTTCACTACGATAAATTCCCCAGACAACACCCTGCGGGTATATATGTTGGAGGTATAAGGCTCAAAACATTCGTTATTGCCCAATATCTGCGAGGTAGATGCTGTGGGCATGGGAGCCACTAAAAGCGAGTTGCGCACACCATGCTTACCCACTTCCTTTCGTAACCTGTCCCAATCCCAACGACCGGAAAGCTCCCCATCCTTAACACCCCAAAGGTTATGTTGAAATTCCCCTTTGGAAATAGGAGATCCTTCATAAGAGGAATAGGTGCCTTCTTCTTTAGCCAATTCCATTGATGCCGTTACGGCAGCAAAATACAACGTCTCAAAAATTTCCTCGTTAAGTTTTTTAGCCTCCTCGCAAGTAAAAGGCAATCTCAGCATTATAAATGCATCGGCTAAGCCTTGTACCCCTAGTCCTATAGGTCTGTGTCGCATGTTGGAATTTTCAGCTTCCTTTACAGGGTAATAATTGCGATCTATAACGCGGTTGAGATTTTTGGTTACCCTTTTGGTTACTCTAAACAATTCCTTATGATCAAACTCACCGTTCTTAATAAACATGGGTAGTGCAATGGACGCCAAATTACAAACGGCTACCTCATCCGATGCGGTATATTCTATGATTTCGGTGCATAGATTGGACGAGCGAATAGTCCCTAAATTCTTTTGATTGCTCTTACGGTTGGCGGCATCCTTATAAAGCATGTAGGGTGTTCCGGTCTCTATTTGCGACTCCAATATTTTCTCCCATAGCTCACGTGCCTTTACCGTTTTGCGGCCTTTATTTTGAACCTCATAAGTGGTATATAGCTTTTCGAAAGCCTCACTGTGATTACTGAAAAGTTCGGGGCATTCGTTGGGGCACATCAGGGTCCAGTCTTCGTTGGCCTCTACCCGCTTCATGAACAGATCCGGAATCCACATGGCATAGAACAAGTCCCGTGCCCTCATTTCTTCTTTTCCATGGTTCTTTTTCAGATCCAGAAAATCATAAATATCGGCATGCCATGGCTCCACATATATGGCAAAACTACCTTTTCTTTTTCCACCGCCCTGATCTACATATCTTGCCGTATCATTAAAAACCTGCAACATGGGTACAATTCCGTTGGATGTTCCATTCGTGCCCGCTATATAAGATCCCGTGGCCCTAACGTTGTGGATGGATAACCCGATACCACCGGCAGATTGGGAAATCTTTGCGGTTTGCTTTAAGGTGTCATAAATGCCATCGATACTGTCATCCTTCATGGCCAACAGAAAACAGGAAGACATTTGCGGTTTTGGAGTTCCAGAATTAAAAAGGGTTGGAGTGGCGTGCGTAAAATATTTTTTGGACATTAATTCGTACGTCTCAATGGCAGCTTCCAGATCATTGAGATGAATGCCTATGGCAACCCGCATCAACATATGCTGTGGTCTTTCCACTATTTTGCCGTTCAACTTTAAAAGATACGACCTCTCCAATGTTTTAAATCCAAAATAGTCGTATCCAAAATCCCTGTTGTAAATGATGGTCGAATCCAATTGTTCTGCATTATCCTGGATAACTTTATGAACTTCATCTGACAGCAGGGGTGCTTTTTTACCGGTTCTGGGATTTACGTACTCGTACAAATCCGTCATGGTCTCCGAAAAGGATTT
>JBGTBA010000137.1:0-6187 GCA_041749595.1 Flavobacteriaceae bacterium | reverse complement strand
TGATGGTGCCGTCCAGGGGTTTGGGGGCTGCCCCATGGCCAAAGACGAATTAACCGGTAATATGCCCACGGAAAAAATGCTATCTTATTTTACGGAGCAAAAAGTAGCTACAGGGGTTAATTGGCTGGTTTTTGAAGCGGCTTATAACAAGGCGTCGCAACTTTTTGGATCCTATCATTAAGGAGCGGGATTAATGAAAAGTTGTAACGCCTATGTGTTTCTACTTCATTAAAAATGCAGGTTAAAACCGCCATACACCCCAAAGGGATGTCCTGGTCGTAACCCCGCAGGTACCCTTGCTGCTGCATAGGTTTCATCTAATAGGTTGATTATATTTCCGGTGAAGCTCAAATACGGGGTTGCGTGGTATTTTGCAGAAAAATCTAAGACCACAAAGGAATCTAGTCTTTCATTTTCTGGAATGCGGCCGCTACCTGCAAGCGTTCGAAGTGCATCTTGATATCTTGCACTTAAGGCGAGTTCAAATTTTTTATGTTCCAAAGCGATCGTTCCGTTCATTTGGTGCTTGGCAATGTAGGGCAGTTCGTCGCCAGCGGTTACATCACCCCAAAGTCCGGCCGAACTACTGAAACTGTTTAAAAATTCGGTATCAGTGTACGTATAGGCCAAGGTGATAGGTAACGCAAAGCCATTATTTCGCTGGTGCATAAGATTGTAATTAAGCAGTACTTCTAAACCTTTAATTTTTACCTCACCTGCATTAAATTGATCTAAAGTACTCTCTCCGCCCGAGGAGGCAAAATCACTTCCAAGTAAATTAGAATAGTCATTATAAAATGCAATAAGTTCCCCAGATAAACCACCTGTACTAAGGCGCGTACCCAATTCGTAGTTTACACTTTTTTCTGCTTCTTGATCCGGGGTGTTGCTTGGGGGAGCAAAACCCTTGTGGACGCCACCAAATAGGGAAATCTTGTTGTTGAGGTTGTAATTGAATCCTATGCCCGGAATAAATACATCAATTTTATTTTCTCTGTTGCTTACATTGGCACCGGATCTGCTAATGTCGTTAGTACCAAAATCGGTTCTGGTAAGTTCAATAGTTTCATAGCGTATTCCCGGGATAATGGTGAGGTCGTTAAATTTTATTTTGTAAAGTGCATGGGCGGCAAAGGCGGTAGCATCATCTAAACGGTTGGCCGAAGTTCCTGGCGTTCCGGCAGTGTTTAATTGCATAATACCATTGGTTATGCCGTAGAAATCGCGCCATTGAAAACGGTCTTCTTGGTCATAGTGGTATCGTAAACTCAATTCAATATCGTGAAAAACGGTATCACCCCAATGGTAATCAAGTTTGGTTTGTATGCCTTTAGATACATAACTTCTATTGTTTTGTGTATAGCGCAATACATTCCCGGCGGCGTCAACATCCCCACGAAGAATAGCCAGTTGGTCTGCAAATTGCAACGGACTGTTAAGAATGTCGGTTATGCCGGTGGTACTTCCATTTAACACTACATCACTTAAACGCGCCCAGTTTCTGTTAAATCCGTTGTAATACCCTGTCGTAGTGATCCTGAAAAAATCATTAAATTCAAGCGTATGGGTTGCTGTGAATTGGATATGATCTGTTGTTAGTTTGTCTTTTTGCGATGCTGCGTATCGTCGGAACGGGGTGGCATCAAAATCGTCTTGCGTAAGACCTAAATAGGTTTCATCGCCATCTTCTTCTGCATATTGAAATTTTAGATCTATGGCTTGTTTAATTTGGGCTTCAGGCTTGGTAGAAAGCCGAAATTTGGCAACGACGTCATTTTTATTGAAACCGGTATTTCCGCCATTGTCTAAGTCCTTAAATCCATCGGAACGATAGTTCAAGTATTCCACAAAATAGCCGATGTTCGTTTTGCTTTCGCCAAGATGAGCATGAAGGTTGCTGCTGTTAAAAGTACCGTAATTGGCACTAAGTCCACCTGTAAACATGTCGGGGATCCTTCCGGAGATCAGGTTTATGGCACCACCTGTGGTGTATGGACCGTACTGAATTTGGCTACTTCCTTTAAGAACTTCAACAGCATGCATCCTTCCCACGTTTGGGAAATAATAGGCCGCAGGTGCACTGTAGGGCGCCGGAGCAATTAAGACACCATCTTCCATAACAGTGATTTTGGAGCTGCGCTCTGGTGAAGTTCCGCGCAAACTAATGTTGGGTCGCAACCCAAAACCGTCTTCTTCATAGACATTTACCCCGGGAACTGCCCGCAACACCCTGTTAATATCTGTATATCCAAATTGCTTTAGTTCTTCCGGCGAAACATAGTAGGCCGCACCGGTTCTGTTTTTGGCTTGGAATTTACTTCCAAAAAGCAAATCTGCCGAGATGACGGCTTCTTTTAAGGTAATTATACTATCTTGAAATTGGGAATTGTAATCTTGGGCTTGCGCAAAAGGAATGCATAACAATCCACAGAATCCGGCTAAAAAATACTTCATTCTTATTTAGATTTATTAAAAATAATGACGCAAATGTAGTGTATAAAATAAACCGAAACAAAGTTTATTTAGAATTAATAAAAATAATTTTAAACCTTTTCACTACGAAGATGGTATGCCTTTTGAATGTCCTTGTAAAAGAATTTGACTTTCAGGGATGTAGCAATTAAATGCATAGGTTGGGTTCTTTTAAGAACTGTTAGAAAAAGTAAAGTGGGCGCATTTTTACTGAGAGCCAAGCCCTAATTTCAGTATTCTATATGCCACTAAAAAAGAAGTTATACCGATTTTAGGAGCGATAATAGTGGATGGTTCTTTTGAGGGTTTCATTTGTTTATTGTAAAGAATTCCCCGAGGTTTCCGTGTCCAACTCTCTTTTGGAGCGGTTGAAACTGCTATTGGCCGTTTGGGGTGCGGTAACATAATGAATTATGGTTTGGACTTTCACATGAAAATAAAACTGGCCAATTCTTCCCTGAGCACTTCGATAAATGGAGCATGGCATGTAACCAAGGGGTACCCCCAGCGGCTTGCCTCGGGGCTAGTCAGTTTCAAGAAACTCTTTATTTGAAGAATTCCCATATAAAAGTAGTACATTTGCATGCAATTAAACTTTAATTGCCATGCAAGCTCATTTATCAAAAATTATCGGTGAAGGTCTTACGTACGACGACGTATTATTGGTGCCGGCATATTCCGAAATTCTTCCCAGAGAGGTTAATATTCAGACCAAATTTACGAGAAATATTGTTATAAATATTCCCATTGTTTCTGCGGCCATGGATACCGTAACGGAATCCAAGATGGCAATAGCTATTGCGCAAGAAGGTGGTATAGGCGTATTGCATAAGAATATGACCATAGAACAACAGGCCTTAAAAGTGCGTAAAGTAAAACGTGCAGAAAGCGGTATGATCTTAGACCCGGTAACCCTTCCCTTACATGCCAAGGTAAAGGATGCCAAAGCCAACATGAAAGAATTTAGTATTGGCGGAATTCCGATTGTGGATGCTCATGGGAAGCTCATAGGGATTGTCACCAATAGGGATTTGCGATTCGAAAAAAATAATGACCGACCCATTTCCGAGGTCATGACTTCTAAAAATTTGGTTACGGTGGGTGAGGGCACTTCACTGGAAGAAGCGGAAGATATTTTACAAGAAAATAAGATCGAGAAATTGCCAGTAGTAGATAAGGATTATAAACTGGTGGGGTTAATAACGTTTAGGGATATCACAAAACTTACTCAAAAACCCATTGCCAACAAAGATCAGTATGGCCGGTTGCGTGTGGCTGCGGCTTTGGGCGTAACTCCCGATGTATTGGATAGAACAATAGCTTTGGTGAATGCGGGGGTAGATGCCGTGGTGGTAGATACTGCCCACGGTCATACCAAAGGTGTGGTAAGTGTTCTTAAGTCCATTAAACATAAATTCCCTAATTTGGAAGTCATTGTGGGCAATATTGCGACCTCAGAGGCCGCTAAATACTTGGTGGATGCCGGGGCAGATGCGGTAAAGGTTGGTATAGGCCCTGGATCTATCTGTACTACTCGGGTGGTAGCAGGAGTTGGTTTTCCTCAGTTTTCTGCCGTATTAGAAGTTGCTGCGGCTATAAAAGGGAGTGGCGTTCCGGTCATCGCAGACGGAGGCATTCGCTATACCGGTGATATTCCCAAGGCAATTGCAGCCGGTGCCGATACGGTAATGCTGGGCTCCTTATTAGCAGGCACCAAGGAATCGCCGGGCGAAACTATTATCTACGAAGGGCGAAAGTTTAAATCGTATCGAGGTATGGGTTCATTGGAAGCGATGAAACAAGGTAGTAAGGATCGGTATTTTCAGGATGTGGAAGACGACATCAAAAAATTAGTTCCTGAAGGTATCGTAGGTAGGGTGCCGTATAAAGGGGATTTATTTGAGAGCATTCATCAGTTTGTGGGCGGACTTAGGGCCGGAATGGGGTATTGTGGTGCTAAGGACATTGCCACGTTAAAGGAAACAGGAAAATTCGTAAAAATTACCGCTAGCGGAATCAATGAAAGTCACCCTCATGATGTAACTATAACTCAAGAATCTCCTAACTACAGCAGGTAGTGCAAGGAGTTTTGTAGTGAATTGTAAAGAGTAGAAAGCCCCCAATTACGCTGGGAGGTGTGTATGAAATAAAACAGTAAAAAAACCCTCAATTTTTAGTTAGAGGGTTTTTTTTGTATTTTCAATTGTTGTTTTCTTTCTGCTACCTATTTCCCCTTTGCTTCGTAGGTTTTCCAATCTTTATCCAAATACACATTATCGCCAAAGTATTTCGCAATATTGAGAAAAGGCTGGGCCTTGTGATATCCGGGTAGAGGGGATAACATATTCATTTTTTCATCTAAAAAAATGGTGGTAGGATAACTTAATCGACCTTGCATTAATGCGGCGGCTAACTCGTGGTACCCCGATCTTCCTGAAGGAACATATTTGTATGTCTTTCCCTTATAGGTTAACGGTTCCTTGCCTTCCCCATCCATCTTTACCATATAAAAATTTTCGGACATATATTTGGCAACCTCGGCATTCTGGAAGGTATCTTTATCCATTTTTTTGCACCAGCCACACCAATCTGTGTACACATCCACAAACATTTTCTTTGGAGACGCCTCTGTTTCAGACAATTTTACGGCCTCATCCCAAGTTAACCAATGTACTTCTTGCCCTTTCATCTCTATTCCTATGGTTAGCAAGAATAAAAATAAAGGTAATTTTAAAAAAGATGCACGTGATGTTTTCATAACAACATATTTTTTCGCTTTTGTCGTAGGACACTCATTAAACTAACGAAGAAAGCCATCATTTATTTTACCAATTTCTTTTCTGGTGCCGGGGTAAATAAGTCTTGTACATCAATTTGGTTTTTAATGAGATCGTCAAATGTTTCCCGTTCCCGAATTAAAATAGCCTTGTTCTTGTACCATAATACTTCCGGAGGCCTAAATCGGGAGTTGTAATTGCTCGCCATGGTAAAGCAATAAGCTCCGGCGTTGCTAAAGCAAAGAATATCCCCTTCGGAGATTTCACTGATTCTATGGTTGCTTGCAAAGGTGTCTGTTTCACAAATATAACCTACGACCGAGTAGAAGCGTTCTTTTCCTTCGGGATGAGATATGTTTCGAATTCGGTGGGTAGCGCCATAAAACATGGGGCGTATAAGATGATTAAAACCCGTATCTATGCCCGCAAATACGGTGGAGGTGGTTTGCTTTACTACGTTTACCTTCGCCAAAAAGAAACCGGCTTCACTTACCAAAAATTTACCCGGTTCAAATGCTAAAGTAAGTTCTTTACCATAAGCCTCACAAAAAGTATTAAACCGTTCACTCAGTTTTTTGCCGAGCTCTTCTACATTGGTCTCTATATCTCCTTCTTTGTAGGGAACTTTAAATCCGCTGCCAAAATCGATAAATTCGAGATTTTTAAAATTTTTGGCAGTTTCAAAAAGGATTTCGGAGGCATAAAGAAAAACATCAATATCTAGAATATCACTTCCCGTATGCATATGAATACCATTGATATTCATTTTGGTGAGTTCAATAATACGGAGAAGATGAGGTGTTTGGTGTATGCTTATGCCAAATTTGGAATCTATATGTCCCACCGAAATTTTGGAATTCCCACCCGCCATCACATGGGGGTTTATACGGATGCAAACTGGAATATTTGGATGTTTTCCACCAAATTGTTCCAATATG
>JBGTBA010000136.1:0-27151 GCA_041749595.1 Flavobacteriaceae bacterium | reverse complement strand
TGGGTACCGTTGGTGGTGCCTTGTACCAATACGTTGGCACCGGGCAAGGGCGCCCCGTCGGCATCGGTCACCGTTCCCGTAATGGTGGCCTGTACCATTTCCGATGTTCGGTTTACATAGTTCGTTTCTGCATTTGCAAGGGCAAATTGAACCCCAAAGCAAATCAGTATCGCTAAAGACCTAATCCTGAAAGAAATCATCCTTCCTTTAGGCCTTAACGAATGATAATCGCACTTTTGAATCATAATCGTTTGTTGTTTAGTTAGTTAATATGTTTTTTTGAGTTATTTTTAATTAAGGAAATCATATTCGAAAACGATTTCAAAATATGAATGCCTTAACTATTGGGCAATATTACTAAATATTATTAAATATTACTAAATATATCTTAATTTATCTTAATTTATCTTAATTTTTTAGTTAAATTTTGAAATATCACAATTTGAAAAATGGCAATATAAATTCCACCGGCATTAATTTAAAAAGCATTTGTTTTTTACATCATAGGCATTGGGGTTTAAGTTACTATTGGTTTTGGGCAATACCTTTTACAGATTACGGTTGGTGCCCTTAGGCATTAAACAAAAAGGTTAACCAATCGCCAATTAAACTTTTATTTGTTAAATATTATATAAAAACAAATGCCGATCATATTTGTTTTTCACAATATGGATATGATAATGATATGTCATAAAAAATAAATATTATGGGATTATTATATAAAAAAACCTATTTTTTGGTAGTAAACAACCATTTATTTAGCAATCAACTAAAAAGGCAAAATTCGAAATACATTAATATTGGGCGTGATCAAAAAGAATTGCTGACATTTTAATTTGGTTTTTTTTAACCATTTTGTTTAAATTTAACATAAAAGATTCTTTTAGCAGTTTTCGTAGGACCGCCCCGGTTTATGGGGAACGCAATAAATTCGGGGCGATCCGTAAGATTTTATTTATAGGCACAAAAAAAAGACAGTCATTAAGGGTATTGAAAAAATTGGCCTATTTTATCAATTTATGGCATTTAATTGCCAAAAAGAAAACTTTTATTGCTTTCTTACCTAAAAATTGTAATTTGTTTGCTCTTATTCCCTAAATAAAATTTATAGTACCAACAAAACATAAAATATGCAGATAAAAGAATCCCCAACTATGTACGATGTTATTATAGTTGGATCCGGAGCGGGTGGTGGAATGGCCACAAAAGTATTGGCAGATGCGGGGCTCAAAGTGGCGGTTGTAGAGGCAGGGCCTTTTTTTGATCCCAAAGACCCCGAAACAATGACCCAATTAAAATGGCCCTACGAATCGCCCAGAAGGGGCGCGGGCACTTCAAGGGTTTTTGGCGAATGGGATATGGCCTACGGGGGTTGGGATATAGAAGGGGAACCTTATACCCATGCGCCGGGCACAAAGTTCGACTGGTATAGGTCCCACATGTTGGGCGGGCGTACCAACCATTGGGGGCGCATATCCTTACGATTTGGCCCAAAGGACTTTAAACATAAGGATGTGGATGGGCTAGGCGACAATTGGCCCATAAGCTATGATGATGTAAAACCCTATTATGATAAGGTAGATAAATTGATAGGGGTATTTGGTACCAACGAGGGCTTGCCTAATGATCCGGACGGCTTCTTTCTCCCCCCACCAAAGCCAAGATTGCATGAACTGTTCTACATTCAAGGGGCCAAAAAATCGGGGATTCCTGTAATCCCATCCCGACTGTCCATGCTTACCAAAAAAATAAACGAAGATCGAGGGGTCTGTTTTTACTGTGGCCAATGCTCACGATCGTGTTCGGTCTATGCCGATTTTTCATCGGGCAGTTGCCTTATTTTCCCGGCCCAGAAAAGCCGGGGGCAGGTAGATTTATTTGTGAACTCGGTGGTGCGGGAAGTAACCACCAACGAGGAAGGCAAGGCTACCGGGGTTTCTTATTTAAGTAAAGACGATCGCAAGGAATATAAACTTAAAGGCAAGGTGGTCATTTTGGCGGCCTCTGCGTGTAGCTCTGCACGAATCCTTTTAAACTCCAAAAGCAAACAACATCCTAACGGACTTGGAAATAGTAGTAACCTTGTGGGCAAATACCTTCACGATTCTACAGGGGCAAGTCGGGCAGGGTTTATCCCGGGACTTATGGATCGGGATGTGTCTTATAACGAAGATGGGGTGGGTGGCATGCATGTGTATTCCCCATGGTGGGGCGACAATTCTAAATTGGATTTTCCCAGAGGCTACCACATTGAGGTTTGGGGCGGCATAGGGCAGCCCAACTATGGTTTTGGATTTAATCCCAACGAATTCAATAAATTCTTCGGTTTGCCCACCGGTGGTTACGGTGAGGGACTTCGTAAAGACGTGAAAAAGTACTACGGAGCGGTCATCGGTTTCGGCGGTAGGGGCGAAGGCATTGCCCGTGAGGATAATTATTGTGAAATAGACCCAACAGTGGTAGATGAGTTCGGTATCCCCGTACTGCGTTTTAATTATAAATGGTCCGATTTTGAACGGAAACAGGCCAAGCACATGCAGGAAACCTTTGAGGAACTTATCCATAATATGGGAGGCGAAGTATTGGGCAACACACCTTCCAAAGAACAGGATTATGGTCTTGAAGCACCGGGAAGGATTATTCACGAAGTAGGAACCACTCGGATGGGCGATGACCCCAAAACGTCGGTCACCAATAAATTTCAGCAATTGCATGATGCGGACAATGTTTTTGTGGTTGATGCAGGTGTTTTTGTGTCGCAGGCCGACAAGAACTGTACTTGGACCATTTTGGCACTTTCGTGGAGGGCCTCGGATTATATCGTAGCACAATTGAAACAGCAAAATTTGTAAGAAATGGACAGAAGGAAAAGTATAAAATCGATCATTTTGGGATCTGTTGCCGGAGGTTTGGCCGTACATGGTTGCGCCCCAGCAACAGAAAGTGATGCCGAGGGAAGCCTTGTTAAGGAAGAAGAAAAATTCTTTGGACGCACCCAAAAGGAAAAAAA
This sequence comes from Flavobacteriaceae bacterium, assembly GCA_041749595.1. Taxonomy (GTDB): domain Bacteria; phylum Bacteroidota; class Bacteroidia; order Flavobacteriales; family Flavobacteriaceae; genus Aurantibrevibacter. The sequence continues at coordinate 24,141 of JBGTBA010000136.1, read as the reverse complement.
ATTAATTGCCGAGCTCAATGCCAAGCAGTTTTTCAATCCACACGAATTGGAGACCATAACCGTACTTAGTGTACTTATTTTGCCTCCCAATGAAAATGGGGGCCCGGTAGAGGCAGGTGTTCCCGAACTTGTAGAGTTTATGGCAAAGGACATCCCCGAACTGCAGGTAACCTTAAGGGGAGGACTCATGTGGCTGGACCACAAGAGCAACACCGAATTTGGAACGGAATTTAAACAGGCCTCCGAAACCCAGCAAAAACAAATTTTGGATACCATTGCCTTTTACGCCCCAAAAGTACCCGGAAATCAAAGACCGTTGGAAGTACAGTTTTTTTCCCTGATGCGCAACCTAACACTTACCGGGTATTATACCAGCAAGGTAGGGATAGCCGATCTGGGCTATAAAGGAAACCAACCCAATATTTGGGATGGCGTGCCCGATGCCGTATTGGAAAAGCACGGTGTAGCCTATGACCCGGTCTGGTTGGCCAAGTGCGTGGACCAGAGCAAGCGGGGCGTTCTTGCGGAATGGGATGAAAACGGTAAATTATTGACTTAATTTTTATAAAACACTATATCATGAAAACAAAACATAAATATTTGCTGATCACATTTGCGGTCGCTTTTTCCCAATTCACCGTGTATAGGGCCAATTCACAGGAGGTAGGCATTCAATTATACAGTCTAAGAGACCAGTTTAAAACCGATGTGGAAGGGTCGCTTAAAACCATAAGTGATTGGGGCATAACAAAACTTGAGGGTGGTGGCACCTATGGATATTCAATGGAAGATTTTAAGGCACTATTGGGAAAAAACAATCTCGAAGTCGTAAGTGTCGGAGCGGGTTTTGAGGAGTTGGAAAACAGTCCGGAAAAAGTCGTTGAAAATGCGAAAGCCTTCGGTGCTAATTATGTTATGTGCGCTTGGGTACCCCATAATAACAACGATTTTGCCATTGCTGAAACAAAACATGCCACCGAAGTGTTCAACAGGGCCGGGAAGTTCTTAAAAGAACATGGGCTAACATTGGCCTACCATGCCCATGGTTATGAATTCAGACCGTATGAGGACGGCACTTTGTTTGATTATATGGCTAAAAATGCCACCGATTTTACCTTTGAAATGGACGTATTCTGGGTACAACATGGTGGTGGGGACCCGTTGGGGCTGCTTAAAAAATATCCCTCTAAATTTACATTGATGCACTTAAAGGATATGCAAAAAGGGGTGATAGGGAACAATACGGGACATGAGGATGTGGAGACCAATGTGGTGTTGGGCACCGGCCAGATAGATATAGCAGGGGTAGTGGCCGAGGCAAAAAAATTGGGCATTGAGTATTTATTTATTGAGGACGAATCTTCCCGAGTGGTGGAACAAGTGCCCCAAAGTTTAACCTTTTTAAAAAACCTTGAAAACTAGGGCCTAATTAAAAAGATATTTTTTGGTTTTAAGTAGTGGGCTAAAAAAAATACGGTCAAAACGTACTTGTCGAAAATAGTTGGTAAAAAACATAAACGAGCTTTACAATGGAAAAATATAGTGGGAAATCAAATAAATCCCGAAGGGAATTCATTAAAAAAACCGCAATGGCATCTTCCATTGTTTTTGTTCCCCGCCATGTACTTGGTGGGGTGGGGTATATAGCTCCGAGCGACCGATTGAATCTTGCCGCTATTGGGGCCGGGGGGAAAGGCGCAAGTGATATTGCAAATGCATCCGTTAATGGTCGTGAACGTGTTTCCGCCCTCTGTGATGTGGACTTTTCCGGTTCGGCGGCAAAATCCGTTGAAAAGTTTCCAAAAGCAAAATTATATGCCGATTATCGTGAAATGCTCGACAAGGAAAAGGATATCGATGCGGTAACCATTTCCACGCCGGACCATGTCCATGGCCCGGCTGCCGCCTTTGCCATGCAACGGGGCAAACACGTGTATGTACAAAAACCATTGACCCACAATATAAGTGAGGCCAGAATACTTACCCAAATGGCCCGCGACAAAAAAGTGGTTACCCAAATGGGAAATCAGGGCGGATCGAACATTTTGCTGGAAATGGCGCAAAAATGGGTGGACTCGGGAGTGATCGGTAACATATCAAAAGTGCAGGTTTGGACCAACCGTCCCGTTTGGCCACAGGGCTATGCCATGCCACGGGCAGATGCAAGCCAGAAACCCAAAGACTTGGATTGGAACCTTTGGCTTGGGCCTGCGCCTGAAACTCCTTATATACCTAACATACACCCTTTCAATTGGAGGGGCTGGTGGGATTATGGAACAGGTGCGCTCGGGGATGTGGGCTGCCATTTGATCGATATTCCATTCCGCACCTTGGGACTAAAATATCCCACAGATGCGGAATGTAGTGTAAGTACTGTTTTCTCCCAAATGTGGACGCCCGATTATCATCCCGAAGGCTGCCCCCCTTCTTCTTTTATCACACTTCATTTTGGGGCCACTGGTAAAAGCAAATCCCCAATAGAAATGACATGGAGCGATGGCGGCATACGGCCTTCACACCCGGATATTATTCCTGCGGACCATACTATTGGTGGTAGCAACAGTGCCAATGGGGTATTGATGATCGGGGAAAAAGGGATCATCTCTACCAATATCAACGACAGTTCCCCCCTAATGCCGAAATTATACCTAAATGACGGCACCACTGATTTTGGCCCAGAAGTGGAAGAAAATTTGGAACCGGAATACGGCCACCAGCGTAAATGGGTCGATGCTTGTAAGGCAGGATTTGATAGTCCCGAGCATAAAGCATTGACATCTTCCTTCGACTATGCGGGACCCATGACGGAAACGGTACTTATGGGCAACCTGGCCATTCGCAGTTATATGTTGCGCCAAGAGAACGGTAAAGGGCAACATGAGTTCTTTGCCCGTAAAAAGCTGTTGTGGGACGGGGAGAATACCCGAATTACAAACCTGGAAGAAGCCAATCAATTTGTAGGTAGGACCTACAGAGAAGGGTGGGGTATGTAAAATAAGGTATAATACACATTGTAAAGGCCCTATAAAAAAGGGCTTTTATGGTTTCTTACCTTAAATCCGTTGTCCAATCACTGGGGAGGACTCAGTTTTCTTTTATGGCCACCCCCACCATGGAATCTGCGGTGCCGTAATACAAAAACCATTTGTCCTTGAAAAACACCAATCCTTCTATAAAAGTGGTACCTGCAGCATATTGGCCCGATATTTCATGGGGAAGATCGGGACAGATGAACGGTGTTGCCAGACGATCCAAAAGCTGCGTGGGGTCGTTTTTGTCAAAAAGTACTTGTCCGCCACAATACGTGCCTTTTGGAACTTTGCCGCTGGCCCCATCACCATTTAGATTTTTGCCGTTATAGAGCAAAAGAATGCCATTTTCGGTATATAGGGCAGGTGGTCCGGGCTCGGTAAGATGACTGTCAAATTCGCCTAAAGTGGGCTTAAAAACATACAATAGTCCTCCATTGGCATCTAAAAGTGGTTCCCAGTCCAACAGATTATCGGATTGTGCCACATTCACAAAAAGTTCGCCCCAATACATGGTATATTTTCCGTTTATCTTTTTGGCAAGTAACTTTCCATTGACAAGTTCGGTGACCACAGAGCCCGATTTGCTCCAAACATCCAAAAATTTTCCATTATGGGCATTTTCAAAAACGGGGCCTTGCTTTGTCCAAGTTTTAAGGTCTTTGGAACTTGCCGAGGATAATCTGGCGGTTTCCTTGTTCCAACTGGTATAGAGCATTACATATTCACCTTCCGGAGTTTCCACCACCCGCGGATCCTCTATGCCCCCGGGATAGTCCCATTTTTGAAATCCATCCAAAGATGGGTATAGAACGGGTTCCCTAAATTTAATAAAATCCAGCCCATCCGTACTATACGCCAAACCGATCCGGGAAGTTCTTCCGCCTAGGATTGCCGAGGGATTATCTTCTGCCCTAAACAACATAAATACCGTATCGTTCCGGACAATGGCAGCGGGATTGAACACATCGGCCTTTTGCCATTGCACTGCCTTTTGAGTAATGGGGTCATTGAAGACATAACCGGGGTCGGCCTGCATTATAGGGTTTTGAGCCGGTTTTTCAAAGCCCAAAAGCCATTTTTCCTGGGCTTTTGATTCGGCCTGAAAAAGGACTACTGCCATTAAGATACCGATTAGCCTGTCTTTGTCCATGTGTTGCTTTTAAATTATTTTGTTGAAATATAAGCTAAAATTATCCTCAATTTAAAAAACAGGCATAGTAATATGTGTTACATTTTAGAACAGAAGAACGGTATTAAACGTCCGGTAGAGTGTTTTTAAAGGAATGCAATGGAAAATGTACAACGGTGCCCGGTCGAGTGTTTTTTATGGGATGCAATGGAATGAAAAATGTATCGAGGCCAAGTGTTCTCGATACGCCCCTGCACTTCTGGTTTTCCACTTTGCGTCACTTCGTTGGACCATTTGGAATACCACGGGAACGGACAGGATTTTAAAATTTTATCCTCTTGAAATGAACTTCGTTTAAACCCACATCGTTATATTTGGACTTATGTCATCAAACCTTATGTATATGAAAGGAAAGATACTTGTTTTTGGAGTAATACTATGCTGTACAGTACTTAATTTTATGGGGTGCAAGGGGAAGCCATCAAATAAAGAAGCAATTGAACCCATTGAAAATAAGGGCGTTTTAATCGATACCGTTCAAAAATCGGATAGGGAACTTCTTTTGGTACTTAAATCCTTTGAGAGTCTGGCCGATACTACCTTTATTCGCCTTACGGATTACAGTGCGGATTTTGAATATGATATGCGCTATGCCACCGAAAATAATTTTCTAAAGGAAAAAGTGTACGAATGTGCAGCGTGCTACATGAGGGTAAAGACAGCTAAGGCACTCCTAAAGGCCAATGCCGAGCTCATGGACAAAGGGTATAAAATAAAGTTTTTCGATTGCTACAGGCCGCGCTCCGTTCAGTATAAGATGTGGGCGATTGTTTCCAATCCCCAATATGTGGCCAACCCTAAGAAAGGCTCCATCCACAACAGGGGAGGGGCCGTGGACATCACATTGGTTACCTTGGGCGGCAGGGAACTGGATATGGGAACCGATTTTGATTTCTTTGGAAGAAAGGCTTACCACGACAACTACGACCTGCCGCAAGAGGTGCTGGACAATAGAAAATTGTTGAAGGAAACCATGGAAAAACAGGGGTTTTTGTCGGTACGGTCAGAATGGTGGCATTACAATCTATCTGCTGCCAGTACTGATAGAGTGGCCGATTTTAATTGGCCGTGCGAGGAGTAACCTTATTCGTTTGTTTTTGTGCAGACCAAAACAATGTTGTCGCCCTTTACGTTTTTTGTACAGAATAAATACGTATTTCCACCCTCTTTGACATTGAATTTTTTTCGAATATCGGCCACACTGTCCGGAAAATTCCGGGTGGTGATATTGGCCTTTTTACCTTTGTATCTCAGAAGGTTTCTTTTGGTGTACGGGATCACTTCTTCTATTTGGAACACCCGTCCCGGGAAGGAAACCTGTTTTTCGGAAGTGTACAGATGGGCGTGCTCATGTAATTTTTGTAGTTGAAAGTGATTTCCCAAAGTTTTAAACGCCCCGGATTTTAATATGGCGGCATTAGGTTCGTACAAAAAGCGCATCGGCATGGCGAAGTTTGAAGTCGCTTTTTTTTCATCGGAAAGAACGAAATCGAAAACCGAAATCCCGGTATTGGTATGGTTGATGGTGCAGATTTGGATTTCGCCCACATGCCCTTTCTCCAAAAACCAAAGCAATTCTTTAACCTCGTTTTGGACCGCGACCACATGTATGCCTTTTACAAATTGCAACGCTAAAATACCTTTGTAAAGATCCAAAAGGGGAGCTGTTTTAAGTAAAATACGATCTGTTTTTTGGAAAATATGTTCAAGGTGTTCAGGAACGTTCGGAATACAGTCCACCAATAGAAACACTCTTTTTTTTAGTTCGTTCCTTCGGGAGGGATCTATAAAAACCCAATCGAATTTTTGGGTGCTCCGCTTTAAAAGATCCAACCCATCCACAGTATTTGTTTTGATGTTTTTAGCGCCCAAAACATCAAAATTATAACAGGCTATTTGGGATAGTTCCCCATCAATCTCACAGTATAAAACAGATTCCATTTTTTTTGAAAAAAAATAGGTGTCCACCCCCAATCCGCCAGTAAGGTCCAGCAACGATTTTCCGCTTACCAAAGTGGCCTTATAAGCTGCTGTAATTTCCGAAGAAGTCTGCTCTATATGAAGTTTGTTCGGATAGTATATCTTGGGTGTATGGTAATAGGAGGGAAGCTTGTTAAGGCACTTTTTTTTGGATTCGATCTGCTGGGCCAGTTCCTGTGACGCAACGCCTTCAAAATTCGTGTTTTTTAGAACAACTGACATGATGTCAGTATTTAAATTTTTATTTATAAATTCTTGTACACCAAAGTTTAATATATTTTTATTCAAAGCAATACTATAAGTTTTTGGTCAAGGTTTTCACGATCTTGTTTCCCGATAAAAATTCTTTTAAAATCACTTTAATTGCGGTGTACCCTGGTACGGCAATGATCATTCCGACCACGCCGAAGAGCAGGCCGGAAATGATGATGACCAAGAAAATTTCCAGTGGGTGCGACTTCACGCTATTGGAAAAAATAAAGGGCTGCGAAAAGAAATTATCGACCAATTGGCCAACGACCAGACTTAGAAAAACATAGCCTGTTTTGGGTAAAATAACACTGCTGAAATCGGCCCCTAAATTACTGGTCATGGTGAGGCTGACCATGATGATTCCACCTATGATGGGCCCCACGTACGGAATGATATTGAATAGTGCGCAAAGGAATGCTATTACAATGGCATTTTCAATGCCTATCAATAGAAGTGCAATGGTATAAATAACAAATAAAATAAAAATCTGAAGCAGCAACCCCAAGAAATAGCGAGAGAGTAAAATGTTTATTCTTTCTATGGAATTAATCATTTGTTTTTCTTTTTCCTTAGGCAAAAAAAGCAAGATGCCATTTTGGAAAAGATGGCGATCCTTTAAAAAGAAAAAGGAGATGAACAGCACAGAGAACAGACCTATGCTCGTACCACTGAGCACATTTAGGAACGAGTTGAAAAAGCTAGGGATAAACCCGATGTTGAGATGTTCCAATATATTTTTTTCAATGTCGGACTCTTTGATCATTTCATTCACTATTTCGGGGGAGGAACTGAAGTACTGCGTACTTTGCCGGTATAGTTCGTTAAGGTTGCTCTGAAGGTCATCCAGATTTAACAACGAAAGGTTTCGGCCTTGTTCCATGAGCAAGGGCACAAAAAGGGAAATTAGGCCGGCGATAAGCGCAATAAACAATAGTATGGTAGCTATGACTGCCAGGGTATTGGGGAATTTTAACCTTCTTCTTAAAAACAGCACTATTGGTCGGCCTATAAGGGCTATTACCGCAGCGATAACCAAGTAAGCAATTACAGATTGGATTTTATAAAAAAAATACAATAATAAGGCCACACCAACTACAATCGCAATGGCCCGTAAAATGCCTTGTGAAATGGTTTTTGATGTCATTTTTCAGTTTTTAAAGACGTAAGATACAATGTTGGCACCCATTTGCAATGCTTTTAGACGCACTTCCTCCGGATCGTTATGGACTTCCCTGTCTTCCCAGCCGTCCCCAATATCACTTTCGTAGGTAAATAGTAAAAGGAGTCGACCTTCATGCGATATGCCAAAAGCCTGGGGACGTTTTCCATCGTGCTCATGTATTTTGGGCAAGCCCTGGGAAAATTTGTAATTCTGATTAAAAATAGGATGGTCCGCACCCAATTCTTCCAGTTGCTTGTCCGGAAAGACTTTTGCCAATTCCTTTCTAAGATAAGGCTCCATACCATAATTATCGTCAATATGCAAAAAGCCACCGGACAATAGGTAGGTCCTTAAATTGGCAGCTTCCTCCGGCGAAAAGAATACGTTGCCATGCCCGGTCATGTGTAAAAAAGGGTATTGAAAAATAGAGGTATTGCCCACTTCAACGGTTTCTGGTTTAAGGTTGATCTTGGTGCCTATATTTTCATTCGAAAAACGGATTAAATTGACCAATGCCGTAGGGTTGGCATACCAATCACCACCCCCACCATATTTCAAAAGGGCTATCTTCTGGGCACTTGTGGTGTGTAGGGTAATGCAAAAAAGAATTGCTGGGAACACTAATAGTTTCATGGATATGGGAAAACAGATCGTTCAAATTTAAGAATAATCATATCTAAAAGCGGTATGTTTTACGTAATAGTTGTTGTGGGTATGAGTGAAAAAGCACAATGTACCCATCTAGCTATTTACCAATGCTACAGTGGTGCAGGCAACAATGGCGGCAGTTTCCGTGCGCAAGCGGTTTTCCCCTAAGGAAACGGGCAAAAACCCTTTTGTAATGGCCAATTCAATTTCCGCGGTAGAAAAATCGCCCTCTGGTCCAATGAGTATGGTAGTATCCGTATTTGGGACCAGCAGCTTTTTAAGTTGTTGTTTTTCGCCATCTTCACAATGCGCAATAAACAATGAACCTTTTAGTGGCGGACTTGCTAAAATGGCCTTTAAGGAAACGGCATTACTTATTTTTGGCAAATATGTTTGGAGCGATTGTTTCATGGCCGCCTGCACCACTTTTTCCAGTCGCTCCTGCTTTATTGTCCTGCGTTCGGAGTTTTCACAAATTAGGGGCGTAATCCTATCGACCCCGATCTCCGTGGCCTTTTCCAGAAACCACTCAAACCGATCGTTCATTTTGGTAGGGGCAACGACCAGGTGAAGCTGGTAGGGCCTTTTCTCTTTTTGTGTTACGGAAATAATGGCCACCGTACATCTTTTTGCATCGGCCTCCAGGATTTTGGATTCAAATAAATAACCGCTGCCATTGGTAATGTAAAGCAGATCGTTAACCCTTTTTCTGAGTACTTTTACGATGTGTTTGCTTTCCTCTTGGGAAAAAGCGAACAGGGAAATCTTGGGATCTATCTCTGGGTCGTAAAAGAGCTGCATGCCTAGAAATTTACGTTTAACAAAAATTGCCTGTACGATGGGTTTTTGCCAAGAAAATGACTAAGTAAAAAATGGGCACTAAGGAATAGAAATAAGACAAACAGGTATTCATTAAAGAGGTGCGATTTTCCCGTAGCATCGTAATTGGATTCATAAATTTTAAAAGAGGCCAAATAATTGATGAAATTGAACAATAAGAATAACGAAAGATAGCGCCAATTTTTAAAACAATCATAATATAGCTTAGGGGAAAGGATGATGCTTAGTTCTTTAAGAAAGAATGGGGCGGCCATTGGCCATAAAAAAAACAGCGGCAACGCAAAAAGCCTTGATTCGCGCGCAAAGGTCATGAGCAGGACAACAAAAGTATTCAGGGCAAAGGTGAGCAAAAAAGCATCTATAAATTTTCTTTCCAATGCGGTAGGGATATTGTTCCTTAAAAACCACCATAAGAAATAGAGATAGGCACCAAGGGACAAAACAAGGGAAACAATGGATTCGACCGCGTTTTTTTGGTTTTCAAAATTTTCAACAAAACAGGAAAACCTATCCACCACTTCCGTCCCGGCTTCATTGAACAAGGTTTTTTTCCAAAGGAATACGCCCAAAAAAATGGCATATAATGGAAAGGGAAGAAACAAGGTTAAAAGCCTCCTTATGTTCTTTACGGAAAAGAACGTCCGGAAAGATGTGTGCATTTCCTTTCCGTTGAAGAACAGGGACAAGGCTGGGACAAGCAGTAAACTGGTTTCCCGGGATATGGCGGCCAAAGTAAAAAAGCACACATAATAAAACCATTTTTGTGCAAAGAGTGCCATAAGGCCAAGCAATATAAAGCAATATTGCAAAGGTTCATCATAACTGTAAATCGGGGAAAAAAAAGAAAATAATACAGAAAATGTAAAAAAGTAGGCCAGAATGTTCAGTACGCTAAGCCAATATTTTTTCGTAAGTTGAAAAGAGAATAGGAAGATAAGTACACCACTTAAAAAAAGCAGCGTATAATTTACAAGGATAAACGATTTGCCCATGTTCAATCCGGAAATTTGGGACGTTAGCTCAATTAAAAAAGTAGTGAGCGGCCTCCTTGAAAATGCAGGCAGTTCGTTATGGTAATTTACCATATAGCTTAAATAGCCATTGGCGACAATATTATTTTTCTGATTGAGCATACTATCGGAAAACCTGGACATGTGGATCCAAAGGTTCATAACGGTAAGCACCGCACTTACAAAGAAAGGGAAGATTTTTTTCAAGGGTTTTGCCATAAACTAAAACCAAAGGTAATTACAAATTAAGCAAAGAAAACAATTGCCCACCTATTCAATAACATATCTGGCCTTTGCGGTGACACTTTGATCTGTGAATTTTTGTTCCTTAAATTTTAAATACCCTACAATACCGATCATGGCGGCATTATCTGTGCAATATTCAAATTTGGGGATAAAGGTCTCCCATTTATATGTGGTCTCGGCTTCCATCAAAGCGGCCCGGATGCCCGAGTTTGCGGAAACCCCGCCACCAATGGCGATCTGTCTTATTCCTGTCTCTTTGGCCGCTTTTTTCAACTTATCCATTAAAATAACAATTATGGTATGCTGTATGGAGGCACAGATATCGTTTCTGTTTTCAGTGATAAAGTTGGGGTTTTCTTTCGTTTTTTTTTCAATAAAATAGAGAATACTGGTTTTTAATCCACTAAAACTGAAGTTTAGCCCTTCCACCTTGGGTTTGGGGAACGGAAATTTGGGATTCCCCAACTGGGCATATTTGTCTACCAATGGTCCTCCGGGATAGGGCAATCCCATAATTTTGGCACTTTTATCAAAGGCTTCCCCCACGGCATCGTCCAAGGTCTCCCCCAAAATTTCCATATCAAAATAATCCCGTACCAAAACAATCTGTGTATGGCCGCCACTTATGGTCAAGGCCAGAAAAGGGAATTTTGGTTTTTTGCTATTTTCTTCGTCAATAAAATGGGCCAGGATATGGGCCTGCATGTGGTTTACCTCAATAAGGGGTATGCCCAAACCCAGTGCCAACGATTTCGCAAAAGAGGTGCCCACCAATAAAGAGCCCAAAAGACCCGGGCCACGGGTAAAAGCTATGGCGGATAACTGTTTTTTGTCGATATTTGCCTTGGCCAAAGCTTGGTGCACCACAGGAACAATATTTTGTTGGTGCGCCCTAGAGGCAAGTTCGGGGACAACGCCCCCGTATTCCTCGTGTATTTTTTGTGTGGCCACCACATTGCTGAGCTTTTTATTGTTGCACAATACTGCCGCAGCGGTGTCGTCACAAGAAGATTCTATGGCAAGGATATATATAGATGCGTTTTCCATTTAGATTTGGAACAATAATTGAGTGTACAAAGGTAAAACATAAAAGCCCTATCAAAAAATTAAGAAAAATACTGGTTAGGATCCTATTGGGGATTGTGCTGTCCGTGATTTTGGGAACCATATTCCTTTCCCTCCCCATAGTGCAGACCCGCCTTGCCAAATACGCAACAGATGCCATCAATGCCGAATTTGGAACCAATATAAACATAGATAAGCTGAAAATTTCCCTGATATCTTGGGATACTTCCCTAAAAGGGGTCTATGTAGAAGACTACAAAAAGGACACTTTGTTCTATATAGATAGGCTTACCACCTCTATTTTAAATGTTAGGAATTTGGTCAAGGGAAAACTGGAGTTTGGGGACATAGGCGTGGAAAAACTCAATTTTAACTTGGTCACCTATAAAGGTGAAAAAAGCACCAACCTAGAGGTGTTCATTGACAAACTGGACGATAAAAAGCCCAGACCTCCGGGAACGCCGCCATTCTATTTTTCCTCATCGGATATTGAAATAAAAGGTGGGAAGTTTAAACTTATTGATGGAAATCTTGAAAATAAGGAAATTTTAAACTTCCAAGAGTTGAATATTTCCACGAAAGATTTCCAGATACTTGGGCCGGAGGTAACCACAGGGATCAAGGCCATGGCCTTTAGGACCAAACAAGGCATAGAAGTTAAAAAATTGGCCACCGATTTTAAATACACCAAGCAACAGATGCGGTTTGATTCCTTGGTGCTACAGACACCGGGATCCGATCTCCATGGGCAGCTCGTCTTTGACTACAACCGGGAAGACTTTGCCGATTTTTCAAATAAGGTGCACATCAATGCTGAATTTGTTGAATCCGTAGTGGCCTTGGATGAGGTGAATCTGTTTTACGACCAGTTTGGCGTGGGCAAAACCGTTACTTTCTCATCCAGGATAAGCGGGGTATTGAACGAGCTGGACGCCACGGATCTTTTTTTGCATTCTGATGGGACCGGGATACGGGGCGATTTTAATTTTAAGCAACTATTTGGCAAAAAAGACCCCTTTGTACTACATGCAGACATCAGGAACATCACATCCAGTTACTACCAGCTAAGGGCTTTGCTCCCCAATATCCTGGGAAAATCGCTTCCCAGTTCTTTTCAAAAAATGGGACAGTTTACCATTCGAGGCAATGCGGTGATCACGGAAAGTTCCATAGAGGCAAAAGTTAATATAAATACGGATATAGGAAGCAGTTATGCCGATATAGAACTGTCCAACATCAACAACATAGATCAGGCATCGTACAAAGGGTTCGTTTCCTTGATAGATTTTGACCTAGGGAATTTTATAGACAATGAAAAACTGGGAAAAACAACCTTGGATTTTAATGTTGAGGGTACAGGGTTTGTCCAAAAGTCTTTAAATACCGAAATAATAGGCGAGGTATATTCCATAAACTTCAACGATTACGATTACAGGGACATTAAAGTTTCAGGAATCCTAAAAGATCAGTTATTTGACGGTTCCTTGGTAAGCAATGATGTGAATTTAAAATTCGATTTCATAGGATTGGCAGACTTTAAAGCAGAAAACAATAATTTCAATTTTATTGCCACGGTGGCCTATGCCGATCTTAAAAAAATAAACTTCATCAATGACAGCGTATCCATTTTTAAGGGGAATATAAAGATGGACATTAGCGGAAATTCGTTGGATAACATTGTGGGCGACATTAAATTTACCAATACCGTTTTTCAAAATAAAAATGACACTTATTATTTTGACGATTTTAAGGTGTCCTCCACTTTTGAAAACGATTCCACTAGGACAATTGATATCAACTCCCCAGATATCATAACCGGTTATATAAAGGGCAACTTTAAAGTAAGGGAGTTGGGCAAGTTGGTGCAAAACTCCATAGGCAGTGTCTATACAAATTATAAACCTTTCGAAATATCAGAAGGACAACGGTTGGCCTTTAACTTTAAAATCTACAATAAAATCGTGGATGTCTTTTTTCCGGAGATAACGTTTGACGCCAACACCTTTATACGGGGAAACATAATCGCGGACGAAGGGGATTTTAAGCTAACCTTTAAATCTCCCAGCATTGCGGCCTATGGTAACGAGTTGGACGATATAGATGTGAGGATCGACAACAAAAACCCCCTTTACAATACCTTTGTCTCCATAGAAAACGTATCTACCCCGTATTATGACGTTAAGGACTTTAGCCTGATCAATACCACTTTAAAGGATACCTTGTTCTTCAGGACCGAGTTCAAGGGAGGGAGCAAGTTTGACGATAGCTATAACCTAAACTTTTACCACACCTTCAATAAGCAGAATAAATCGGTCATAGGCCTTAAGACTTCAGATGTCAGTTTTAAGGGGAATAAATGGATATTGAACCAAGAGGGCAACACCAAGAACAAGGTTATCATTAACAGGACGTTGGACAGTATTTCCATTGAGGAAATAGTAATGAACAACGACAACAGGGAACAGATACGGTTAAGGGGGCAATTCGCGGACTCTACCTATAAGGATCTGGAACTACAGTTCAAGATAGTTTCATTGAACAAGATAACCCCTGCCATTGAAAGCCTTAAGTTGGGTGGAGAAGTGAACGGCACACTCAATGTGCTGCAAAAGGACAATATATATTTGCCTTCTTCCAGTCTTAACATCACGGATTTAAAAGTAAATGATATTCGTCTGGGCGATCTGGACATTGGGATCGTGGGGAACAAGGACTTAACAGATTTTGTGGTAAACTCCCAGCTTACGGACAATGGGGAGGAAAAACTGGGCATAATTGGCAATATAACGAATAAACAAGAAAAGCCCCAGGCCAATTTATTGGCAAATTTTAGGGATTTCAACCTGGAACCGTTCAGCCCGCTGGGTGAAGGTGTCATCAGCAACATCAGAGGCTATTTAAACGGTAATGTCCAGATCAGGGGAGATATGGACAATCCGGACATAAACGGGTCGCTCAACCTTAACAATGCGGGTCTTGCCATACCTTATTTAAATGTGGATTATAATTTTAGTCCCAATGCCGCGGTACGATTGTTCGATCAAACCTTCGATTTCCAAAACATAGGCCTTACGGATGTGGCCATGAATACCAAGGCCAATCTCAACGGGACCATTACACACCGGTTCTTTAAAGACTGGACTTTGGATTTGGATGTTGACACCAATAATGGCAGGTTTTTAATTTTAAATACCGAAATGGAAGAAAACGTCCTGTATTACGGTACCGGTTATTTAAATGGTAAGGGAAACATATTTGGTCCAACTAAAGCGTTGACGATAAAGGTTGAGGGCTCTACGGCAAAAGGCACTTCCCTAAAAATACCTATCAGCGATGTGGCCACCGTGGGCAATTATTCCTTTATTAATTTCATTGAAAGGAACGATGTAAAGACCATTGGGCAACAACGTGTATTGCGTGATTATGAAGGTTTGGAACTCGATTTTGACCTTGCCGTTACGCCGGATGCCGAAGTGGCAATCGTGATAGATCCAAAAACCGGGAGTTCCCTTAAGGGTACGGGGGAAGGCATTTTGTTGATACGGATAAATACCAATGACAAATTTGAAATGTACGGGGAATTTGTAACCGTTACGGGAGAGTTCCATTATAAATTTGGAGGGTTGATAGATAAAAAATTTAAGGTAAGGCCGGGAGGCACCATCCTATGGGAAGGAGACCCGTTGGCGGCCCAATTGAACATGGAGGCGGCCTACTCCCTAAACGCCAATCCGGCCCCATTGCTAGACAACGCAGGGTACACCAGAAGGATCCCCACGGAAGTAGTGGTTAGGCTGACGGACGAGTTGGAAAGGCCTACCATAAATTTTGATATTGATTTTCCCGGGACCAACTCTGTGGTCAAATCCGAGCTTCAATACCGGTTGCAAGACCCAACGGTAGAGGAAAGGAACGCATTTTTCCTTTTGGCACAGGGAACCTTTGTAAATGAAAGCAGTGGTTTTAACCAGCAAGCGGTAACAGGTAACCTTATACAGACCGCTTCCGGATTATTGAACCAGGTCTTGGGAGGCAGCAACGATAAATTTGATTTCGGAGTTTCCTACGAGCAGGGATTGCAGGCTAGAAATACGGATATTCAGACGGAAAACAGGATAGGGGTAACGGTATCCACTAAAATCAATGATCGTATTTTATTAAATGGCAGGGTAGGGGTACCCGTCGGGGGCGTAAGCGAAACCGTCGTTGCCGGGGATGTAGAAGTACAGGTGCTTTTAAACGAAGAGGGCACCCTGAGCGCAAAGATATTTAACAGGGAAAATGAAATACAGCAATTTTTGGCGGACAGGCAAGGTTACACGCAAGGAGTAGGATTGTCCTATGAAGTGGATTTTAATAGTTTTAATGAGCTAATGAACAAGATTTTCAAAAAGAATAGGCCGGCAAATGTGGAAATTCCCAAAACGGGGAGTTCCCCAATGACCATCATGGGCAAGGATAGCTTAATACAGATCTCCCCGAAAATTAAAAAAAACAGGTAATTCCACACTATTAGCTTGTTTTGTTTCATTTTTTTAATGACAGGCCGAAAAAGCCAAACGAAAACGTTATAGGGTGTTTTAAGGCTTAAATTAAAAGGGTATAGTCATTCGTTAATTAAAATAAGTTTGTTAGTTTTACGGTTTCAAAATTTTTAATGGTTTCGAAAATAAAAAAAATAGGGGTTTTTACCTCAGGTGGCGATTCTCCAGGGATGAATGCCGCCATAAGATCCGTGGTCCGTACATGCGCCTACTTAAAGGTGGATTGTGTGGGCATATATAGGGGATACGAAGGAATGATAGAGGGCGACTTTAAGCCCATGGATGCACGGAGTGTAAACAACATTATCAATAAAGGGGGCACCATTTTAAAGTCGGCCCGATCCGAGGAATTCAGGACCAAAGAAGGCAGAAAGAAGGCATACGACCAATTAATGGCAGCGGGAATAGACGCTTTTGTGGTCATTGGCGGGGATGGTAGTTTCACAGGGGCACTGCTATTTAATAAAGAGCACAATTTTCCTATAATTGGTATTCCAGGAACCATTGACAATGATATTTTTGGGACCACATATACTCTTGGTTTTGATACCGCCCTTAATACGGTGGTAGAGGTAATAGACAAAATCAGGGATACCGCCAGTTCGCACAACCGTTTGTTCTTCGTGGAGGTAATGGGTAGGGACGTAGGCCATATTGCCCTAAATGCGGGAGTGGGTGCAGGTGCTGAGGAGATCTTGATACCCGAGGAAAACCTGGGCTTGGAAAGATTGCTCGATTCTTTGAAACGGAGCAAGCAATCCGGAAAATCTTCCAGTATCGTTGTGGTGGCCGAAGGGGATAAAACCGGTAAAAACGTATTTGAACTAAAGGAATATGTGGAAAAGCATCTTCCTATTTACGACGTGCGCGTGTCCGTTTTGGGACACATGCAAAGAGGTGGTGCGCCTTCCTGTTTCGACAGGGTTCTTGCCTGTAGAATGGGAGTAAGGGCAGTAGAGGCTTTGTTGGAGGGAAAATCGAATCTCATGGTGGGCATCCAGGACAACAAAATTATTTTGACCCCCATAAGCAAGGCCATAAAAGGGCATACCAAAATAGATAGGGAGCTCATGCGGGTTTCCGATATAATGACTACATAAAATAAATCATAAAAATTAGAAAAATGTCAAATTTAAAAATTGGAATTAACGGATTCGGAAGAATAGGAAGGCTGGTCTTTAGGACAACGGTAAAAAGGGGGGATGTTGATGTTGTTGCCATAAACGACTTATTGGATGTAGAGCACCTCGCCTATTTGCTTAAGTACGATTCGGTCCATGGAAGATTCGATGGGACCGTAGAGGTAAAAGACGGCCATTTGGTGGTCAATGGCAAAACAGTGCGCATTACGGCGGAAAGAGATCCAAAAAAAATTAAATGGGATGCCGTGGGAGCGGAAATCGTCGCTGAGTGCACCGGTATTTTCACCACTTTGGAATCGGCCCAGTACCATATTGATGGGGGCGCCAAAAAAGTAGTAATTTCCGCACCTTCCAAAGATGCGCCCATGTTTGTGATGGGAGTGAACCATAAAGAACTGAAAGCATCGGATACCATAGTCTCAAATGCCTCTTGTACCACTAATTGCTTGGCACCATTGGCAAAAGTGCTGCACGATAATTTTGGCATTGAGGAAGCCCTAATGACTACGGTCCATGCCACCACGGCCACACAAATGACCGTTGATGGGCCATCCAGAAAAGACTGGAGGGGTGGAAGAAGTGCCATGTTGAACATAATTCCGGCATCGACGGGTGCCGCTGTGGCCGTTACAAAAGTAATTCCCGCATTGAAGGGAAAACTCACAGGAATGGCGTTCAGGGTGCCAACAGCAGATGTTTCTGTGGTCGATTTAACGGTACGCTTGGCAAAAGAGACTTCGTACGAGGAAATTAAAAAAGTATTCAAGAAGGCATCCGAAGGGGAATTAAAAGGAATTTTGGGCTACACTGAAGAAGATGTGGTGTCCCAGGATTTTATTGGAGATACCAGGACCAGCATTTTTGATGCAGGTGCAGGGATAGAACTCAACTCCAAATTTTTTAAAGTAGTGTCCTGGTACGATAATGAAGCGGGATTCTCCAGTAAAATGGTAGATCTGACCCAGTATCTCTCCAAGTTATAAAATAGTTTTAACAGCCTTGGATATCCTGAAAATAACCAAAATTGGCCGGTTTTCAGGATTCTTTTTTAAATAAGTATTTTTATGATATTGATCGTTGATAGTGGTGCGACCAAATCCGATTGGATCGCCCTTGATGAAAAGGGGAACCAGTTATTTTTAACCCAGACCCTGGGTCTCAGCCCAGAGGTCCTCACACGCGAGATCATAGAGGATCGGTTGGCCAATAATTTTGAACTTTCCAAGAACAGGGAAAAGGTAAAACGCCTGTATTTCTACGGGGCCGGGTGTGGAACGGAACGGATGAAAAAATTTTTGAGAAATATTTTCAACGATTTTTTTCCAAATGCCAAAGCAGACGTAAAAGAAGATACCTATGCGGCAATCTATGCCACGACAAAAATCGGACAGCAAGGAATTGTGTGCATTCTTGGCACAGGCTCCAATTGCAGCTACTATGATGGGCACCAGCTTTTTCAAAAAGTGGTCTCATTGGGGTATATCTTGATGGATGATGGCAGTGGAAACTTCTTTGGAAGGAAACTCTTGCGCGATTATTACTTTCACAAGATGCCTCAGTCCTTGGCAATTAAGTTTGCCAAGGAATATAACCTGGATGTGGATGCAATTAAGGATTCCCTGTACAAGCAGCCTAACCCCAATACCTTTTTGGCTACTTTTGCACGGTTTATTGTGGAAAACAAGGACCATCCCTATTGCAAAGGTGTCATTGATAAAGGATTTCAGCAGTTCATAAACAATTCCGTAATGCAATTTGAACTAGCCACTAAAGTACCCATAAATTTTGTGGGAAGCATTGCCTATTACCTGCGGGAGGAGCTTACCATTGCCTTGGAACGCAATGACCTTAGGGTAGGGGTAATACGCCAAAGGCCCATTGAGGGGCTTATGGAATTTCACAAAGAGACTATTTAACGGCTATCATGGAAATCTCGATCCTTACAGATTTAGGTAAATCAGAGACCTCCACGGTTTCTCTTGCGGGCGCCGTATCCCCATTGAAATAAGAGGAATATACCTCGTTTATTTCCGAAAATTGGCGCATGTCTTTTATAAAAATGGAAGTTTTCACCACATGCTCAAAAGTCATTCCTGCCTCGGTAAGAATGGCTTTTAAGTTTTCCATGACTTGTTTGGTTTCCATTTTTATGCCGTCTTCCACTAATTTTCCGGTTGCGGGATCCATTGGGATCTGTCCGGAAATGTATAATGTGCTGCCCGCAAGAACGGCTTGGTTGTAGGGCCCTATCGGCTCGGGGGCATTACTTGTGGTTATTATTTTTTTCATCGCTTTCCGTTTTTATTATGAACTTTAATGGTAAGGGTTATCTCCTTGGAGGCTGGCTTCTGTTGTCCCATTTAAGGTCTTGGAGTATGGAGCTTTTTATCCCGATTTTAAAATACCAGCGCTCAAAGTCCCCAAAGGGCGTCCAGCTGAAATTCATGAAAAAACTTTTAAGATCCCGCTCAAACCGGAATTGGGTAAGGGTAAAACCTTGGTTTTTTATATCATATCCGGATGATACCCCTACTTTCCACCTTGGGGACAATGACAAATTTCCGGAAAACATTAGGGAATGGCTGCTAAATTCATTTTGTCTATTGGAATTGTTGTAAGTGGCGGAATAGGCCAAGCGTAGGTCCCAGGGTATTTTGGTTGCGTAGATTGGGTTTTCCACATCTTCGGAATCCGTTTTACCACGACCGCTATAATCCGGATCATCAAAATTGTCGGCCTTTCCAAAAAGGTCATCGTCCCTACCGCCACTGGACTGGACATAGGTATCCCCTTCTTTTTCTTCATCTTCTTCGGTCTTTTTCTTTCCAAAAGTTTTGCTGTCCAGTGCATAGCTCATGTTTATGTTGGCACGCGTCAAACGGAACAGGCTTCCACCGTTATCGATGTTGAACGTGTTGATCCGGCGGCCATTATTGTCTATGCTATAGGGATCCAGGCCTCCGGAAAAGTTAATAGCCATTTTATTGTTCAAAATAGTGGTGCCCCCATTGACGCTCAATGGGCTCAGTTTTAGGGAGTCGGCCTCAAAATTATACCCTGCCGATACATTGAAACTGCTCAGTATCGATATTTTCTTTGGTTCCGTGGCAGTTGAATCCCTGTCGCGCACTTTGGCCTCGAACGTATTTGCCAAGGAAAAGCTCATTGCGTTCGATTTTCCCAATCCAGGAGCCCCGTTCAGGGTGTTCTCGAACCTACTGAATTGGACCATTTTTCCATTGCCATCTAAAAAGGTATCATAAAACTGATCGAAAGAAGGGGCGTACCCATAGCTTACGGAGGGGCGCATAACGTGCCGAATGGCCTGTATCTTCTTATCTTCCCCAAAATTAAAGAGCCCGTATAAAGTGGTACCGATGCTTGCACTTAAATTGTATTTGTTGTACCGGTCAAAGCCCCTTATGGTATCATTTACAATTTTTTTAGTTGCTTCATCAAACCGTCTGTTGAAGGTCTCCAACGTCCAGACATCTTCATAATTGCCACCAACGGTAACGCTAAAGAACTTGGCCACTTTAAAATTGGTGCTTATTGGTATGGTATGTTTGGCGCCTACCTGTGCATTATCGAACATTTTGGCCTTAAAAAAATCGTCATTGGTGGTCCGTATCCTATTTTGTGCGTTTAAATTGTATTGAAAATTGATGTTCTGTACAATACCTTTCTTAATACCATCCCTTTTGGCGAACGGATAGATCCTTTCCATACTGGCCTGTAGGGTGGGCAAGGTTAGATCTACGACCTCTGTATTGGTATTTTGGTTATGTGTGGCGGTAAGGCTCATATTTACTGAAGGATATTCGGGAAAAGTCTTGGAATAGGATATGGATGACGAAAGATTGTTGATCTGTGTATTCGGCAAATTTCGTTGGAGGAGCGAATTTCTGAACACTTGGCTGCTTCCCATATTCACCGATGCCGAAAGCCGGGAATTTGGGTTGGACTTTTGGTCCTGCGAGTGCGATATCCGGATATGGTAATTGCTCGATCGGCTAAAATCACTGAACCCTTTTTGGCTGTTTACCACGTTTTCAAAACTGATGTTGACGTTTCCCCTGTATTTATAGCGTTTCACATAGGCCGATTCTCCCCGGATGCCATAGCTGCTATTGGTATAAAGATCTCCGCTGACCGTTAGGTCCACATACTCGTTAATGGGAAAATAATACCCTCCATTCTGCAAAAAATAACCCCTGTTGGGATCATTTCCAAAAACGGGGAAAATAAGGCCAGCCGTTCTGCCCACCGTCAACGGGAAATAGGCAAAAGGAAGTGCAATGGGCGTGGGCACATCGGCTATGTACAGGTTACTGAACCCCGCTATTACTTTCTTCTTGGGAACGAATTTGGCTTTTTTTACCCTAATGTAGTAATCTGGGTCAATGGTGTCTTTGGAGGTGGTCAGTTTTCCTTCATTTAAAAAATAAACCGAATCGTTTTCCTTTTTGGTTATATCGGCATATACTTTCATCTGGTCGCTTCCCAATTGCCCCAAGCCCGCCTGTTGTTCCGTTCTGGAGTTCCATATAAGGGCCCTTTGGGTATCAAAATTGAACCGGATGGAGTCGGGGACCACCACATTGGTACCTTGTTTAAAATATGGAAGTTGGGTATAATTCCCCAAAGAATCCTTTATTCTACCCGCATACACTTCATTTTTGATATAATCCATTATAATGATCCCGGCCTTCAACTCAGTATCTTGGTAATAGATTTCGGCCTTGTTGTACAAATAGATCTTCTGTTCCTTTTGGTCAAGTTTCACATAATCCTTGGCCTTGTATTTTATTTTATCCAAAAGAAGGGGTTTCCCCTTGTTCAATGAATCGGCCTGGATGGAATCTTTTGACGTACTATCCTGAAAAAGGGCAGTGGGAAATTCCGGTGCCACAATGGTGTCCTTGATCGCTTTGATCGGCAATGGCGTGGTCGGGATTTCCTGTGAAAATGCAAAATTGCCACCGACCCAAAGCAGTACTGTAAAAAGTAAAAGGTGTTTGTTTGATTGCAAGGCTATAAATCCTATTTTTGTAACAGTTCAGGTTAGCTTAGGGAAATCAAACTTACATATATTTTTTGTTCTGCCTGTAGGGAATTACAATAAATTTAACCACATTAGAAACTGTAAAAACGGCTTTATCAAAATGAAAATCAGATGTCTTTATCTTTTAAGCTTTTTAACATTCACCTATTTGTTTACCTCTTTTACAGAAAATAGAACAGGAAATAGGGAGGATGGTAAATTTGTGGTCGTTTTGGATGCAGGTCATGGGGGGCACGATCCCGGAAACTTGGGAAACGGTTATTTGGAAAAAAACATTGCCCTGAACATTGTTCTTAAAATAGGGGAGATTTTATCTAAAAATCCGGATATAAAAGTAATCTATACAAGAAAGGATGATACGTTCATAGATTTATACGTAAGGGGCGAGATCGCAAATAAGGCAAATGCGGATTTATTTGTTTCCGTGCACTGCGATTCCCATAGTTCGGATGCCCAGGGAGCCGGAACCTTTGTATTGGGACTGCACGCCAATAAACAGAATTTTGAAATCGCCAAAAAGGAAAACTCGGTCATTTATCTGGAAGATAATTATGAAACACGTTATGCGGCGTATGACATAAATTCCCCAGAGTCCATCATTGGCCTCACGATCATGCAGGAAGAATTCCTGGACCAAAGTATATCATTGGGCAAAATGATGCAGGATAATTTTTCGGGCAGATTAAAAAGAACCGATAGAAAAGTGAAGCAGGCGGGCTTCATTGTGCTTCACCAGACCTTTATGCCCAGTGTGTTGGTAGAAACAGGGTTCCTTACCAATAAAGAAGAGGGGAGCTACCTAAACTCCAAAAATGGACAATCCGAAATGGGGGAAGCAATCGCAGACGCCATTTTAAAGTACAGGACCGATTTCGTATCCAATGGCACCAGTGTTTCCTCACCTACGGCCGCTATAACGGAACCTGTAAAGACCAAAGAAGAAGGAGGAGAAGTACAGGCCAACAAGGAAACGGTTTTGGAGCGTGCAAAAGAGCCCATAGCACAAATAGGGGCAGAAGAAAAGAGGGTAAATGTTCCCATAGAAGTCAAGGAGACGCCAAAAGCACTAACCCTGGACAAAGAAGAACCCCAAATAATTACCAAAGAAGATGTTAAGCTACCTGAAAAAACAGGGACGGTTGAAAAGAGTGAAACCATGCCTGCCATAACGGGGGCAGAGGAAACAAAAAACAAGGAAAACCTTGTTTTTAAAGTGCAGCTAATGGCCAGTTCCAAAGATTTGCCTCTAAGGTCGGAAGATTTTAAAGGGTTGAACAAACTTTCCAAGGAACCTTTTAATAATTTATATAGGTATATGTACGGAAATACCACCTCCTATTTTGAGGCAAAACTGTTAAAATCAAACGCAGATGCAAAAGGCTATACCACATCGTACATTGTGGCCTATAAGGACGGAGTTCGCATACCTTTGGAAGATGCCTTGAAATACGTATCCGAATAATGGCCGGTCTTCTAAAAATTATTTCTAATTTTGTTGGAACTGTAAAACGATCCATTTGAAAATATCTAGGGAAATTAAAACGGGTATTATCGTCATTGGTGGTATTCTGTTGTTCATATTGGGCTTTAGTTATCTAAAATCTACCCCACTCTTTGATAACAGTAAGGTTTTTTATGCGGTATACAAGCATGTAGGTGGATTGCAAACCGGCACACAGGTTACCATAAACGGGTTTAATGTTGGGAAGGTCAATGAGATTAAGTTTCTGGATAAAACAGGAAGTTTGGTGGTTACTTTTTCGGTGGACAATAGTTTTACATTTTCAAAAAGCAGTAAGGCAGAGCTTTATGACACAGGGATTATTGGGGGCAAGGGCATTCAGATCAAGGTTGCTTTGGATGGTGCACCTATGGCAAAATCAGGAGATACACTGGTTTCGGATACAAGACCTGGATTGACAGAGCTTGTTCAGCAACGGCTAAATCCATTACAGTTAAAGGTAGA
>JBGTBA010000135.1:0-2345 GCA_041749595.1 Flavobacteriaceae bacterium | reverse complement strand
CAGTTTAAAAATCGGCTTTGCATAGGATCGCCTTAAAGTTCGGGAGTTCTTTTCGTTAGCTCAAGAAATTAATAGAAATTTTTTGTGTGGGGAATGTGGTAAAACGTATCACTATAAACACCGGTGTGTTCATAAATCCACTTTGTTGTTACCACTAAACTAATGAATTTATTTGCTTCAAAAGTGCTTATGGCAACTTAGATACGAATTTATAATAGACACTAATATTGAACAAGGAATTAGCATTATTGACCGAGAAACAAAAAAGCCTCCTAAAGAGCCGTATATCAATTGATTTTTTAGCCATTATTGGCTTAAATACCATGTCCGTCCATGAAGGAACGGTTAACAATATGCTACCCCTTTTTTATTCTCTTAGCAATTTTCTCATTTCTGCAATAGAGTCCCTGTAATCGGACATTTTTCGACCTTTACCGATATGAATTGGCGCATCGTTCATTCTATTGGTCAGTTCCCTCATCGGCATATTTTCCAGACTTCCAAATTCGTATTTCCACCAGTCCAGCTCCTGCAACCTGTGATTTTGAAATCCCGTGGTTTTTCGGTCGTTGTCTGTCGGCAAGAATTCCAATTGTCCAACTTCCGAGTCTAATTTATCAAATTCCATAATTATTCCATCGAATAAGAGCTGTCCGTAGAACGATTCCTTGAATATCGACTCGATGTTCATCAAATCTGCTGTTTTGATATCAGTCAGTATTACGTTGTATTTGGTAAGTAATATAAAACCTTTGGCAGGACATTCCCTTATACCTTATTTAACAGGCAAAGAAGATGTAAAAAAAGACACATTGTTTTTTGAATGGGGTGGCAACAGAGCCGTAAGAGCTGACCACTGGAAAATACTGTCCTTAAAGAGTTCCAAAGATTGGAAACTCTTTAATATTTCAATAGATAGAGGTGAAACCAAGAATGTAGCTTCGGTATATCCAGAAATTGTAAATAAGTTGAGTCAAAGTTATACCCAATGGGCGAAAAGCCATCAGGTGTCCAATACAGACTCCTTATTGATAGCATCTCCCAATGGAAAATCAATGATTCGTTTTCAGGAAAGTATAATAAAGACTTTAGATGAATAAAATCTTGTGAATAGTTCATTCTTGATTTCAATTTAGAATGATTAACTAATTTGTAAAAACTGAGTAGTAAACTCTAATCCTTTGTTTTTAATTGTTCATTTCAAAGGTAATGGTTCAAGATCCGTACACCTGTACAGGGTATTAAGCCTTTGTTATAAGGTGTTAAAGTCTCTTTCAGCAGCTTTTAGAAGGCCTTGGTAGATCGCCGTTCAGGTTATAATCTCCTCATAGAAGCATTCCGGAATGGATATTATATAGGCAATTTAAAACGGATAACCACTTCACCGGTCTCTTTGTTCACCTCCATTTTATTATCCGAAGTAAAAAGTTCCTGACCGGTGCTCATTTTAAACATGCCCGAAAGAAATTCCAGTCCTTTATTCATAATTATCTCTAATTCTTCCAATCGCTTCAACTGTTCTTGGCGTGCATCACTTTCAAAATTGAATTGTCCTTGAGTTACTTCCTTAAGGACTTGTCCTGCATTAGTGGTGTCTTCGAAAGTCGTTTCAGATTGGGTAAAATCGCCCATCATTTCCTCTAATTGCTTTAAAAACTGAGCCCTGCCTTTATTCGAAAAATCGACCACATCTTCATTGTTTTCCGGGCTGAGCACACTCTCAAAAAGGTTTTGTTTAATAATGAGTCCCGAGGCTATTTTCATTTCGATAGAGTCTCGCGTAATCAGGTTGATCACGGTAAGATTTTTGTTTTTTTGCCCTAATCGATCTATTCTTCCTATGCGCTGATTTTTTTTAGCGGGGTTCCAAGGGAGTTCAAAGTTAATGACCGTATCTGCCATTTGAAGGTTCAACCCCGCACCGCCAGCTTCGGTAGAAAGAAATATCCGGCAGTCAATATTGTTTTCGAACGCCTCAATAACTTTTTTTCTGTTTTTTACGGGCACATCGCCACTTAACTCCACATACCCCAACCCATTTTCACTAAGCATTTTACCGATAATGTGCAACATGCGTTTCCATTCGGAGAAAATAATGATTTTTCGTTTATTGTTTTTTAAATCGAATTTTTCCAGAAGTATTTCCTTTAATTCCAACAACTTGGGAGAACGGTTACTTTCTTTATCCACCAAATAGGACGAGTTGTAGGCTTCCCTTTTTTAGGACACCTCTAAATTCGATAAATAATTATTATTTAGGTCAGGTTTGATGAAGAATTTAAATTCTTCATCAAACCTGGGCATAAACTCTTTAGGCGATTTCTTGCCTAGGGATTTATGCGGAT
>JBGTBA010000134.1:0-45743 GCA_041749595.1 Flavobacteriaceae bacterium | reverse complement strand
TTTTTCCGAAGATAATCGGCCATGCGCAACCGCGTTTCCTCTTGGGCATCCTTGTTCTTTCGCTTCTTTACCTTTGTTTCCATCGTGTTAAGGTACGAAAAAATTATCAGATAAGAACTAAATAATGCACTTATTAATAAGTCTGCCAATGAATTACTGTCCCTTGCTAACTTTCTTCATATCTCATTAAAAAAATACTATCTTTACTTTCAAGAAAATTTTTATGAACCTTTTTTAGTAAAAACCCTGTGTTTTTCTAAATCAAGATATATAATATGGGTTGTAGCAGTTGTTCAACCGGTAAGGACGGACAACCTCGGGGATGTAAGAACAATGGTACTTGCGGCAGCGATGGTTGTAACAAATTGACGGTTTTTGATTGGCTTTCCAATATGTCGCTTCCCAATGGCGATGTCCCATTTAATGGGGTGGAAGTACGTTTTAAAAATAGCAGGAAGGAGTTTTTCAGAAACACTGAGAATATTCCTATTTCCATAGGTGATATTGTGGCCACACAGGCCTTGTCCGGACACGATGTGGGCATGGTAACACTTACCGGCGAATTGGTAAAGGTGCAGATGAAAAAGAAAAAGGAAGATTCCATAGAAGGTGATCTTCCCAAAATATACCGAAAGGCATCCCAGAAAGATATCGATATTTGGCAAAAATGTAGGGATAGGGAAGAGGAGATTAAAAAAAGGGCCAGGGAAATAGCCATAATTCTAAAGCTACAGATGAAAATCTCTGATGTGGAATTCCAAGGAGATGCCTCCAAGGCTACTTTTTACTATACCGCCGAGGAGCGAGTGGATTTCAGGCAACTTATAAAAGACATGGCCAAAGCTTTTGGCATCCGTATTGAAATGCGCCAAATTGGCTATCGGCAAGAAGCCCAACGGTTGGGTGGAATCGGTTCCTGCGGACGTGAATTGTGCTGCTCTACTTGGTTGACCGATTTTAGATCTGTAAGCACATCGGCCGCCCGGTACCAACAACTTTCCCTAAATCCGCAAAAATTGGCGGGACAGTGCGGAAAATTAAAATGTTGTCTAAATTATGAACTGGATGTATACCTGGATGCCTTAAAGGATTTTCCTTCGCAAGAGAGCAAACTCCTCACAGAAAAGGGAGTGGCTTTTTGTCAAAAAGCAGATATTTTCAAAAACACCCTTTGGTTTTCTTACAAAGAGGATCCCGCCCATTGGCACGTGCTAACCAAAGAGCAGGTGAACATGATTTTGGAAAAAAACAAGAAGAAGGAAAAAGTGGACAGCTTGGAAGAGTATAATGTTGATCTTCCGAAAGAAGAAAAGATAGTCTTTGAAAACGTGGTGGGACAAGATAGTCTAACCCGTTTTGATAGGCCAAAAACCAAAAACAGGAACAAAAAAAGAAGGAATAATTCAAAAAGACCAGCTAAAAATGTGTAGGAATCCATATTTCCTATGGTTATTTATGTTGATCATTTCTTGCAATGATAATATCGTATTTTCCGATTATCAGGCAACAAAAAATGGGTATTGGCAAAAGGACGGCACTATTAAATTCAATTTTTCAGAGCTGGATACGGTCAGTACGTACAATATGTTCATTAACATCCGGAATGACGAAACCTTTCCCTACAGGAACCTTTTTTTGATAGCCGAACTCGATTTCCCCAATGGGGAGACCGTTAAGGACACCTTAGAGTACGAAATGGCCATGCCCAATGGAAAATGGATCGGGAAGGGTTTTGGAAATGTCAAAGAGAATAAATTGTGGTATAAGGAAAACATCGTTTTTACATCCCCTGGCGCATATACCTTGAAAATTTCCCATGCAATGCGGAGAAATGGAGAAGTTGAGGGCTTACAAAATTTAATGGGCATTACCGATGTTGGGTTTCAGATAGCAAAAAGCAAGTAAGTTATGGCAACGGCTCCTAAAAAAAATAACGGGAACGGATTCTTTAAATATATAAAATGGTTTTGGATTGTGTTCATGTCCGGAGTCCTGTCCTTATCGCTTATATTTTTATTGGCATCATGGGGAGCTTTCGGTGAAATGCCAACTTTTGAGCGGTTGGAAAATCCGCAGACCAATCTGGCCACCGAGATTATTTCCTCGGATGTCAAAACATTGGGAAAATTTTATTTGGATGACAATCGGACCCCGGTAAGATATGAAGATCTGCCACAAAATTTAATTGAGGCCTTGGTAGCCACCGAAGATGCCAGGTATTATAGCCATTCGGGGATAGATGCTTGGGGAACGCTAAGGGCCGTTGCATTTATAGGAACCCGGGGCGGCGCAAGTACCATTACGCAGCAATTGTCAAAATTACTTTTTACAGAAAGGGCATCAGCCAGTAAATTGGATAGGATCATTCAAAAAATAAAGGAATGGGTCATTGCCATTCGGTTGGAACGCAATTATACCAAGGAAGAAATTATAGCGATGTACATGAACATCTACGATTTTGGCTACAATGCAGATGGTATTCGTTCGGCATCCAGAATATATTTCGGAAAAGAACCCACAGATTTAAAGACCGAAGAATCCGCCGTGCTTATAGGGATGCTGAAAAATTCATCGCTTTACAACCCGATCCGAAGGGAAGAATTGGTGTTTAACCGAAGAAATACGGTAATCGGCCAAATGGCCAAATACGATTACATCACCGAAAAACAAAAGGATTCTCTGCAGGCTTTGAAGATGGATATCAATTTTAGTCCGGAATCCCATAGGGAAGGGCTGGCCACCTATTTTAGAATGTACCTTCAAGGTTTTTTAAACCGATGGATTGCAAAGAACCCAAAACCCGATGGCACAAAATACAATATTTATTTAGACGGACTAAAGGTTTATACTACGATAGACAGTAGAATGCAGGTCAATGCTGAGGAGGCCGTACAGGAACATATGAAACGCTTGCAAAAGGAATTTCTTGTTCAAAACACGCCCGATCGAAATAAAACAGCCCCATTTCTGGAAATAAACGAAGAGGAAATAGAGGCTATCCTTCAACGCGCCATGAAAACATCGGACAGGTGGCGCAATTTAAAGGCACAAGGCAAATCTGAAAAAGAGATAAGGGCTTCTTTTAATGAAAAAACCGAAATGACCGTCTTTGACTGGAACAAGGATACCCAAGAAAAAGATACGGTAATGACACCTTTGGATTCCATTCGATATTACAAATCGTTTTTACGGACGGCCATGATGTCCTTAGACCCACAAACGGGGCATGTAAAGGCATGGGTGGGCGGATTGAATTATAAACATTTTCAATATGACAATGTAATACAGGGGGCTAGACAGGCGGGATCAACCTTTAAGCCTTTCGTGTATGCCGCTGCCATAGACCAACTACGATTGTCTCCCTGTGATTCCCTTCCCGATACGCAATATTGCATCGAAGCTTTAAAACATGGTAATCCGGAACCATGGTGCCCAAAAAATTCGGATGGAAAATATACAGGTCGTATGTATACCCTAAAGCAGGCACTGGCCAATTCTATAAATACCATTACTGCCCAATTGATAGATAAAGTGGGGCCTAAAGCGGTGGTTTCCATAGTTAGGAATCTAGGTATTACAGGAGAGGTGCCCGAAGTGCCTTCAATAGCGTTGGGAACACCGGACCTGAACGTTTATGAAATGGTGGGGGCCTATGGGGCATTCGCAAACCAAGGAGTATATGTAAAGCCCGTGATGGTCACGAGGATAGAGGATAAAAACGGTACGGTGCTCTATGAATATGTGCCCGAAACAAGGGATGTATTGAGCAAGGATGTTGCTTATGCCATGATAGATGTGTTGGAAGGGGTTACCCAAGGCGGATCCGGCACACGCTTAAGAGGTAATTATGCCAAGGACCAAACCCTTTATAAGGAAATAATTACCGGATACCCCTATGAATTTACCAATCCAATTGCCGGTAAAACAGGAACGACCCAGAACCAGAGCGACGGTTGGTTCATGGGCATGGTACCCAATCTGGTCACTGGTGTATGGGTCGGTGGCGAGGATAGGGCAACACATTTTAAGACAATTAACTATGGGCAAGGTGCATCAATGGCTTTGCCTATATGGGGGCTGTACATGAAAAAGAACTATGCTAACCAAGAACTGGGGGTCTCACAAGGATCTTTTCCCATACCGGAAAACCTGTCCATTAGTGTAGATTGTTCCAAAATCAGACAAGATATGAGGAATAACCCGGGTCAAGAAGATGACCTTGACGACTTGGATTTTTAGAATCCGCTCATAATTTATAGTAAAAGGATGATTCAAAAGACAGTAACAGATGTACATGAAGCACTATGGGGCGTGCAAGACGGTATGACGTTTATGTTGGGAGGTTTCGGTTTGTGCGGTATTCCCGAAAACGCTATTGAGGAGTTGGTCCGACTGGGGATTAAGGACATTACCTGTATTTCCAATAATGCAGGGGTGGATGATTTTGGGCTGGGATTACTTTTGCAAAAAAACCAGATAAAAAAAATGATCTCTTCCTATGTGGGCGAAAACGATGAGTTTGAGCGCCAGATGCTCAGTGGAGAGTTAGATGTAGAACTTACCCCTCAAGGCACATTGGCGGAGAAGTGTAGGGCTGCACAGGCCGGCTTCCCGGCTTTTTATACGCCAGCGGGCTATGGGACCGAGGTGGCAGAAGGAAAGGAGATCAGGGAATTCAACGGAAAAATGTATGTGTTGGAACATGCCTTTAAGGCCGATTTTTCCTTCGTTAAAGCTTGGAAGGGCGATGAAGCGGGCAATTTGATATTTAAAGGAACTGCACGGAATTTTAACCCTTGCATGTGCGGGGCTGCAACCATTACGGTTGCCGAGGTAGAGGAGTTGGTTCCTGCAGGAGGTTTGTCCCCTAATGAGATCCATGTGCCCGGTATTTTTGTGCAACGCATTTTTCAAGGACAAGCTTACGAAAAACGGATAGAGCAGCGCACGGTGCGTAAAAGAATCTGATTTGAAGATTGGCTAATTTGAAAGTTTTATGAAATGGGGAGCAACAAAGAGAACATCATAGTTGATAAAACATTTCATTTTTCATTGGAAATTATTGATTGCACCGAAATATTAAGGTCGCTCAAAAAGTTTGAAATGGTATCTCAATTGTTTAAAAGCAGAACATCAATCGGGCGAATGCTTGGGAAGCTCAAAATTTCCGCCAAAGAAGCAGACGAAACATCAATTGGCTTAAACTATGTAGAGTATCAGAGCACTATCCCAACCCCAAACGAACCTTATATCAGATCTAGATTCAATTATTCGGATTATCTCTAAGATTATTGGGATCAGTAAACGAGGCAGATTATCAAATCAGCAATTATGTTGGATAAAAACGGAATAGCAAAACGAATAGCGCAAGAAGTAAAGGATGGTTACTATGTAAATTTGGGCATAGGCATCCCTACTTTGGTGGCCAATTTTGTGAGGGAAGACATTAATGTGGAATTCCAAAGCGAAAACGGAGTGCTGGGAATGGGTCCCTTTCCTTTTGAAGGGGAAGAAGACGCGGATATTATCAATGCCGGAAAACAGACGATAACCACGATGCCCGGAGCGTCTTTTTTTGATTCTGCCACCAGTTTTGGAATGATCCGTGGCCAACATGTAAACCTTACCATTCTGGGTGCCATGGAAGTAGCGGAGAATGGGGATATAGCGAACTGGAAGATCCCGGGAAAAATGGTAAAGGGAATGGGCGGTGCCATGGATTTGGTGGCTTCGGCAGAGAACATTATAGTAGCTATGATGCACACCAACAGGGAGGGAGAATCCAAACTATTGAAAAAATGCGCATTGCCATTGACCGGGGTGGGCTGTGTAAAAAAGATCGTTACGAATATGGCCGTATTGGAAGTTACAAATGAGGGCTTCCTCTTGTTGGAACGGGCTCCTGGAGTCAGTGTTTCAGATATAAAAAAAGCCACGGAAGGCGCTTTGACCATTCTTGGGGATATTCCTGAAATGGCGTTTTAATTATAGCGGAGCTGTAGTTCATCGGACATAACAGGGCTTTTCTTTTTTTTCACCACATTTTAAGCATATTTCACAACAATAATTTGAATGGTTACCTCGTTTAGCCGTATATTTATTTTCGAACTTAAATGTTAGACCCCAAATTTAACATTTTTAAAAACCTATAGAACATGGAGCCCCAAACCAATCATGCGCCACCACCTGAAGAAGAGATTTATTATTATCGAAACAGCTTTTACAGAGGTATTTTGGAACTGACCAAAAAACTCTTTATGCTCTAACCCGATTTTTAAAAGAGAACTTCTTATTAAAGGAGCAAGACTATGGAGTTTTGCTCCTTTTCTTTTGCGGTATCTTCAAGCGTCCCACAAAAAGCAGTATTTTTAATGGGAATAAAAGAATACTATGCAGCTCATATTTCAGAAATGCACCATCGATCATCTGGATTCCTTGATCGAGCTATCAAGAAACACCTTCATAGCTGCCTTTGAAGCAGCTAACGACCCCGATGATTTTAAGAATTACATTGATACAGCCTTTCATAGGGACAAATTAAAAGCTGAATTGGAAAATTCGGACTGCATCTTTTATTTTGTATATGTGGACAACGAATGCTGTGCTTATTTTAAATTGAACGAGAACGATGCCCAAACCGACATCAAGGAAAAAGAAGCGATGGAAATAGAACGCATATATGTGCTGCAGGAGTTTCAAGGCAGAAAATTGGGCCATTCCATGATACAGGAAATAAAGAAGTTGGCCTTGGGCAAAGGGAAGCATTTCATATGGTTGGGCGTATGGGAAAAGAATTCGGCAGCCATTACATTTTATCTTCGCGAAGAATTTGTTAAGTTCGGAAACCATCCGTATTTTATTGGTTCGGACGAGCAAACAGATTGGCTTATGCGATTGGATTTGATTAACTTGGGCAAGCCTTAATTTTTAACCTTATGAATTACTTAAAAGTCCTTTTTTTTGCTTTGATAGCTAACGTGGGCAGCATTACGGCTCAGGAAGGATATTATTTTCCGGGCCGCAATACATGGCACATAAAAAAACCTGATGAACTTAAGGTAAATGCCAAAAAATTGGATTTGGCGGTTGCATTTGCTAATGAAAACGAGTATTCTGAATCTAGGGATTTGCGAATAGCCATACTAAAAGGGTTTGAGCGGGAACCTTTTCATGAAATCTTGGGACCTGTTAAAAAAAGGGGAGGGCCATCAGGATTGGTGTTAAAGAAAGGATATATCATAGCGCAATGGGGGGACCCCGAAAGAGTGGATATGACCTTTAGCGTTTCCAAAAGCTTTTTATCCACTATGGCAGGCTTGGCGGAAGATAAAGGATTAATTGCAAATATAACGGATAGGGCTGATAAGTATATCTGGGATGGCACATTTGATGGCGAACACAACCGAAAAATAACTTGGGAACATTTGTTGCAGCAGAATTCGGATTGGTCGGGTACGTTGTGGGGGGGCCAGGATTGGGCAGATCGCCCACCAAGGGAAGGCGGTTTGGATGATTGGAAACACCGAGAACTGAACGACCCTGGCACGGTAATGGAATACAATGATGTCCGCGTGAATGTATTGGCTTACGCCCTAACCCACGTTTGGCGGAAACCTATGCCCGTAGTCCTCAAAGAAAATATTATGGATAGGATAGGAGCCTCCACGACCTGGCGATGGTTTGGCTATGACCATGCTTGGACGGAAATTGATGGGATACAAATGAAATCCGTTACCGGGGGCGGACATTCGGGGGGCGGACTTTTTATCAATACGCTCGATATGGCCCGTTTTGGTTTATTGTTCTTGAATGAAGGCAAATGGCAATCAGAGCAGATTATAAGCGAGGCATGGATAAAAAAGGCTATAAAACCCTCCATACCTAATGTAAATTATGGATATATGTGGTGGTTGAACAAAAAAGGCGATGGACAC
This sequence comes from Flavobacteriaceae bacterium, assembly GCA_041749595.1. Classification (GTDB taxonomy): domain Bacteria; phylum Bacteroidota; class Bacteroidia; order Flavobacteriales; family Flavobacteriaceae; genus Aurantibrevibacter. The sequence goes on along the minus strand of JBGTBA010000134.1, from coordinate 37,809 downwards.
TGGGAAGGACTTTCCGAAGATATCTATTACGCTGCCGGTTTTGGGGGCAATTTTATCATTATTGATAAAGCAAATGACCTTGTTGTGGTTATCCGATGGCTGGAACCTAATAAAGTGGGCGAATTTATGACACTGGTAAATGCCGCACTAAAGTAAAATGACTATGGCCGTTCATGATTATAAAACCTAGCTCCCATAAATTTGTTTAAATTTTACATAGGATTTCCGATGCTTTTTTTAATGTATCCCCAGTTTTTGCAAAGCAAATGCGAATGATGCTGTCATCCCTTTCACCCTCATTGAATACCGAGATGGGAATAGTGGCCAATTTGTACTCCACAATGAGTTGTTTGGCCAAGGCCACATCCGCTTCATTAGAGAAACCGGAAAAATCCAATAATTGAAAATAAGTGCCCTGGGATGGGGTAAAAGCGAAGCGCGATTCTTTAAGGTTGGAAAGAAAAAAATCCCGCTTTTGTTGGTAAAAATCGTTCAAACTTAAATAATGTTGACGATCTTTAAGGTATTCTGCCAAGGCCTGTTGTACCGGGTGGTCTACACAAAAAACATTGAATTGATGTGTTTTCCGAAATTCGTGCATCAAAAGTGCCGGTGCGGCACAATAGCCCATTTTCCAGCCGGTTACATGAAAGGTTTTCCCAAAAGAGGCACATACAAAACTCCGTGATGCCAAGTCTTCAAAGCGCGATGCACTTTCATGCTGAAGTCCATCAAAAACAATATGCTCATAGACCTCATCGCTTATCAAAATAATATTGGTTTCGGTAAGGATCTCTTGCAACTGCAACATATCGCTTTTTGAAAAAATACTCCCGCTTGGGTTATGTGGCGTATTTATAATGACCATTTTGGTCTTTGGGGTTATCTTTTCCCGAAAGGCATCCCAATCCATTTTATAATGAGGAGCCTGTAACTGCACAAAAACCGGGATACCACCATTAACGGAAATGGCCGGCTCATAACAATCATAAGCTGGCTTAATTACAATGACTTCATCACCCGGACGGATAAATGCCGTTATAATGGTAAAAATAGCCTGTGTGGCACCTACGGTAACCGTTATTTCGGTGTCGGGATTATATGTTTTTCCATGAAGGAAGGCTATCTTTTCGGAAATAGACTCGCGTAAAGGTGCCGCCCCAACCATTGGGGCATATTGGTTGTGGCCATTAACCATAGCTTTTGTTACAAGAGCGATCAATTCCGGATCCGGGGCAAAATTGGGAAATCCTTGGGAAACATCCAGAGCATTGTTCGCTCTCGCCATATTCCCAACGGTGGTGAAGATGGTGGTCTTTACATTTGGTAGTTTAGAGCGGAATGAGGGTGTAAGGGAAGACATAGGCAGAAATTGGGATCGGTAAGGATCAAAGGTAATTATTTGTCATGAACCACTGGATCGGCGTTACAATATTTCTTGAAGTACCGGGCACCTACGTATCACCGTATTTCTCCGATAAGCGTTCCAAATGGGCAAGTACTTCATAAAGGCATCTTCCCAATTGGGTTTTTATCTCCTTTGCCCAAAAGCGGAACACAGTATAGCCTTGTTGTTGCAAGTACGCATTGACCTCTTGGTCGCGTTGCCGGTTCCGTTCAATTTTCGGTATCCAAAAGTCGCGGTTACTTTTTAGTTTGTGCTTTAGTTCTTCCCAATTGTGGCCATGCCAGAATTCACCATCGATAAATATCACGGTTTTGTATTTGTTTAACACGATATCCGGTTTCCCGATCAGTTTTTTATTGGCTATTCTATATCGGTAACCACTGCCCCAAAGGGCTTTTCGAAACGCTAATTCCGGTTTGGTGTCCTTTCCCCGTATCTTCCCCATGATCTTGGAGCGTTCGGGGGTGGTGTAAAAGCCGGATTCTTCATTAAAGCGGGGGACTATAATTTTGTTATCTTTATACAGCATAACCAGCTATAATTGTATGGATAATAGTAAGGAACAAAAAAATATGTCGGTTTTGCGGCAGATGACCGTTTGCTTTCTTGTATTGAAAATTAATAAAATTCCTGTCCGAAAGCTAAAAGGAAGTCCACAATTTAGAAATTTTATAAAAACAAGGCCATAACGGATATACCGATATGTTTCCATGGTAGGCCCATATCATACCTGCTTAGGGAAAATAACACACACAAAAAAGCAATTACATGGCAGAAAATATGATCCCGATACGGAAGTCCCCATAACGATAGGGGCTATGGAAGCCATTTTTACCGCTATTGTTGCCTACGTTGGGGTCATATTAATATTCGTGCCATCCTTAAATTGAACAAATCAATGTTTTAATTGTGGCAAATTAGAATGATTATTAAGTAGGGCCAATCCTTATAAAGGAACCATCAATCCTTAATAAGGCCGCCAAAGTGCTTTTTATCCTAGAGTAATTTATTAAGGAACTGTTTGTCCCCTTCGGCCAGTAATTGGCGTGCGAGGGAATTGTCAAAGGCTACCCTTATCAATTCCCTTATGGCATTGGCATTGGATTGGTAAGGCTATTTGTGCGGTAAACCACATCCCTTATGGTAGAGAAACTGGTATTGGTATAAGTCGCTACATTGGCAAAATCATCTTTTGAAGTATTCCTTCGTAATGTTACCGATAATTTTTCGTTGATGGGTTTTCCATAATCCTCTTCTGTGAACATAGTAAAATTCATTGATTTAATGGGTTCTTGATTTATCTATTATTGCTATTGATGAAAGAGATGCTATTTAAGTTTTTGACCCATATATTATAAGGCTGGGTATTTTTTTATATTTGTCTGTAAACAAATTACAGACATGCGCAATAAAATTACTTATACCACAAAATATGTAAGATTATTACGCAATAATACAATATTATGCTCATATTAAAGCAACTGAGGAGTAAAAAAAGTATCAACCAGATAGATTTGGCGAAAGCTGTGGGCGTTAGTTTGCGTACCATTCAGCTTTACGAGCGAAAGAGAGCGAATATTCCCATTAAAAACCTTACAAAGATTGCAGCCTATTTTGGAGTGGGCATTGCCGATTTGTATTCCCAGGAAGGTGTCGGAGAGTCTGGAAGCATCTATGAAAAAAGGGCTATAAGTGATGATAAATCACATAGTATTGCTAAGTTGGCTCCTGGTAAATATTTGGTTACGGTCCCTTTGGTAATTTCCAAACACCAAAATGATTATATCAAAGAGCATAATAATGAAGCATTCATAAAAAGCATGCCAAGCATCGGTTTTGTAATTGAACAGGTTGCCATGGCGCATTATGTGGCTTTTGAAATTATCAATAGTTCAATGGATGACGGCACTAGAAACGGTTTGCCCGTTAATTCCATCGTTTTGGGCAAGCTGATTGTCCATGGTAAGATATATGGCATGCTACAGGAGAATCCCGAGATGCTATGGATCATAGTCCATAAAGACAGCATCATGTGCAAACAGATTTTATCGTATGACAAAAAAGGAAAAGCAATAATCTGCCATAGCCTTAAGCCTTCACCGGAATATGGTGATTTTGAAATACAAATGGGTGATGTGCTCCAGTTTTTCAGTATTTTGAAAAGGCAGGCGAGTTAAGACAAAATTCTATGGCCTCAATCTAAAGATTCTCCGACCCTTGGGTCGGGGTTTCCTATTTACCTCTCCTTTGGAGAGGTCGGAACTGCCTTTTTGCAGTTCCGGGTGAGATAAATACAAGATTTCGGTTTTTGACCCTGAGGCCAAAATGCGATGTATTGAGCTCGTCGAAATAAACCCGGCGAAACCTGCCCTGAGTTTATCGAAGGGGTACCCCTATGGCTTGCCTAGGAGATAGTCGGTTTCAAGAAATTTTTTATTTGAGGATTTTTATGATAAAAAATAGTTCGGGTAGAATGAAATAATAGCTGGGAGCATTACGGATCTTTCAGGATGTGATAATTATATGCTATTAAATTTTGTATTCATAGGATATCAAGGTAAGTGCGACAAAAAGAGATATAATAAAAATCCCAAACCAAACGGTTCAGGATTTTCCAATGAAATTATGATAGTATTATCCTTTTAGCGATGCACTTAAATATTCCCTGTTCATCCTAGCAATGTTTTCCAGAGAAATCCCTTTAGGGCATTCTACTTCGCAGGCACCGGTATTTGTACAGTTGCCAAAACCTTCCAAATCCATTTGGCGAACCATGTTCAACACACGTTCCGTAGCTTCCACTTGTCCTTGGGGCAATAGCGCAAATTGGGAAACCTTGGCCGAAGTGAACAACATAGCACTGGCGTTCTTACATGCGGCCACGCAGGCACCACAACCAATGCAGGTGGCGGCATCCATAGCTTTATCGGCATCTTGCTTTCTAATGGGGATGGCATTGGCATCTACCGTATTTCCGGAGGTGTTTACGGAAATATAGCCTCCTGCTTGTTGTATGCGATCAAAGGCCGATCTATCGACAATTAAATCCTTAATTACCGGAAAGGCTTTGGCGCGGAAAGGTTCTATGGTGATGGTATCGCCGTCTTTAAACTTTCGCATGTGCAGCTGGCAGGTGGTTACAAATCGATCCGGACCATGTGGCTCTCCATTGATCTGTAAGGAGCACGATCCGCAGATTCCTTCCCGACAATCATGGTCAAATTCTATAGGTTCTTCCCCTTTGGTTATTAATTCTTCATTGAGAACGTCCAACATTTCTAAAAAAGACATATCCCCATCGATGCCATCAATAGGATATGAGACCATTTGACCTTTGGAAGCGGCATCTTTCTGGCGCCAAATTTTTAAGTGTAATCGCATAAATTATGAATTTAAAAATCTATCAATTTAAAAATGCAACAATTGGTATATTGATGCATTTGGCGGATTGATACATTACTTATAACTTCTTGTTTTCAATTCAATATTTTCATAGACAAGGTCTTCCTTATGTAAGACCGCATCTTTTGGGACACCTTTGTACTCCCAGGCCGATACGAACTTAAAGTTTTTATCGTCTCGGAGCGCTTCCCCGTCCGGGGTTTGGTATTCTTCCCGGAAATGGCCACCGCAGGATTCATTTCTGTTAAGGGCATCTTTTGCGAACAACTCGCCCAACTCCAGAAAATCGGCAACACGACCTGCTTTCTCCAATTCCTGATTTTTACTGTCTGCCGTGCCGGGAACACGAACGTTTTCCCAAAAATCGGCCCTTAGCGCAGAAATTTCATCAATGGCTTCGTTAAGTTCTTTAGCATTTCGAGACATCCCACATTTATTCCACATAATTTTACCCAATTTCTTGTGGTAATAATCCACGGAATGGGTTCCTTTGGCCGACATTAATTTGGTAACTCGGTCATTTACTTCCTTTTCCGCAGCCTCAAATTCCGGGGAATTGGTTAAAATTTTACCGGTTCTGATATCTTTCGCCAAATAGTTTCCAATGGTATAAGGCAGCACAAAATATCCATCTGCCAGACCTTGCATAAGTGCTGATGCGCCCAGCCTGTTGGCACCATGATCGCTAAAATTGGCCTCGCCAATGGCATAACAACCTTCTACGGTGGTTTGTAGGTTATAATCTACCCAAAGTCCGCCCATAGTATAATGCACCGCAGGATAGATCATCATTGGGGTTTTATATGGATTTTCATCCACAATTTTTTCATACATCTGAAATAAGTTACCATATTTGGCTTCAATAACCTGTTCGCCCAATCTTCTAATTTCGGCATCATCTGCATTGTGCAGTCCGGAAGTCAAGGCTTTCTCCTTGCCGTAGCGCATAATTGCAGCTTCAAAGTCCAGATATACTGCCTCTCCTGTTTTATTAACACCAAATCCGGCATCACATCGCTCTTTGGCCGCTCTGGAGGCAACATCTCTGGGCACCAAATTTCCAAAAGCAGGGTATCTTCTCTCTAAGTAGTAATCGCGATCTTCTTCTTTCAGTTGTGTGGGTTTTAATTTCCCCTCACGAATGGCTTTTGCATCTTCCAGTTTTGCGGGCACCCAAATACGACCATCGTTTCGCAGGGATTCTGACATTAATGTAAGTTTAGATTGATGGTCTCCGGAAACGGGAATACAAGTGGGATGAATTTGAGTGAAACAAGGATTAGCAAAGAACGCTCCTCTTCTGTGTGCCCGCCATGCTGCCATAACATTGCTGCCCATGGCATTGGTAGACAGAAAAAACACGTTGCCATAACCTCCTGATGCCAAAACAACAGCATGTGCCGAATGGCGCTCTATTTTACCGGTAACCAAATCACGGGCGATGATGCCCCTTGCTTTTCCGTTAACTTTTACCAAATCCATCATTTCATGACGATTGAAAGACTGTATTTTGCCTCTATGAATCTGGCGGTTCATAGCAGAATAAGCACCTAATAGTAACTGCTGCCCTGTTTGTCCTTTGGCATAAAAGGTACGGGAAACCAAAACGCCCCCAAAGGAGCGATTGTCCAATAGGCCACCATATTCCCGGGCAAAGGGTACACCTTGCGCTACACATTGGTCGATGATGTTTCCGGATACTTCCGCTAACCGATACACGTTGGCTTCACGGGAACGATAATCGCCTCCCTTTACGGTGTCATAGAACAAGCGGAAATTACTGTCGCCATCACCCTGGTAGTTTTTGGACGCATTGATACCACCCTGCGCTGCTATGGAATGAGCTCTTCTTGGAGAATCCTGATAGCAGAACGTTTTAACGTTGTAGCCAAGCTCTGCTAACGTAGCAGCTGCAGATCCTCCGGCAAGTCCCGTACCTACAACAATAATATCAATATTGCGTTTATTGGCAGGGTTTACAAGATCAATTTCGTTTTTATGTTTTGTCCATTTATCGGCCAACGGCCCGGATGGTGCTTTAGAATCCAATAGTCCCATAATTAATGTGTAATTGGGTTAAGGTGATGGTATATGGCGATAAATGCAAATCCTAAAGGAATGGCAATCGCATAAATTTTGGTAAAGGTTTTTAAGGCCGGTGTATATTTGTTGTTCAGCCCCATCGTTTGAAATGAGGATGAAAACCCGTGCAATAAATGCAAGGCTAAAAGTCCAAAAGATAGGACATAGATAACGGTTCGCAATAAAGGTTGAAACTTTTCTACGGTCTCGGCATAATACCGTGTAGGATCTTCAGGGTTAACAGCAATGTATTTATAATTCATTTCATGGATCCAAAAATCGTAAAAATGGAGTCCGAGAAAGGCCAATACCACAAGTCCTGTAATAATCATGTTGCGCGAAATCCAAGAAGCGTTTGCTCCTCCACTGTACTTGGCATATTTCACTGTTCTTGCCTTATTATTTTTCAACTCCAATACAATGCCCATTATAAAATGGATAACCACACCCGCAATGAGGATGGGCTGCAACACATATTGCACCAAGGGATTGTATCCCATAAAATGAGACCAGGAATTAAAAGTGTCGGGTGCGATTACTGAGGTGATGTTAATGACGAAATGCTGCCCCAAAAAGAACACCAAAAAAAGACCCGAAAGTGCCATTACTACTTTTCGGGCGATAGAAGAGTTTATAAATCCACTCATTAGTACTATGTTTTGATTACAAATTTACTATACAGTTGAGTTATTAACAAACTTTAATGGGTTTTAGTGAGGTATTTAGAATTAATATAGGTTTCGTATTCGGTATGTGTTACTTCAATATTAATTAATGAGTACGGTTCTCCTTTTCTGCACCGACTTGTAACGCCTTTGTGTATTCTGTATGAAGTTTAGCACTCAGTTAAACTCTCTAATCTAAAAGTCAAACAGTCTTCTACTGTTGTTTCAAAGGCGTTCATAGCTCTTTGGCAAATGGCGGGGGCAACCCCTTTTCAGTGGATCCGGCACCTTCAAAGACCTGTTTACAATGTATCATTCACGGGACTATTTCGCCCATGGAAGAATTTGCCCTGTCATAGTTTACCTTACCTTACTGTCACGGCTTACGGAACCAATTTCCAGAAAATAGATCCCTATAGGGCCGCCCATAAATTATGTTTCAAAACCAACACCTCGCTTGCGCATTTTCATAAGTGTGCATTGGCCTATACCATTCATGGGAATGTGGGTTACAAAATCTACCCGAACCCCGTAACTGGCGAACGATACCGCAACATTGGACTCGCCTCCTGTGAAAACCTTAAAAATCCCGGAGGCGAAAGAACAGCATATTTTCCCCGAATAGCACTACTTTTTTCATTTATTTGTCTTTTTGGGACCTCGATAGCCATTATTTCTATAATAATGGTTTAAAAACAGCATCTTTACAGCATAATCTTATCTATCCATTTGTTTTTTCCATCCTATAAAACATACTTAGTTATGCTCGTTGCGCTCTAAAACGGGCTTAACATAGCCTTCGGGTGTTTTTTTGTGCCAATAGGAAGCTAGGATGGATCCGGTAATATTCATTACAGGGCCGAAGACTGCCGGTGCCAATCCCATGGTGGCAATCTTTCCCAATGAGTTGGCAATGCCAGAGGCGAGACCCCCATTTTGCATCCCCACTTCAATGGCAATGGTCCGTGCGTCCCGTTCATCCATTTTAAGCGATCGGGCAAACCAGTAACCTAAAAGATAGCCAAATAAATTATGGACCAAAACAACCAGCATTAAAATCACGCCTATATCTAACAAACTATCCCTGCCCGCAGCCGTGATCACCACAATGATTAAGCCTATGCCCAGCATGGAAATAAGGGGCATGGCCTTATCCAGCCATTTTGCTTTATCCCCTCTTAATTTATTGAGGAGCAACCCTGCACCAATGGGAAGGATAATCATTTTAACAATACTCCACATCATATCCAATACATCGATTTCCACAAATTCCCCTGCCAGAAGTTTCATCAATAAGGGGGTTACAAAAGGCGCAAAAAGGGTAGATATGGAGGTAATGGTTATGGAAAGTGCCAAGTTGGCCTTTGCCAAATACGCCATTACATTGGATGCTACCCCACTGGGGGAGCAACCGATCAGAACGATCCCTGCGGCGATCTCAGGCGGGAAATTGCTCAATTTGGCCAATAAAAACCCCATAATGGGCATAATGGCCAATTGGGCCGTAACCCCAATTAAAACGCCTTTAGGCGTTTTAATGATTCCCGCAAAATCCTTGATCCGCATGGAAGTGCCCATCCCGAACATGATGATTTGGATGAGCGGTATTATAAGTGCCGTAAGTTTAAAGTTGCCTATCTGAGTGAAATAATGAGGGTAATATAACGCTAAGGTGACCCCCGCAAATATCATGGTGGTGAAGACGTACCCATTTAGCGATTTGGACCCGCTAAAACCAAAGGCCAGCAAGGCAAAAAAAGTAAGGATTAGGAGTCCGGCATGGGCTATATTTCCGGTAAAGAGTAAGCCTAATATGATAAGCAACAGCAATGCGGATATGCCTAGTGAAATGTTATAAATATTCATTTTTCCCATCTGTTTTTACAATATAACTTTTAAAGAACATCAAGGCTTAAGAAAAGACCGTTGTCTGAAACCCCGTAAAGCGAAAGCACATTAGAGTTTATAAGCCTGCCGTACCCATAGTTTCCAAGAACCATCTTCCGCTCTCTTATAGATTTGTACATTTCCTATCCTTAAATCCACCGGTTCCCCATTGCGGGTAGCTTCGGCTTCCAAAATATGGCGAACAACGGCCATATCACCATCTAAAAGGATGGTCTGTTCCGGAGTGTTAATGGACAAAAAGTGAAATGGGCCGTTGACCAGGTCCTCTATAAAGATGGCCTTGTTCTGTATCAAGCCACTGGAGTGCCCGTAGGAAAGATGTTCCGAACACAAACGTTCTAACTGTTTCCTGTCCCTATCGATCATGGCTTTATTGAAGGCCGCCACTACTTCGGTAATTTCATTTTCGTTGCCGGGAGATGACATCGCTACATTTTCAACACGCTGTTTATCCGACGCTTTTTCCGGTTTACATCCTGCAAAGCACATCAAAAGGAGAACTGGGATCATTTTTACAAACTGCTTCATACCACATTTATTTTTTATGCTCTATTTAAATATCACCAGGTACGTTTGCTTAGCACCTTATCCAATTCAGCTCTGGTCATGGCTCCCAATTCGGGATGCTTTGCCAGCCATTTTAAAAAATACTCTTTTATTTTATCCGTCCATTGGCTGTCTATTTCGCCTGTGGTATAGGTGCGGTTCTTAACCATCTCGAAACCAAACTCATCCTTAAGCGCCACAAACTCGGACGTGCTGATCACCTGATCGGCCAAATGGGCCGGAATAAAAAGCACGCCTTCTTCTTTGGCCAACACCAAATCTCCGGGAAGCACTACTGCCTGCCCAATACGAATGGGGGTATTGAGCCCCATTAAGACCAATTCCTCTAAAAACGACGGATGAAAATCGCGGACAAAGGCATTGAAACCTTCAATTTGACCTATAGATTCCAAATCACGGGCACTCCCGTTAAAAATAACCCCATTGCCCGATTTATTGAAAATGGAGGTAGCCAAGGTAGCTCCCATTAGTGTGCCGCCTGCAATTTTTCCGAAGCCATCGGCCACATAGACATCGCCTTGTGATAACATTTCTATAGGCCAGGAATTCGTATTCCCTTTTCTCCCTTCTTTCTGTATGCCTCTTTCCTTGATGTTTTTTTCCACATCGGGCCTGCTGGGCATAAACAGGGCCGTAAGTGCCCTACCCACCACAGGAACATTGCTGTGCACCATTTTCCAATTCCCTTCAAACTGATTGGTGTAGCCTTCATTTTTTAAGACCGTCCAGGCATCATCTATTCCGATCTTTTTGGCTCTTTCCAATAAATTATCAGGTATCTTGGGACGGCCGTCCGGAAATCGGTCCCCATGCCATTCAGAGGTTAAAAAAATAAGTTCTTCTTTGGGGATGGTTTGGGAAAAAACCGGATAGGAGATCAAAAAAACAAAAGCGAAAATCCGTATGAAAAGGACACTACATTTCATGGTATTGAATTTTTTTGGTCTTTAAATTTAGGCAATTAATTATTTTCTTTTGCCAAATACTTTTCAATGTCGGCTATGGTCACCGTTAGCGGTTTGGGATATTTTTTAAACCAGGCCCGGTATTCGTTTTTGATTTTGTCGGACCAATCGCCATGGATTTCACCGCTGGGATATTTTCCCTGCTGTAGCAGCACCCGCTCGAACTCATCCCGAAGTGCGGTAAGTTCGGAGCTTGAAACCAGATCTTGTACCAAATGCGCCGGAATAAATACCACCCCATATTCATTGGCAAAAGCCACATCACCTGGAAATACGGTAACATTCCCGATCCGGATAGGAGCGTTGATAGCCGTCGGTGTCATGTCTTTTATATAGGATGGATGCTGACCCTTTACCCACGCATTAAAACCCTCCGTATCCTTGAGTTCCTGCATATCCCGAACGGAACCGTAGAAAATGACACCATTTCCCGTTTTTCCATAAATTGCATTACCCAAACTAGAGCCTATTAGGGTACCGTCCTTTACTTTTCCGTATCCATCGGCCACATAAATATCTCCTTTGGTTAAAATATCTATAGGCCAAATGTTGATGCCTCCTTTTTGGGAGCGTCCTTCGGCTTTGCCTTGTGCCCGAACCAAACTGTCCAAATCGGGTCTTGCAGGCATAAATTGTGCGGTAACGACTCGGCCTGTCATGGTTTCCCCAGGTTTTAGAATAAGCCAGTCCTGTTCTACTTGGTTGTTATACCCCTTACGCCCCAAATAGCCCCAAATTTGCTCTAGCGTAGCGTTCTTTAAGCGTTCCAACACCAAATCGGGCACCTTAGGACGCCCGTCAGGCAATCGTTCTCCTTTCCATTGGGACGTTAATGCTGTCACATATTCGGGAGTGGATCCTACTTGCTGCGCCATTACACTAAAAAAACCACCTATACAGATTCCTGTTACGATAAGGGTTTTAATATTTATTGAAAACTTTATTGTTTTATACATTCGTAATATGATTAAGTATTAACACAAATAACGTGTATTATTATAGAGTGAAATAAGACACTTGCCTAATTTATTTAAAAAATGGAACATCTTTATCCGCATATTTTTTCATTCCTTCTTCATTGATTTCCACCCCAATCCCTGGTTTGTTGGAAAGGGTTATAAAGCCATTTTCTACCATAGGTCCATCAAACGTTACGATTTCCTTAAACATGGGATTTTTATGGAAATAAATCTGCCATTCCAAAATCATAAAGTTGGGGACTGAGGCACATACATGGCACGCGGCCATAGCTCCCAAATAGGAAGCTACCATATGGGGCGCAAAAGGCACATAGTACAAATTAGCCAAATTAGCTATCCGCTGCCCTTCACCCAGTCCGCCTGCCTTTTGTAGATCGGGCATTATAATATCTACTGCGCCTTTTTCCAAAAGCGGTCTAAAGCCATGCGCCAGATAGTGATTCTCTCCGGCGCATATGGGAGTACTGGTAGAATCTGTTATCTTTTTGTAAGCATCCACATTTTCGGCAGGAATAGGCTCTTCTAGCCACATCATATTTAGTGGTTCCAATATCTTAGCCACTTTTTCACCGGTAATGGCATCATATCTTCCATGCATATCAGCGCAGATGTCGATGTTGGTCCCTACCTCTTCCCGGGTAGCCGCCATTTGATCGTACATTCGTTGAATCTCTGCGGGACTTGCGGTCCAGTTGTATTTGTCGTATTTATTGGGATCATTTGCCTGATCTAAATCAAATTTAACCGCAGTAAAACCCATATCAACCGCTTCTCTGGCACTTGCGGCAAAATCTGCCGGTGTTGGCAGTTTGTTCTGATACAGGGCCGTATCCATATACACCCGAATCTTGTCCCTAAATTTGCCCCCTAATAACTGATATACGGGGAGGCCCAGTGCTTTTCCGGCCAAATCCCATAAAGCCGTTTCCACAGCGGTCAACACCGATACGAACATGCCCGACTGGGCCCCTTCGAAAAATCCGGATCTTCGGATATCTTCAAACAGCATATGTACATTAAGCGGGTTTTTACCCTCTAACCTTCTCCCAAACATTTTTACTAAATGATAAGTACCCGGTGTAGCATCTACGCCTTCACCATGCCCCACAATATCCTGATTGCTGTATATTTTTACAAATAAACTGTGTCCGCCCCGAATATAGCCACACTTAATATCGGTAATTTTTAAGTCGGATGGAGCGGATAGTTTTGGGGTTTTTTCAATAGCTTTTTCGTAACCCTTGGCATAATTTGCAAAAGGTAAGGAAGCCAATGCGGCAGTTGCCATGGTTTTGGTTAAGAAATCCCTTCTTGAATTTTTCATTTTTACAGTATAAATATTACCAAGTTCGGCTTTTTAATAATTCTTGAATCTGTGCTTTGGGAACGGGAAGTTCATCGATATGATTATTTAGCCATTGTGAAAAATCTTTTTCAATTTCATCGGACCAGCGCATATCGATTTGCCCGGGCGTATATTTTTGTTCACGAAGCCGTTGGTGACCAAACATATCCCTAAGCCGTACTATTTCAGAAGTCTGAACAACCTTTTCTGCCAAATGAGGGGGGATAAACATAACGCCACCATCCCTTCCCAATACTACATCCCCTGGCATTACGGTAGCCATTCCGATCCGAGTGGGGGTGTTTATACCCACTAACGTAGTGTTGAGCTGTCCATCCGGGTTATTTAAGTGATGTGAGGGATGATAGGTTCGAAAGAAAGACGTAAAAGAGCCAATTTCCTTCAGGCCATTGATATCTCTGATAGCCCCGTTGTAGACTATGCCATTGCCAGTTTTAGTATAAATGGAATTTCCTAAATTGTCTCCTATGGTTGGGCCATCCAAATGAGCCCCAAATTGATCTACAACATACACATCGCCTTTGACAAGCATATCTATGGGCCAGGCATTTTGAGATTGTATTCTGCCATCCTTTTTATGCCCTTTATCATCTATGACCCGATGGATATCCGGTCTACCGGGCATAAACGTGGCTGTAAGTGCACGTCCTACCAAAACACTATCCGGATTTATGGTTTGCCAATTTTCATCATACTGATACTTAAAATTAGCGCCTTTTAAAACCGCCCATGCCTCTTCCAGGGTTACCTTTTTCATACGCTTTAAAAGGTCATCGGAAACCTTGGGCCTACCATCATTAAAACGTTCTCCTTTCCATTCCGGAGTTAAAAAAATAAGTTCTTCTTTGCTAATTTGCTGGGCTGAAAGGGTTAAATTAACACCAAGCAAAACAATTAAAATAATTCTTAATTTATACATACCTTTTCTGTTATTAGGACTTAAATCAGCTTAAAACATTGGAGGAAACATCCCGAAGCGCACTTCGGGATGTTCTTCCTATCAACTAAACTAACTCAAAAACTTGCGCTACTTCAATTTGCTACTTTAGCAAACAACGATTCGTTTATATTCTAATTCCTATCTCACTCCTAGCTGTACGTTCTATCGTGGGAACGGGGTTCGTCCCATTCCTTGGTTGGCGCAAAGAAGGTCTTGTCGCGCTTGTCCAGATGTTCCTTTACCACATCCAAATTCAACTCAATTCCCAGCCCGGGTGCGGTAAGGGGTACTGGGGCAAATCCTTTATCGATCATTTTGCCCCCACCGGTCATGGTTACCAAACTTTCCCACCATGGCACATCTACCGAATGATGCTCCAATGCCAAAAAATTCTGGGTGGCCGCAGCGCAATGTACGTTGGCCATAAAAGACACGGGGGTACCCGCTTGGTGCATGGCCATAGCAATCCCAAACTCCTCGGCATAGTCACCTATTCGTTTCGTTTCCAGAAGTCCGCCGGAAGAGGCCAAATCCGGGTGGACAATATCCACGGATCTATTGTGAATCAAAGGTTTGAAATTCTCCAGAAAATGGATGTCCTCTCCTGTCAGGGTTGGGGTCTCAATAGCATCCGTTATTGTTTTCCATTGTTCTGTATATTGCCAAGGTACCATATCTTCGAACCAGGCCAATCGGTATTTGTCCAGTGCTTTGGCTAGTCTTATGCCATTGTTGAGATCGAAATGCCCATAATGGTCTGTGGAAAGAGGTATCTCATAGCCAATCATATTGCGTACATTCTCAACAACCTGCTGTAAATGCTCCAATCCTTTTTCCGTAATCTGGATTTGCGTAAAGGGGTGCATGGTGTTTCCGTAGGACATATAATTCCTGCCATCTCCCCATTGCGACAAATTACCATTGGCATCTTCCCAAAACTTGCCATTTACAATAGCTCCGGGAATGCCTTTAAGCTCAGCTATGGAGACATCCATCTTTAGCCATGTATATCCTTGATCTTTGACTCTATAATTAATCAGTTTCTGTTGTTCTTCAGGGGAGCTTGCCTCCGGAGTATCGGCATACAAGCGCACTTTATCTCTATATCTTCCACCCAATAACTGCCAAGCGGGCACATTATAGGCCTTTCCGCAAATATCCCACAACGCCATTTCAACGGCGCACACGCCTCCTGCCTGACGGGCAGGCCCCCCAAATTGTTTGATGCTTTTAAAAATCATCTCCACATTACAGGGGTTTTTCCCCAAAATCCTACTTTTTAGCATTAGGGCATATCGCACATCAGCCGCATCCCGGACTTCTCCCAGACCATAAATGCCCTGATTGGTATCTATGCGAATAATGGCCGTGCCCCCCATAACAGCCGTTAAGGCATAGCGCATATCGGTTATCTTCAGTTCGGAAGGTGCCGAGGAACGCTTTACTTTTGATGTAGTTTCGGAGATTCTGTCTTCAAAAGAGTACCCCATAAGGCTGGAAAGGCCTATCCCTCCCAAGGCTGTTTTTTTTAGAAAGTTTCGTCTGTTATCAGGCGTCTTTGGACTATCAATTTCCGCTTGTCTGGATATTTTGTATTCCTTTTCTTCTTTTTCGCTTTTGACAATCAACTCTTTTAATACATTTTTCATTTTCGTTGGTTTTAGTATTAATTCTTACTTATCCCACCATACTTTGGTATCCAGATTGTCCGGCCCCATTCGGGCAATAGCGGCATCTACGTTAGCCTTATTTACCGCTATTTCCGATGTAGGATAGGTAAGTCTGTTTATAAAATCGCCCGTAATGTCCTGACCTGGGAACGGATTTGGTGCCAAAGCAGGAAATCCGGATCTACGGAAATTGGCAAAGGCTTCCGGGCCGTTCAACAAGGACGCTACCCAATACTGGGTATTGATTTGTTCCAGAGCGGTTGCAACGTTCAAGGGATTGGCAACTAAATAGGCATCTATATCATTTACAGCAACTGCGGCATTGCTTCCATAATCGGCCAATTGCTCCATATGCGCCTTAATGCCTTCTTCATAATAGGCAGCCGCGGTACCGCCAACCCAACCATAAGTTGCTGCCTCTGCCAATAAAAGTTGGGTCTGGGCGTAAGTGAGTAAAAATGCCGGTGCGGTTTGGGCCCCTAAGGTAAACCGATCTAGTTGGGAAAAGTCGAAAAAACTCGCCAACCCTAAACTGGTTGCTACGCCCGCTATGGTTGCATTGTCGTTACCCATGGGCATCCCTATCTGATCGGCGGCATCCTTAGAGGCTCTGTCCAAGGTCTGTTCCGGACCCGAGGAAGCCCCTACGAAACGGATTGCCATGGATGACAATCTGGGATCGTCTGTACTAGCTAAAAAATCCACAAAATTTGCGGTCAAATAAAAATTATTGGCTTCCGATCCGTTAAAAAAACCGGTATGCGGATTACTGAAATTATTATCGTGCCGGATTACAAAATTATCGGCATTGGATTGTAAAACATCACCGGCAAATGCGGCTTCAACACTTTGCCTTGCCAAGGCATTGTCTGCATTGACCAAGCGCATACCTGCCCTTAATAATAAAGAATTGCCTAATCTTCGCCATTTATTGAGATCGCCAGAATACAATATTTCTCCTGCCTCCGGGTTTGCCGCTTCACTAAGTGCGGCTGTAGCCTCTCTTAATTCCTTAATTATATCTACATAGATTTCCTGCTGCGCATCATATTTCGGAAATGTGATCTGATCTGAGAATCCTTTTCCAGCTTCAAAATAAGGGATGTCCCCATATTCATCGGTCAGGACCATAAAGGCATAAGCCTCAATAATACGCGTCATTTGCAATAAATTACCGCGCTCGGGTTTGTCCGCTATTTGATCCAAAATATCCCCGGTGTGCTTAATTACATTCTGATAATAGTCGTTCCAGTGCACTTCCGTGGCCGTTCTGTTATCCTGGTTAAAATTAGCTCCTGTTACTACCCCGGAATTGGGGGTAATAATTTGCTGCACGATACCTGCATCATAAACGACGTTGCCAAAGCTCTCAAAAGAAAGCCCTATGATGGCATTGTTCAATAAAAATACAGGATTTATACTCTCGCTGGTTGGGTCTACTTTATTGGTGTTGATCTCATCAAAATTATTTTCGCATCCTGTAAACGCAAACATGAGAGCAAAAGCAATAAATGTGCTATATGTGTTTTTCATGATTATTTATGTCTTAAAGTTTAACGTTTAGATTAAAACCTATGCTGCGGGTCGTAGGAACGCCGGTTGACTCCAATCCGGATACATTATCCGAACTGAATCCGAAAGAATCCGGATCTATGTTGTCTACCCATTTCTTTATCAACCATACATTATTGGCCACCACACTGAGGGTAACCCCTTTGATTGGCGAATTTTCGGGGATGAACTTGTTAAAATTATACCCCAAATTAATTTGTCGTAATTTCCAAAACCCCCCGTTATACACTATGGGTTCTATAATTTGAGATGTTCGTACCACTTCCCAAAAAGGTTGTGAAGGTGTGGCTACCGTATTTGGTTGACCTTGTTGGTTGACCCCATCCCCGATGACACCGGTTTCCCTTCCGGGAAGGGTAATTTTGTGCAGCCCATGCCGAACCGCATTGAAATTGGTTCCGGAGATCATTTTATTCCCCAGTTTAAAATCGATCAGAAAGGAAAGATTAAAATCCTTGTAGTTGATGGTGTTGGTAATACCTCCTATCCAATTGGGAAGGGCACTTCCAAAAAATTTGATATTATCTGACCTTAGCGCCCGCCCATCATCACCAAATACCTGCCGTCCCTGATCATCAAACTTATAGCCAAAACCGGCTAGCTGGCCAATTTCCTCACCAACTACCTGGAACAAAAATCCGTTAAAGACATGGTTGCCCACCAAGATGCTTTCGCCTTCTTCCTCTGTCAATAAACTTATGACCTTGGTTTTGTTATAGGACGCATTGAAGTTGATATCCCATTTTAAATCTGCCGTACGAATAGGAACCAAGGTAAGCATGGCTTCAATACCATCGCTCCGACTTTCACCACTATTAATAAGCGTACTTATAAAGCCTGACGCATTGGATACCTGAGCCGGAACAATTTGATCAAAGGTTGATTTTCGATATACGGAAACATCGAGTCCCACTCGGCTGTCGAACATCCGAAGATCAAAGCCCGCCTCGGTTTCCTTGATACGCATAGGGCGTAAATTTCGGTTGGGCAAGACACTTGTATTGGCACCGGCAACAGGCTGAGAAGATCCGTCTGCGCCGGTAAAAAAGTTGGCGTTAACATTGTAGAACAACGCATCTGAAAAAGGCGGCACATCGGTATCACTGCCCACCTCGGCATAGGCCAACCTCACCTTTCCAAACGTTAGCCAACTAGGGGCGTTTTTTAAGGAATTTGAAAAAATGTAACTCCCCGAAACGGAGGGGTAAGAAATGCTCCTGTTTTCATCTGACAGGGTAGAAAACCAATCATTACGGAATGTGCCGCTTAAATAATAGGTATCCTTATAGGAAATATCGGCAGCTGCGTAAAGGGAGTTTACCGCACGCTCCGTACGGCTGAAAATAGGGTTTTTTGCCCTTCCGTTTTGAACGGTATACAAATCGCGAATTACAAAGTCCGTTACATCTACCCTATTCAAATCGGATCTGCGATTCATTTTATTGCCACCTAAATTAAGGCCCACACCAAAGTCTTCACCAATGGTCTTGTTTGCCGAGATAAGAAAATCCAAATTGGTTTCCCTAAACCTTCGGGATTCCTGGGTAAACGTACCGTTTACAAAGCCGGCAGGAGCCGCTGGCCTAGATGCCTGACCCGTTGGAAATCCGTTAAAATCCTGATCTCTGGACCAATAATCCTGTCCCAACCGCCCCTGTACAAACAACCAAGGAAGGATGTCATATTTAAGAGTAACATTACCAAAATAACGATCGCGCACAATATTGTTGAACTGTTCGGACAGGGTAAAGAAGGGATTGGTCCTGTTCCGAAAACGTGAGTACACGAATTCGTTGCCATTGGCATCAAACTTTTTCTCCTTCAAGAGGTCCAAGGGCATGGAATTGGCCAAATTATATAGGGCTACCGGAATGGTATTATCTTGTTGGCCCACATTGGGCGGGTTGGTGTTCTTTTCGTTGGAATAATTGATATTGGCAGTAACAGTGAGCTGTTCGGACAAGTCATAAGTAGTGCCCAAGTTTACCGTCCTGCGTTGAAAATCGTTGTTGGGGGTAATGCCCTCACTGTCCAAATTGGACAAAGACAGGTTGAACCCTCCTTTGTCTCCGCCACCTTCTAAGGAAATCGAGTTGGTTATATCGAAACCGTTTCGGTAAAACTTATCTATCCTATCCCTAACGGGAACATACGGTACTTCAACACCGTCGAACAACACTTGCGTTAAACCCGGTTGAAATTTTTCGCCGAAGGACCATTGTCCTGACGTTGGGTTGGCCGTTGTAGGTCTTACCCCATTTTCACCTTGACCGTATTCATATTGGTAATCCGTAAAATCCAACGCATCTTGGCTGGCCACGCTGAGATTATAGGCAACACCGATTCCTTTGCCCCGACCCCTTGTTTTGGTAGTAATCATGATTACCCCATCCTTTGCTCGGGAACCGTAAAGTGCGGCTCCTGTAGCTCCTTTTAAAATGGTCATGCTTTCAATGTCGTCTGGGTTAATGCTGGAAAAACCGTCCCCGCCATCCGAGGTTATACCACCTGAATTGGTGCCTACCTCCGTACTTGTACTTCCCGGACTGGTACCGAAACTTGTATTGTCTATGGGCACTCCGTTAACCACGATTAATGGGTTGTTGGTGCCGGAAATAGAAGATTGCCCCCTTATCCGCACCTTAGAGGAACCACCAGGGCCGGTTCCCAGAGAAGATACGTTTACCCCTGCGACCTTACCCTGAAGGGTATTCATAAAATTGGTAGATCGGTTCACATTCACATCATCGGCATCTACTTTGGCTACGGAATACCCTAGTTTTCTGGCATCTTGCTTAATACCAAGGGCCGTTACGACTACTTCATCCAGCCCTTGTGCATCCTCTACCATAACAACATCGATTACGGAATTTCCCCCAACCGTTCTTTGCGCTCTTGTCATACCTATAAAAGAATAGACCAATACCGCCTGATCAGAAGCCACTTCAATGCTGTACTTCCCATCAAAATCGCTGGTAGTTCCGGTTGTGGTTCCTTCTATGTAAATGGAAACCCCGGGCAAAGGCTGCCCGCCTTGATCCGTAACCGTACCCGTTATTATCTTTTGAATACTTTCTTTTGGGGTTTCGGGAATTACCGTTGTCTCTTTGGATTTTAAAGCACTGGTCTTAAAAATAATCTGACTGCCCAAAACTTCAAAAGTAATACGGGTATCCCGGAAGATTGTTTTTAAAACCTCAGAAACCGGTGTGTCCTTAACATCTATGGAAACACGTCTTTTGTAGTTCACTTCCTTGTCATTGTACAGGATTTTATATTCAGTGAGCGATTCAATTTCTTTTAAGGCTCTTTCAACGCTTACTTTTTCAAGACGTAGTGTAATTTTAGTGTCAAGCGAGTTCCCGTTCGCCTGGAGTTGCAAAATTGAAAGGACAAATACCGTTAAAGAGAGGATCATTTTTAAATAGTGCTTTGCGGGATAAGGGGATATACTCCCTATCTTCTCGAGATTTTTCATATTTTTGTAATAGGTTTAGGTGGTTGAACAATGTTTTTGATCACTGATTACTATCGGGGAATGTGCCAGCATTTCCCGATTTTTTTGTATCAAATGAAAATGGTCGCATAATATCACATCATAGGTTTCTTGTATTTAAGGTTAATTGATAATTATTTGGTTGTTTTGTATATGAAAGTTAATTGCAAAATTTCTGCTGAACGTATTTAGTACTTGTTCAATGGTCTCCGTATCAAAACTGGCCGTAAACACCTCATCATCCAATATCTTATTGGTATTTATAATAGTAACATTGTAGTGACGTTCCAATTTTTTTAGGATATCCTTAAAGGCCATGTGATTGAAAATGATTTTACCGTTCATCCAAGCCAGGTGCATATCGGTATCAACCTCTTCAAATTCCATTTTATTGACCTCTTTTCGCCAAGTGGCCATTTGGCCCGGTGTTAAAATGGCCGACTTTTCCATATCGTAATCCTCACCCTTCATAAAAAGGGCTACAGCCCCCTCTACCAATACCGTATTTATATTTTTGTCATCAGCATAGGAGGAAACATTAAATTTTGTGCCCAAAACGCGAATGTTCACCTCATCGGCATTTATAATGAACGGATGCTCGGTATCCTTGGCAACCTCAAAAAAAGCTTCTCCCGTAAGGAATACATTTCTATCCCCCTTTTCTAAAAACGCTACGGGATATTTTAGGGACGAGCCGGAATTTAAATACACCCTTGTGCCATCGGCAAGCAGAACCTCAAATCGTTTGCCATAGGGAACGTTAAGCTTATGGTAAACCACTTCTTTTTGGGTGCCCTTATTGGCATATTGCAACTGGCTCCCTTTTTGCTCGCCCACCTTGTTCCCCTTGGCATCAAAAACGGAGGTTTTTCCATTTTTTGAAATTATTTCCATCCCGCCGTCTTCCAAATACAGTGTAACTTCGTCCTGCTTAGGGATCAGTTCGTCTTCTCCTACAGGTATAAAAATTCGGTCTTGAAAAATATAACCGATTCCCAAAAATAAAATAGCCACAGCCGCATATTTTAAATGCTTAATCTTTTTAAGGCGATTGAGAATACTTTTATCTTTTTTTATTTTTTCAAACAAATTTCGTTTGATCTTGTCCGTATTAAATTCTGTCATTATATGGCAAATAGCGTAGTTTACTTCTACAAATTCATTTAATTTCTGTTGGTTTTCCAATTTCGATAACCAAAGCTCAAGCAATTGCAATTCGGTTACGTTAGCTGAGTTATACATAAACTTTACAATAATATTATTTATGTTTAACTTCGACATTAATAGTGTTATTTTTACACTAATACGAAGCCAATTTGTGATACCCCTACTTTATTCTTAAAAAATTATTAATTTTTTTTGATTTATTTCTATATTAGTGGATCGTTAATTTCTAAATTCAGAATAATGAAGCAGGTCTATTCTGATAATGATAATCTTATTGCGGAGCTTAAAAATGGAAGGGAAGTTGCCTATGCGTTTTTGGTAGATACCTATAACCATAAATTGTGTGTTTACGCTATGGGCTTAACTAATGATAAGGACATGGCCGAGGATATTGTGCAAAACGTTTTTATACGAATTTGGGAGATGCGCAAGAATCTTAAAGCAACCTTTTCTATTAAAAGCTATCTGTACAAATCCGTTTACAATGAATTTATAGACCAAAACAGAAAACGGCAATCCGTTACGGCACTGGAAAAGAAATACATTGAAGAACTGGACCAAATTGTGGAAGTTGATGAAGATCGATTGGAAAGGCTCATTCTCCTGATTCGGCAGGAAATTGAAAACCTACCCCCAAAATGCAAACGTATTTTTTTCATGAGCAAAGAAGAAGGTCTTAGCAACATTGAAATCTCCGAACGCCTGAACCTATCCAAAAAAACAGTGGAGGCCCAAATTACAAAGGCATTTAAAATGATCCGTAAAAAAACAAAGACCAAAGAGAGCTTAGACCCTGTTTTCTTTCTTGTCCTGGGGCATACAAGAACGTAATGTGGGTTTAAAATTTCAATGGCAGGTAAATGGGAAGCTCTTATTGAAAAAGCAAAACAATAATTGGCCGGGGAACTAAAAAAGGCCGGTCAATACAGTCCCTCCAATACTATATCCGCCACCAAATAGGGAAGGGTTACTTTTAATTCCGGTGTACGGTACATTTCCCTTTCAATGGCAAAAAGAGCCTCCTTGTTTCTAGCCCAACTTCGGCGCGCAATGCCATTGGTTACGTCATAAAACAACATATTTTTTAGTTTTCGGGAGGCGTCCTCAGAGCCATCGAGCAACATGCCAAAGCCGCCATTAATGACTTCGCCCCAGCCAACACCACCTCCGTTGTGAATGGATACCCAGGTAGCCCCCCTAAAACTATCGCCAATGACATTATGGATGGCCATATCGGACGTAAAGCGGCTGCCATCATATATATTACTGGTTTCCCTATATGGGGAGTCGGTGCCACTTACGTCGTGGTGGTCCCGGCCCAATACAACCGGGGCGCTTAGTTCTCCATTTTCAATAGCTCGGTTAAACGCTTCGGCAATTTTGGATCGCCCTTCCGCATCGGCATACAGGATTCTCGCTTGCGAACCCACTACCAGTTTATTATTTTCAGCCTCCTTTATCCATGTCATGTTATCCTGCATTTGTTGCTGAATTTCCGATGGGGCATTTGTTTTTATTTCTTCCATAACCCGAAGTGCTATGGCATCTGTTTTATGCAGATCTTTTGAACTGCCGGACGTACAGACCCATCTAAAGGGGCCAAAACCATAGTCAAAACACATTGGTCCTAAAATATCTTGAACGTATGATGGATAAGCCCATTTCCCTTCTTGCCCTTCCAAAAGACCATCCTTGCTTAAAAACTTACCTGAAACGTCTTTATAAACCGCTGCACCGGCGCGGGACGCTTCCAGCAAAAAGGCATTGCCATAATCGAAAAAGTAGGTGCCTTTGGCTGCATGTTTGTTTATAGCGGCTACCTGTCGTCGTAAAGAAACTTCTACTTTTTCTTTAAATAGCGGTGGGTTATCTGTCATCAATCGGTTGGATTCCTCAAAGGAGAGATCCACGGGATAGTAGCCGCCGGCCCAAGGATTGTGGAGGGATGTTTGATCGGATCCCAAATGGATAAAAAGAGACTCTTCATAAAATTGTTCCCAAACATCAACGATGTTTCCAATAAATGCAATGGATATTACTTCTTTTTCTTTTTGGGCTCTTTTGGTGCGTTCTATCAAATCATCCAAAGAATCCATCAATACATCTACCCATCCCTGTTGATGTCTTTTTGTGGCCGCCGCGGGATTTACTTCAGCGCAAATGGTGATGCATCCTGCAATGTTTCCGGCTTTGGGTTGTGCACCGCTCATGCCACCCAATCCGGAGGTCAGGAAGACTTTTCCGGCAGGCGTTTCGTTTTTTTGGAGCACTTTTCGAAACGCATTCATAACAGTTATGGTCGTGCCATGGACAATTCCTTGCGGGCCAATGTACATATACGATCCGGCGGTCATCTGGCCGTACTGGGTAACGCCCAGCGCATTGAATTTTTCCAAATCGTCGGGCTTGGAGTAATTGGGAACCATCATACCGTTGGTAACCACTGCTCTTGGAGCCTCTTTGGACGAAGGAAAAAGACCCATAGGGTGGCCCGAATAGATGTGTAAGGTCTGAGTATCGGTCATATTGGCCAAATACTGCATGGTCAAAAGATATTGCGCCCAATTTTGAAATACGGATCCATTGCCACCGTAGGTAATCAATTCATTGGGATGCTGAGCCACAGCCGGATCCAGATTATTCTGAATCATTAACATTATTGCAGCGGCCTGTGCGGTTTTTGCAGGATAATCATGTATTGGACGGGCAACCATTTCATAATCGGGCTTAAACCGATACATATAAATTCTGCCGAAGTCTTTTAATTCCGAAGCAAATTCCTGGGCCAATTCTTCATGCCACTCCGTTGGGAAATAACGTAAAGCATTACGGATGGCCAGTTTTTTTTCAGTTGTGGAGAGGATATCTTTTCGCTTAGGGGCATGGGATACAATAGTATCGTAGCTTTTCTTCGAAGATAGTACCGCTGGAATTCCTTGTAGTATTTTAGCTTTAAAACTCATTATTCATTCAATTTTGGACTGTTGCTCAATTCAGATTAATCTTGAATTTGAGTTTGAACTTGCGTTTTGTATTTGAACTTGTGCGTGAACTTGTGCGTGAACTTGTATTTTATTTTAAAGCGCTCCCTTTAGGTGTTAGAGGGCTATATGCTTATCATAGATTAAAATGCCCTCCTTAAATACCATACAGGGCTTAAATGCACCTTGGTGATATAAAATCTCATGGTAATTATTGGTGTGAAAAAGGATGAAATCTGCCATAAAACCCTCTTTTAACTGCCCGCGGTCTTTAAGGTTAAGTGCCGCAGCGGCCCTGAAGGTTATTCCCGAAAGTACTTCGGCATTTGTTAATTTTTCAAAGGTGCCCAAAATAGCGGCTTGGGTAAGCAAATCGCCCATGGGTGCCGAACCGGGATTATGGTCGCTGGCAATGGCCAAAGCGCATCCGGCATCCAAAAGTTTTCGGCCGGGGGCAAAGTTGCATCCCAGGCCCAATGAGGCACCCGGTAATGTGGTGGCAATAACATCGCTTTTTGCCAGAAGTGCTATTTCTTTGGGGGTACTCGCTTCTAAATGGTCTGCGCTAACTGCGCCACAGGCAACGGCAATTGCGCTTCCACCAGTGGAAAACTGATCTGCATGTACGGTAATATCAAAGCCCCATTCTTTTGCCTTTTTAAAATAAGGAAGGATATCTGCCTTTGAAAAGGCACCTTTTTCTATAAAAGCATCTATCCTGTTCGTTAGTTTTTCTTGGCGTAAAACAGGGAAAAGAAAATTTTCAATTTCGGCAAGATAGTCGGTAGGACTTCCCTCATAATCCCGGGGAAATGTATGGGCCGCCAAGCAGGTGGGAATTAAATGCACCGCTGTTTCCATATTAACTTTTTTTATGGCACGGAGTATTTTCAGTTCTTCCGCAACAGAGAGGCCGTAACCACTTTTAACCTCAAGGGTTGTGACGCCGTTTTTAAGATGTTGCTTCACCCGTTTCAAGGTCTTTTTTACCAATTCATCTTCAGAAGCCAGTCGGGTTTGGGTAACGGTATCCCAAATGCCCCCACCGGATTCCGCAATTTTCAAATAGGTTTTTCCAGCATTGCGCAAGGCATAATCCTGCGCACGGGAACCACTATAGCAAATATGCGTATGACAATCTATAAATCCCGGTAGGCAAACATGGTGGCCTTCCAATTGGGTAATTGCCACCTTTTGGAGGTTTGCTTCAATCCGAAGGTTGGCATACTTTGCAATACGGCGAATTTTTCCGTTTTCAATCCAGATACCGGCATCTTCTACAATGGACAATGCGTTATCCGGAACAGGTCCTTTGAGCGCTATTCCCGTCATTGAAATTAGTTGTTTAAATGGGCCTATGAGTCTGTTTGTGTGCATTTTCTATTTTTTTTGCGGTGCGCTTAGCGTATGGTAGTTTGCGGATAGCATTTTAATACGTTTCAAATTCCTCGGAATATTTT
This sequence comes from Flavobacteriaceae bacterium, assembly GCA_041749595.1. GTDB lineage: Bacteria > Bacteroidota > Bacteroidia > Flavobacteriales > Flavobacteriaceae > Aurantibrevibacter. The sequence continues at coordinate 11,180 of JBGTBA010000134.1, read as the reverse complement.
GTTTGCAAGGATATGCCTTCTCTGGTTCCAATGTGTTCTATGGCTTTCAATATTGTTTGGTCTTGGATCATGGAGATGCCTAGGGCAATATCATCTGAAAATACCCGATCCTCTACTGCAAAAGCAACCTTTTTGCGTATTTCTTTATGGATTTCTTCCAGAAAGATGCCCGATTTTAAAGGTTTTCTAAACTCAAAGGCCTGAGCGGCGGTCAATAATTCTATGGCCAGTATCTTCTCTACATTGCCAATGACCTGTAATGCCTTACGGCCACCAATAGAGCCCATACTAACGTGGTCTTCCTGACCCAGTGAGGTAGGAATGCTATCTGCACTGGAGGGAAAGCACAGGCCTTTGTTTTCACTGGCCAGTGCCGCCGTGGTGTACTGCAAAATCATGTAACCGGAATTGATGCCTGTTTCGGCCATCAGTAATTTGGGAACGCCCGGACTATTGCCCTCTAAGGCCAGATAAATTCTCCGATCGGATATATTGCCTATTTCGGATGCGGCCAAACAGGCATAGTCTAAAGCCATGGCCAAAGGTTGGCCGTGAAAATTACCGCCACTTATCGTCAATTCCGCATTTATAATCATGGGGTTGTCGGTAACCGAATTAAGTTCTATTTCCACCAACTCCTTTAAATGCAGCCAGGCATTGCGCGAAGCTCCATGCACCTGCGGCATGCAGCGTAGGGAATACGGATCTTGTACCCGCTCGCAATTGCTATGGTCTTCCATTATTTCAGAACCCTTTAAAAGGCGTTTAATCCGTTTGGCCACGTGTATATTTCCCTTATAGGGTCGCAATGCGTGCAGTTCGTTAAAAAATGGTTTTACGGAACCTTGCAAACCCTCTACCATTAAAGCCCCGATAACATCGGCCTGTGCGAGGCAATTATGTAACTGCGCTACTACTTTTACGGCATGGGCGGCTATGAATTGGGTACCATTAATGAGCGCTAAACCTTCTTTTGCGGCCAATTCCAACGGTTTAAGGGCAGTGTCCTTAAAAAATTCGGCAGTGTTTACGGTTGTTCCTTTATAAGTTACTTTTCCAAGGCCTATCAAGGGTAAAAATAAATGAGCTAAGGGAGCCAGATCCCCGGATGCACCTACCGAACCTTGGGAAGGTACTACCGGAACGGCATCGTTTTGGATGTGCCACAGTATTCTGTCTAAAGTAGTTTCCGTGATTCCCGAAAAACCTTTGGCCAAAGAATGCGCTTTTAGGACCAGCATTAGTTTTGCAATTTCGGTTGGGATGGGTTCTCCTACCCCTACACTATGGCTTTTTAGGATGTTTTTTTGTAATATTTTAGTGGCTTCCTTGGAAATGGTCGTAGTGCAAAGTGGCCCAAACCCGGTATTTATGCCATATACCACATCCCCTCGGTCCACGATTTCAGTAACGATCGCCGCACTGTTGCGTACTTTTTGGCGGGCAGCCATAGAGAGTGTTGTTAGCGTTTCGCCTTTGGCAATGGAGAGGGCAATACCCGATGTAAGTAGGTCTTCGCCCAATTTAAACGGAAGTGGCAGGGATGGCATCTGTTAGGGTTTTAAAACCTAAAAATAAGGCTAATTTTCGATACCTGCCACACAACGGTTGCGGGCTTTGCGTTAGGGAGGGTTAAGGGGCACAAAGTTTCAATTCGCCCCTATTTTTCATTATATGCAGAAAGCTCCAAGTTTGTACGTCAACCCGCATTCTCACTGACGTTTTGTATAGTTTTGATTATCATCGGTGTAAATTATTGTTTTTTGCACCCTATTGTTTATTTCGATTTCTCCCCGGTAGCACGAGAAATTATTTTCTTGCAGAAAAATGGGGAATTACTGTTATAGCTGCTGCCCTTCTGTTTTTCGTGTTGATTGTCTGTCGGTTGTGTGGCTGTGAAGCGTTGGTCATTGGTGTCGGTTTTATTTTAGGTTTTTAATAATTGGTCTGAAAGCGTTTTCAAACTTTGGTAAATACTCAACGAAAAATTGGTTCATTCTCTCCCAATGGTTGTCGTTAAATAGGTTTACATCTTGCAACTCAAATTTAACTCTACTCATTTTGTTGTCGGTCAATTCTTCCCAATCTAAAGGGTTCCCAAATGCCTGTTCAATAGCTTCTTTGCTTTTTATTAATTTTTTGAAATAGGCTTTGTTTTTATCCTTGCTTGAAGTCGAAATGCCTAGTTCAATTCGGATATGTGATTTTGTTATTATTAATGTGTAAGCTAAACCGCCAATTCCTGCCCCTGTGCTTAGCCAATGGTCTTTTGATGGACTAACATTGTCAAACAGATTTGTGTCGTTTAAAAGCGGTAAAAGTTGTTGCCAATATTTTTTTCTTACGCTAAATCGGTTGGGTTCTGTTTTACTTTCTCCATTTGATGAATACTTAATCAATAGTTCATCTTCCAATTCAAACAAAACAAGTATTTTTTTCAGAATTGCAAATTTGGAGTTGCTATCAATATTTGATTCGATATACCAACCATTTAAAACTTCTTGAGCTGCTCTGAAATCCTTTGTTTCTCGTGTTATTTTGAAAACATCCTGATTACTGATTAGTAATTGTGTGTTTTTTTCATAGAGTTTACGAATCACATAAAAATACATTTGGGCAACGGTGTCTTCTTCAACTTTTGTGTTCTCAAAAATGAAGTATTCCAACTTTTTATGTGTTGGGCTTTCAGCGTCAAAAATATTTTGCTCTTCCGATTCATCAGCATCAGCGATTTCAATGTCGGGTATCTCCCATATTTTTAAAAATCGCTCATAAATTATATTCAGTCTTTCTTCATACTCTGCAACTGTCCACTTATCTAATGACTTCAAATAGGAATTGAGCCAAAGTCTGCTGTAATTATACCCTTGCTCATTACCGTCAACATTCATTTCCTTTTTCTCCTTAAAGGATTTGTTGCTTAATGCTCCGTTATTGCCTGATAGCGTTAAGTTGGCAATGGTGTTTAGGTATTTCTCTTTGAACTGGAAATAATCTTCGGGTGAAATATCGGTGTTCCAATTATCACTCGGATTTTTTGGAAAAATATGTTCAATAGTTATATGCTCATTATTGGTATTTACATATTCCCGGTTGTTGTAATTCTCCAACATCTCAAACAAATAGTTTCTGTTTTTTGGTTGCGTATTGTAAAGGTCTTTGTCTTTCAGGGATGTTTTTAAATCTTCATTGCTCGGAAACTTCGCACTTCCTTTTTTCTTTAATAATGCTTTTGCAATGCTTTCGTAATACTCTTCTGTGTCAACTTCTGAGTATAAGGTCATAAAGATTTTATTCAATGCATTGGTCGGAAGCCCTACAATAAACCTTCTCCAAGCATAGCTTTGAACCAATTTTAAAACTTTCAACAAATCTTCTTTGCTCAACAATCCGTTTTCGGCATCTTCAAACACTTGCAATAGAAAAGGATAGGCAACATTAATTTCTAAACGATTGATGTATTCAAGCTCTTTCCGTATGCTTAAATCGGAAACGGATGAAGGATTTACAAACTTTTTGTAATGAATGGAAAGTGATTTTATGTTTTCCAATTCCTGATGATACGCTTCATCTTTTTTGTTGGCATAAATGCTTTTAAACTCTGCGTAAACTTTGTTTTTGTTTGGAATTTTCTTGTTTCTTAGCGTCAAGTAATCCCGAATAAATTCAGAAACCAAAGGGCTTTGTTTCACATAATCTCTGGCATTTTCTTCAATGGGGTTCCAAATTGTTTCAAAAATTCGGTTTTGGTCTTTTGGTGGTAAGTCCATCAAAATGTAATTACGAATCAGGTCTGATTGCGACAAGTCTAAACCTGTTGAATTTAAACTTTCAAAAATCCGTTGTGGGTCGTCTTTATCACGCTCCAATGAAATTTCAACAAATATCAGGCGATTCAATCCCCTTAGTATGGTTTCAAAATTGTCTTCGGTGATAATGCTTCTGAAAAAGTTATAGTTCTCGGTAACATTGGAGTAGGGCAATGAACTATTATCTGTCCCCAACAAAATGGCTTTGAATGCTATAGAATTGGCATCCGTTTGTTTCAATTTTAATTTGCTCGATTCGTTTTTTACATATTGGTTGGTTAAAAACATATTGTAAAGCCGTTCTGCATCTTGAGTATTTCCGCTATCTTTTGCAAAACGATACAAGGCAACATACAAAATGTTAATGGTTGTAAGTCGCTGTTGACCGTCTATGATAACTAACTCTTTTACTTCACTGGTGCTATATGTGCCTTCGTGAATAAAAACAATACTGCCAATAAAATGAGTGCCCCTGTTATCGGTTTCTACCGAAATGATGTCGTTTAAGAGTTCTTTGCACTCTGTATTTGTCCAATCATAATTTCGTTGATAAACAGGTATTACAAACTGCACATTGGGAGCTTGCAAAAAATTATTTATTTGTAGTTCGTTGGCTTTCATTGTTTGTTATTTACCTTTTTTCTTTTTGGATTTTTGCTTCTCTTCAGGTAGTGCTTTCAAAGCATCTTTAGCATTTAGCGATGTTACTACTTTTTTACCGGTTTTGGCTTCCAGTTCCAGTCTTGCCACTTTAGCTACATTACCACCTTGTTAGGCCACTTTTTTGCTTTCTTCAAAATCTTTGGGGTTGGTTGCTGTTGATATATCCTTTGTTGATGCTTCTGCCAGCATATTTAATATCAACTCAGTATTGGTCATGTTGTCGCGCAGATTTTCCTTTTTCAAACCTTTGAGCACTTTATATTCTTTGGTGGTTTTTTCGCTCCACGCTTTGGTGATGATATCTGTAAGGGTTGCAAATTGTTGCCCCTCTTTCAATCCTCTCTTCTTCCATTCATCAGTGAGCTCTTTTCGTATTTCAATACTCTTCAGCCGTTGGTTAATCCAGTTTTCAGAATAGCCCAATTTAAGGTATTGTTCCAAAGCCCTGTCTATGCTTAATTCCGGGTCTTGCATTTCGTCCAATCGCTCAGCAGCTACTTTAGCCAGCCATAGTTTAAAGGGTTCTGCTTTGGGGGAAGGGATTGATTGAATTAACCTGAATAGCTGTTCTGTATCAGCAACATCTGTTATACGCAATTTGCCGTCTTCGGCAATCATTTTCAACTGTCCGATTTTTTCGGACAGTTCACTTCCTTCTTTTTTTAGCTTGGCTTTTAGGTCGCTCCAATATTTTCTTGGGCGGTCAGTTCCGGTAAGAATTTCTATTACATCCACAATAGAAATAAACCACTTCTCTTGTTCGGCATCCCAAACGGTACGCACCTGCTTTTCTTCAAATAGTTTGATGGCTGTTTCTTTGGTCATGGGTAATAGGTTTATGCGTTTTCAATGATTTTTATCTCCTCCTCCGCTAAATCGTAAAGCTGGTAAACCAATTGGTCTATTTGGTTTTTTGTAGAAATTATTTTTCTTTTAAAAAACGCCATCCATATTTATCCATAAAGACATTTACCTCATCTTCAAAAGACTTTTTTGCGTGATGCGATTCCTGATTGTGAATATATTTTCTAACCGATTCCAGATGGCTTTCGCTTACGCCCACGACCCAATAATCATCTTGCCATTCAAATTTTTCCATTGTCAATTTATTCTTGTTTATCCAAAATGACGACTCACCTTTTATTAACTGTGCTACTTTACTTATAGTCTGTTCTTTGCCAAGTGAAATAAGGCAATGGGCATGTTCTTGATACCCATTTACACAATCAAGCCAAATCCCTTTTTCTGCTGCATTTTTTTTAATATGCTGAAAAACATTTTTTCTTAACGCTGCTGCATTTAAAAATGGTTCTCTATTTTTTGTGGAGAACACCATGTGCATATATACTCTTACCCAGCTCATGTTAGTTATTTTATGTGGCTAAAGCCAATTTGTTTTCATTTTTCTTATCAGTCAGTTAAAACTGACTGCAATAAATAGTTCATATTCTATTTTTTGTTTTTCTTGTCAGTCAGTTAAAACGGACTGTAGTATATAGCTCATATTCTATCTTTATTATTATGTGGCTAAAGCCAATCTGTCTTTATCTTTTTTATCAGTCAGTTAAAACTGACTGTAATAAATAGCTTATATTCTATTTTTTGTTTTTCTTGTCAGTCAGTTAAAACGGACTGTAGTATATAGCTCATATTCTATCTTTATTATTATGTGGCTAAAGCCAGTCTGTTTTTATCTTTTTTATCAGTCAGTTAAAACTGACTGCAATAGATAGTTCAATGTTCAGTTCATTTTATCTTGAATAAATCTATTGCAGTTTGGCTTTAGCCAACTAAAAAAGTTTTCTTTATTTTTTTGCTTTAGCTTCATTTGTCCTCTATAATCTTGATTTCCTCATCTGTCAGGTCATAAAGTTGATAAACCAATTGGTCGATTTGGTTTTCCAAGTCTGTTGTGTCTGTTTTGTTTTCGATGAGGATTTTTTCTACAAGTGTTGAAATTTTTTCTTTTGATTTTTTATCTGTTTTTGCAATCGGTAACTCCTTGATATCATTAGGATTTAATTTTGGAAAAACATCCTTCCCAAAATTGGGCAAAGTCAAATTTCCATACCAACTAATAAGTTTTGAGTTCACAATTCCCAAAATAAAATCAACATCATTTTCAAATTCTTTATGTGGTTTGAATGGTGAAATACTATGACCATAGTAAAACTCTTCGATTGTCGAAGATGCTTGTATTCTTCTTCCTTTCCCTGGAACTTCTCTAAATAAAATTCTTTGTCCGATGAAATACTTTTTTTCTCTCGGTGCAGCAAGCCAGTCGCCATAACTTAACCATTTATTTTCCCAAGTGATAGAATATCTATTCAGGTTTTTGCCGTCTAACCATTTACCGCAAGTCTTGTCTTTTTTGTGGTCAAAATGATATGCTTTGTTTTTTATTATTTCTTGAGATTGTCCGCTGTAACTATCGTATGGGGTTATGCCTTGAATAACAGCTCCAAATGTTGATAGAAAAGATGAATTTGATTTGATTTTATTGATGATTGTTTTTTCAACAAAATTCATTTTAAATTCAATTTTCAGAGTATCATCAGTAATCCATTCTGTTTTGTTTGTAGTAAAGGTATTTGCTCCGTTTAAAATCAATAGTTCATCTTCTGGTTTCTTTTTTTCAACTTGAAATGAAAGTGTATTTACAACTGCTTCTTCAAATACTCCTTCTCCGTGAATGAACAATCTTTTCAAGTTGTTTTCTTTAACAACGATGTTTCTAATTGGAAAACAATTATCGAGCGAGAGCCATACGATAGGCGTTATATACTCTAAAATTCCATTTGGTTTTAAGAGAATTAAACCAAGCTCAATGAAATAAACATAACTATCAAACTTGTATTTGTATGATGTGTAATTTTGTTTGATGTATTTTTTTTCTTGTTCATTGAAAGTTGCACCATAAGGCGGATTTCCAATCACCACATCAAAGCCCACAAAATCGCCATCATCATTCAGTACTTCGGGGAATTCAAAACGCCATTCAAAAGCATTTTCAAATATTTTGTTTGTTTCAATATGGTCTCTTTCTGCCTCTAGTTTTTTAAAGTTAGCGGTTGCTTTTTCTAAATCTTTAAACAATTGCTTATTTACTTTATCTCCCCAGTTTTTTTGAGTATTTATTTCGGTGGCGATATTGTCAATTTTACCTCTTGCTGCTGCAATTTTCTTTTTAAATGGATTATCTATTTCGCTTCTGAAATCTGATTTAATATTGGCAATCAGCCGTTCCATTTCTCTTTTCTGTTCCTTGCTCTGTGCGTTTCGGTACGTGTCAACGGCAATTCGGTAGCTGTCAATGGTCCACTTGCTTTTTTTGAGTGCTTGTTTCAGGTCTGCATCAATGGCAAAACGGCTCACCAAAGAGTTTCCGCATTTTATGTTGATGTCTATATTGGGCAAGGTCTGTAATTCCTCAACAGAAATCTGCTTAAAGCCTTCCCTTACCTCATTGCTCTCTGCATAACAGACAGGGCTACTGTATCTGTTATTCTCTTTTTTAATGTAATAGGCATTTTTCAAAAGTTCGATCCACAAACGCAAACGGCAAATTTTTACCGAATTGGTATTGATGTCCACCCCGAAAAGGCAGTTTTCAATGATGGTTTGCTTTTCGTGAAAAAGTGTTTCCTGTATGCGTTGGCTTTCTTTATTGGTAGGGTTGTAATCAAACAGTTCGCCTTCTTCATCTGTTACGATAAGTTCGTCATTTACTACTTCTATTTCATAACGATGCAATGATTTGCCTTCTCTATCTTCTAAAATCTTCAAATCATTTTTAACGGAAATCATTTCATTCAAAGCAGAAACCAAGAAATGCCCCGAACCAACGGCAGGGTCGCAAATTTTGAGACTATTAACTATCTCATTTGCTTGTTTTCTTGTGATCTTTTGCGGTATCAACTCATAAATATCTTTAATCATGTTAATCTTATAATCAGATAAATCATGGTTCAGACAGTGTTCGTTGAATTTCTGCACCACCGCTTTGCGAATGGTTTCACGGCACATATACATGGTGATGAAACCCGGAGTGAAAAACGAACCATCTTTGTAGCCGTTTATTTTCTCGAAAATCAAGCCAAGGACCGAAGCATTGATGAGCGTTTTGTTGTCTTCCTGAATTTCTTCCGAACCTTCGCTGCTAAAATCGTAAGCGTTCAAAAACTCAAACAGATATTCAAGCGTGGTTAAATTTCCTGTTCGCTTTTTTCCTTGTTTGTCTTTGAGAACGGTGGAAGAGATTACTGGAATGGTTTTATCGTCTTTCAGGTTGCTTATAAACAACGTAACTTGTTCAATTTCTGTCGGCTCAAAAAGTGAAGAATTGAGATAAGGAACTTTCTCAAATAGCTTTTTTACATCTTGGTTCCGTTCGTCATATTTCTTTGCCAATACCTGAAAAAACAAGCTGTTCAGATCGTCATAGTTTTTAATCTTGTCAAGATTGAGAAACGAATAGGATTTGTCGCCCTTGTGATAAGTGATGAGTTGGGCTTCCAACAACTTCAAAAACAAAATGCGGTTTATCCAAGTGATAGAAAGTTCAAGGGCAACATTAAAAAGCCGTTCTTGTTGTATGTTTCCAAATTGGCTCGGTCGGTCTAGTCGGCTGAGTTTATCTAAGCTGTCCAACTGAATGATTGCATCTTCCAAAATGCTTCCCGAATTTCTTTCGCCTTCTTTGTTTCTTTCAATTAGTTTTTTGCTTCCTTCTTTGGTTTCGGTCAATCCGATAATGTGCAACAACTCGCTGTAAAAGCGTTTGTCAAGGCTGTTGCTGTCGTTGGTGAACGGAAGTTTTAAAAGATGCTCTGGCGACAACAATTTGAATAAAGCAATAAGCGAATTATCGTCTGCCTTGTCGGTATTGCGTAACGGTTTTTGAAAATCCTGAATGTTGAAGTAGGTAAATTCAAGCCCTCCCCCAACCCCTCCCGAAGGGAGGGAAGTTAAGATTTGATCAATAAACGGCTCGGCAATTTGTTTGTAGAAAAAATCGGTTTTGGTGTCTGCCAATCGTCCGCCTTCAAAGTCTGTAAATTGTTTTACAAGATTTTTGTTTTGAGCAAAAAGTCGGTCAAATAGGGTAGCGTCAAAAATAAACCATTCATTGATGTTGGTCGCCACCAAATGTTTTACTTCAAGATTTTTATGCGTTATTCTTTCTCTTAGGTAATACAAAACCAATTCCTGAAACGCTTTTTTGTTGATGCTGTCTTTTGAAAGCATTTCAGCCTTGTTGGTCGGCTTTTTTGCTTCGAGAATTACACCAACTGTCGAGTTTGCATTTTGTCCGTTATGAATAACAAGGTCGTTCCTGCCTTTGGTATTGATAAAATGATTTTGCTTGTAATAGGTGTCTTTAAGAAAGTCGGAAACCAAGTTTTTATGAAACTCTTCGCTTTCCGTGTCATTTGTCCTGTCGAGCAAAGCAATGAGATTGGTCTTGAAACCTTCAATTTCAGTCCTGTTGGGTTTTACTTTTAAAAAGGCTTTGTTCAGTGCCTTTCTTGGTTTCAATTCCTTTAAATTGTTCACGGCCTTTTTATTTTTTCATTGGTGTTCACGAATCCGCAAACGGATTTCATCTACAATTTACATTCTTTTTTTCAGTCGGTTAAGATAGGTTTTTCGGTCGGAAAGGTGTCAGGGCGTTGGCATTTTGGGTCATTTTTCTGTCGGTCGTCATAGGGATGCAGTTAACTTAGGGATAAGGGCACTGGTTTTCCAATACTCACTTTATCCATACCACTAATCTAGTATATTTTTAAATGGTAAGCCTTGTAATTCAAAATATTGTATAATAAATAGCCGTTCCTTAAAAACTAGTTAACGTATTGATTGTTAATAATTTATATGGATATTTACCTATTTAAATCTACAAGATTTCGTATTTTTACAACGTAAACCTTGCAATTTAAATTTATGTTAGCCAAGCCAAAAATAGAGAATCAATCCAGTTTTTTCTTCGCTTTAGAAGACACTTTAAACCAAAAACATCCACTTTATATTTTATCCAATAGGGTCGATTGGAAACTTTTTGATAAGGAATTTGCCCCACTTTATTGTGAGGATAATGGGCGCCCTGCCAAACCAATTCGATTAATGGTCGGACTGTTGGTTTTGAAGCATATTCGGAATATTTCGGACGAAAGTGTCGTTGAGCAATGGGCCGAAAATCTTTACTATCAATATTTTTGCGGACAGCAAGAATTTAGTTCCTCACAACCTTGTGAAGCTTCCGAACTGGTTCATTTTCGTAAACGCATTGGGGAATCGGGAATAGAGCTGATTTTAAAAGAGAGCATCCGTATTAATGGAGATGACAGCAATGATGGCCAGGTTAGCATTGACACTACGGTTCAGGAGAGAAACATCACCTTTCCCACAGATGCAAAGTTGCATAAAAAGATGATCAAAAAGTGCCTTGCAATAGCAAAGAAGAAACAACTTCCGGTTCGCCAGACCTACACCAGAACGCTGAAAAAATTAAGCGTGGACCAGCGCTTCAGGAACCATCCAAGGAATAGGTCAAAAGCAAAAAAAGCGGACAGAAAGGTTAGAACCGTTGCAGGAAGGTTGGTCCGTGAACTGGAGAGAAATCTAAAACCCGGCTCCATTTACCTTACGGATATTGAATTATTTAAACGGATTCTGGCTCAAAAACGGACAAGCAAAAACAAAATTTAT
>JBGTBA010000133.1:0-2428 GCA_041749595.1 Flavobacteriaceae bacterium | reverse complement strand
GCACGTGGGCCACCAGCATATTGGATGGAAAAACTCAAAGGACAAGAAAACAAATAATACCTAAAACAGCTCCCGAAAAGCGTAATGGGATGCCTATGGCCTTACCAAAGGGATTTCGGGAAAAATCATTAAAATATCGCGATCAATGAGATCCGAGAAGCAGAATTTACGGTAAAAAGCTGAATGTACTACTACAGAGCAGCGCTAAAAAGGTCAACAGGCCATCCCTAAAACTCACAAGAAAACAGCTCAATACCCATATAGGCCAAACCGACCAAGACCGGTTCAGTCAACACTGCGTTCATGTTAGGCCGTACCGACCACACGAACGCCTAGTTATTATGCCCAGTTTTTATTTCCGTTCTATTGTTACCCAAGATTTATCAAATCCGATAGCTTCAAGTATTTTATCTTTGTCTAATCTTTCGGGTTGTTTAATTTTTAATATCAACGTATGTTCGGGAACAGATTCGTGAATTGTAAATTGTGAACCATGAGGTTGCCAAGTAAAACGTTTTGTTTTAGTTCCTTTTACAAAACCTTCTAAATTACCTCTTGGATTCCATACAAAATCGAAAAGTTCTGGGTCATATCTAATAGTATCAAATTCAAAAACAGCCACTTGGGAAAGGTCGTTGGATTTAACAAGAACAACAGTTCTTAAATTCTTGAATTTTTCACGAACCGCTGAAACTCGTTCGTTCCAAATTTCCAAAACTTGTTCGCCAACTCCATTTGGGTCAGCAGTCGTGTCAATAGTTCCACCATAGGAATAAACAGGCGAATTACGACCAGAAATTAAACGGACTTGTTTTAATTCTTTGAAATCCTTTACATTTGATTTTACAGTTTTTGCTCCCCAAGCTGTGTTGCCGATAACAACATCATCAAGTCCAACATTTGATGGTTTCCAATCTGCACCAATACAAATTGCAAAAATTTGCTCCCATTCCGAACCTTCAAGGTCTCCACGTCCTTTACTTGCTAATAGATAAACGATTTCTTGTCCAAGAACATAAGGAAAATCCGAATTGAATTGGTTTAACGGATAAGCAGCAACTGATTTATTGACTGTTCTTAATTTTGGTGAGTTGCGTTTTGCCATTAACTTGGATTGTAATTTAAATCATATTCTCTTAATACGCTTGCTGGTTCGAGTGTGCTTGCAACATAAGGAAGTAATTTTTGAACAACTGCCTTAATCATATTCACGGGAACTGCATTTCCAGCTTGTTTTTTTGCTTGCGCATCGCTCACTACAATTTTATACCAATCTGGAAATCCTTGAAGTCTGAACATTTCTCTCGGTGTCAAACGTCTTTCTCCATTTACCAATAAATAATTATACGAAGCTCCCGAACGAAGCGCACAGGAATAAGGATATGAACAAATATTGCCCGATTTGTTTTCGTGCCAAATGGAAGGATAGTATGAAGATTGGTGCTTCTCTTTTCTTTTCTCTCTTATAAATTCAGATGCATAATACTTCTTGTCAACTTTGGTTTCCAAAATTTCATGTAATGATTTATAAGGTTTTTCGGGATTTGGAAATGTGAACATTATTGGTTCTCTGTGTCCAACTATGACAACTCTTTCACGCTTTTGTGGTAAGCCATAATCTAAAGCATTTAAAACGCTGTATTGAACGTGATATCCTAAATCTTTTAAAGATTGAACGATTACTTTTAAAGTTTTTCCTTGGTCGTGTCCAACAAGTTGTTTTACATTTTCGAGGATAAAGGCTTTTGGTCTTTTTACCTCAATTATTCTGGCAATATCAAAAAAAAGTGTTCCTCTTGTATCGCTCAAACCTTTCATTTGTCCAATGATACTGAAAGGTTGACAGGGAAATCCGCCAAAAAGAATGTCATGGTCAGGAATATCGTTTTCATTGATTTTGGTAATATCTCCAAAAGGTTTTTCGCCAAAATTTGCTTCGTAACTTTCTTGAGCATATTTATCAATGTCGGAAGAAAATACACAATCGGGTTGAATGTCATTTTCCTCACACGCCTCCTCAAAGGCGACTCTAAATCCTCCAATTCCACAAAAGAGGTCAATAAATTTTAGTTTTTCTTGATACATATTTCAAAGATAATATTCTATTGTTAAAGTTTGTTGGTCAAATCCGAAATTTTAATGAAAAACGAGGTTGTTCTCAAATTGGGCATAACGTTAAAAATATGAAATGTACGGGATTAAAAGCGGTATCCTATCCCGATGCACGAAAGTAAATTAAAGGTAATACCGTTCAAATACGCACTAACACCCGTATATTTTATATTTAGTGTGTGTGCCCAGCATGGGCATCTTTTATTTATCGGAAGATAAATAATTAATCTAGAGGGTGCAAGTCCCTTATGGGCAGGGGTAACGCCTTGAACCATTAGTAAGCTGCAAGGTTGCCAGTTGTGAAGCTGGGACTGAA
>JBGTBA010000132.1:0-13978 GCA_041749595.1 Flavobacteriaceae bacterium | reverse complement strand
GCTTTGAACCATTAGTAAGTCGCAAGGTTGTTAACCGCGAGGTTAGAACTAAAGGAAGCGAGACTACAAAACTCGGTACTGACCCTTCGACTACGCTCAGGATAGACCAAGCAGGAACCGTATACAGAGGCATAATTACTTGGGTAAGCAATCACATCATTGTAACGCCCAACGAATACCAAAAGAGTAAATATGTAGATACGGCAGGAATTGAATGAAAGAAGATGCCATTACCTGGGGAGGTCTCCAAAGCTACGTGTAGCTAAATGGAGAAGTCAGCAGAGGTCATAGTAGTTGCCGGAAACGAGCTGATGTTAGAATCAGAGGTCTCACAAGCGATGAAGGACCGAACGTAATCCTCTTTAAAATTCGCATAGGAATGATGATACATAATTAAGCCTTAAATACAATACAAACAATTGATTATCAATATTATGTAATGAAAATATTGATAAAATTGCTTGGTGAAATGACAAGTTTTTCGTAACTTATGGTATAAACCCTTGTCAAATGCGTTCAAAAAAAAGACCTGCCGGACAGCTCAATTTTCTTGCCCCGACCCTAAAGGAGCAGCTCAACCCCAAGAACGAACTCTATCTTCTTGCCGATGTTGTCGATTGGGACTATTTCGAAAATGAATTCGCCCCGTTGTATTCCGACAAGGGCCGTCCTGCCCACCCGATACGGCTGATGGTATCGCTATTGATCCTCAAGGCCGTCCACAATCTGTCCGATGAAGTGCTGGTGGAGCAACATTGGGAGATGAACGGCTATTTCCAATACTTCGGGGGCATGTCCGTCCAACAGTGGGGCCCGCCCTGTGCGGCGAGCGCCTGGTGCATTTCAGGCAGCGCATAGGGGAACAGGGCGTGGAAAAGATATTCGAACATTCGATAGACAGGCATGGCAAGGATGGGCAGGATCCGCACGTAAGCATCGATACTACCGCACAGGAGAAGAACATCACCTATCCCACCGATGCCAAGCTGCACAAGAAGATCATCGACAAATGTGCGAAAACAGCAAAAGCACACGGGATCGTTCCGCGCGGGAGCTACAGGGGCACCTCGAAGCAATTGGTCAGGACACCTATAACGGTACACATCCCAAAAGGAGGAAGAAAGCGGTTGCGGCAAGTAGAAAGCTGAGAACCACCGCCGGGCGCCCAGTCAGGGAACTCGAGCGTGAGTTGCCCGAGGGGGTTTGTGCCAGCGAACTGGAACTCTTTAAAAAGGTGCTTGCCCAAGAAAAGGGCAGCAAGAACAAGATCTACGGCCTGCACGAGCCCGAGGTGTATTGCATGGGCAAGGCACATAAAAAGTATGAGTTCGGAAACAAGGCCCCGGTCGTACTTACCCAAAAGACGGGCATAATCGTAGGGGCCATGACCTTCACCACCAACGTGTACGACGGCCATACCTTGGAAGATGTACCGGCTCAGACCCGGAAGCTTACCGGAAAAACACCCAAGACGGCCAGTGTAGACAGGGGCTATAAGGGAAAACAGGACGTAGCGGGAACACAGATCAACATGCCTAGGCCTCCATTGAAAAGTGACAACGCCTATCAAAAACGGAAAAAGAGAAAACACTTTAGAAGAAGGGCGGCCATAGAACCGGTAACAGGCACCTTAAATCGGATCATAGGGCGGCAAGAAACTTCCTCAAGGGGCAAACGGGCGACAGTATAAACTTTATGATGGCGGCGGCAGGATTTAACTTCAAAAAATTGATGATAAAACTAAAGGAAACGATTCTTTGGCTATATTCGTACCTTATCAATATGTTCGGTCCAAAAATATTTGGGAATCACATGGCATTCAGGTAAACCACTCTGACCATAAATTCCTTTTTTAAGGATCGACTATTTACTGAAATAGAATGACTTTTTCAGCGCCCTCTGCCCGCATCGGGGTTTTCTTTTTTATAAGTATATTTTACCATCTGTAAAATTCAGGAACGGACATTAAAATAAAAGGAGGCATAATGGAGGGACCCAATATGGACATTGTTAAATCTTCGGGGGAAAAGATGAAATTCTCATTGGATAAATTTCGGAATTCCTTAATGCGGAGCGGTGCGGACGACGTTTTGGTAAACCAGATATCGGACCAAGTTGGGGAAGAACTCTACCAAGGTATCTCGACCAGTGAAATCTATAATAGGGCTTTTGCCTTGCTCAAAAAGAGCAAATCCATTTTTGCATCAAAATATAAGCTAAAAAAAGCGATTTATGAGTTGGGGCCAACCGGTTTTCCGTTTGAACGTTTTGTGGCCGCCTTGTTGCAATACTCAGGGTATAGGACTGAGGTCGGTAAGATAGTCAATGGAATTTGCGTAACGCACGAAATCGATGTTTTTGCAGAAAAAAACAATAAAATCAACGTCATTGAATGTAAATTCCATAGTGAGGAGGGTCGAAATTGCAATGTAAAAGTTCCCCTGTACATCCATTCCCGCTATCGGGACATAAAGGAACATTGGGATAAGAAGAAGGATGATCCAAGGGAATTGGATGTGGGGTGGGTGGTTACCAATACCCGTTTTACCGGTGATGCAGTTGCCTATGGCAATTGTGTGGGGCTATATCTGTTAAGTTGGGATTTCCCCAAGGAAAATGGCCTAAAGGATAGAATAGATCGTTTGGGATTGTATCCCATAACCGTATCCACACTATTAACGGATCGGGAAAAGCAATTTTTATTGGGTAGGGAAATAGTGCTCTGTCAACAACTTATAAAGGATAAATTTTTCTTGGACCATCTGGGCATTTCCCTAAGCCGAAAGAAACAGATATTAAATGAGATAGGGATGCTCTGCAATCAACAATAGTAATAGATGAACAAGGTTAAAATTCATTTTCTCGGTGCCTCTGGTACGGTAACGGGGTCTAAATATTATTTGGAAACCACAGAACGGAATATAATGGTGGACTGTGGTATGTTCCAAGGGTTAAAGGAGCTTAGGAAACTCAACTGGGATGACTTGCCCATAAATGTCTCCAGGATCGATGTGGTTTTATTGACCCACGGACATCTAGACCATACGGGGTATCTGCCCCGGTTGGTCAAATCTGGATTTAGGGGAAAAATAATCGGTACGGCACCAACTCTCGCCATTACCGCCATTATATTAAGGGACAGTGCCAAAATTCATGAACAAGAGGCAGAAAAGGCCAATAAAGAACACTACAGCAAGCATAGGCCGGCCTTGCCCTTTTATACGGTTTCAGAAGCGGATCGCACCATAGCCCTGTTTCAGGCAGAAGAACCGGATGTTTCAATAGAACTATCGGAAAACGTCAGGTTCAGGTTCGTCTATAATGGCCACATTATTGGTGCCACCTTCATAGAACTGGAAATTTTTGGAAAGCTGTTTGTATTTTCGGGAGATGTGGGCAGAAACCAAGACCTCCTGCTTTATCCCCCAAAAAGACCGGCATGGGCAGACTATCTTTTTATGGAGAGCACCTATGGAAACAAATTGCACCACAAGGAAGATGTGGATGGGGCATTGGTAGGGTTAATAAACCGAACCATCCAAAACAGGGGCAACCTTATAGTTCCATCGTTTGCCGTAGAGCGGTTGCAATCAATAATGTACCGACTCTGGAAATTGTATAAAAAGAAACGTATCCCTAACATCCCCATTTTTGTGGACAGTCCCATGGGCAACAATGTGCTATCGGTTTTCAGGGAATTTCCACATTGGCACAAACTCCCATTGGATGAATACAACGCCATGTGCGATCACTTTACCATTATAAGTTCGTACAAAGAAACCTGGGATACCATTGATGACCCACGGCCCAAACTCATCATTGCAGGAAGCGGGATGGTGACCGGGGGCAGGGTACTTACCTATTTAAAACAATTTCTGGAACAGCCCACTACTACCATTTTACTTGTGGGGTACCAAGCCGATGGGACTAGGGGCAAACAGTTGTTGGAAGGTGCCCACGAACTTAAATTATTCGGGAAATACCATGCGGTCAGAGCAGCCGTCGCCCATCTGGAAGGGCTATCCGCACATGCGGACCAAGACGAACTGCTGTTTTGGATGAGTGCCATAAAGAACATTCCTGAAAAGGTATTTCTTGTGCACGGAGAGCCTATTGCATTGGATACATTTAGGGTAAAAATAAAGGACACATTAGGTTGGGAGACAACTATACCAAAACTCTATGGGACATTGGAGCTGGGGGGCTAAACTGATAAATATCATTGCAAATAAGAACCATGGGAATTATTTTTCGGAAAAAACACAAACACCGGCATGGGCACTAAAGACATCCGAACAAAATTAGATCAAACAAAAAAGGTGGAAGACCTGTATTGGGATACCAAACATTGGAAATCCATGCTGAAATTTATGGAAGATGAGATCATTTTCATGGAGCGCCTTTTAAGTTCATATATTTTTGAGCCCAACACCCCCAATCTATTCGAAAGGTTACAGGATTACCAGAAAAGATTGGTAATGGCAAAAACGGAGAAGGGCCAGGTAAGGATAAATATTTCGAAGCATGAAAATGATTTGGCAGGAATGATGGAATGTACCGACAGTAGCTGTGATTCTGCATATTACCAAAAACATGATAGATTAAAGGCCGAGGTGGTAAGCTGTACGGAGCATTTCCAAATCCTTAAATCGGAAATTTTTAATTATGCCGGAGGGATATTGAAAAAAAGAAAGCCAGAACCCAAGTAGCTTATTTTTTTTGTGAGCTGATATTTGTCATTTTAAATACCATATCATATCTCTAATTTAGGGGAGATATTATAAGTAATAACCTAAAAAAATCACAAAGCCATGTCACTGATTAAATTTAACAAAAACCTGTTTCCATGGAACAACGGTTTGGCCGATTTTATGGAGCGAGATGAGTTTTTCAACGATGATTTCTATAACTTTGAAAAGTCGTTGCCTGCAATGAACGTCAAGGAAAACATTGACGACTTTGAAATAGAGCTGGCTACTCCAGGATTTGAAAAAAAGGACTTTGAAATCACCTTAAAAGATCATGTTCTGGAAGTTAGTGCCCAAAAAGAAGAAGAAGTAAGTAAGGACAAGGATTACACCAGAAAGGAATTCAATTACCGCTCTTTTAGAAGATCCCTGCAGTTGCCCAACACCATTGACGAATCCAAAGACGTGAAAGCCACGTACAAAAACGGAATCTTACGGCTAAACCTCCTAAAAATGGAAGAAGCTAAGAAAAAAGTAAAGAAGGTTATTTCCGTAAATTAACAAAGATGGTAACCAATGGCAGACAGAAGTGTGTTTCTGTTTGCCATTTCTATTGTAAATTCACTCTTTCAATCAGGCTCGCACATGAGCTGGGCATTCAAAAAACCGGAAATGAAAAAACCCCTTGTTCTTCTATTGGTTCTATTTTATGGCTGCTCCTCCACGACCCGATTGGTCCAAAATTGGAAAAACCCGGATATCGTTTTGTTCCATGCCTATAAGGTACTGGTAGTGGGCATGATTCAAAATCCGGTGACCCGGGAGAAATATGAAAGTAAACTACAGAAAGAATTTACAAAACGAGGAGTAGAGGCCATGCGCAGTGTGGATTTGTTCGACGTGGAATTTACGCTTTCCGCCAAAACCGAAGAAGAAGTTGCCCGCCTTGAAGAACAATTATTGGACAAGGATTTTGATGCCATTCTGGTTACCAAAGTTGTGGGCTTGGAAAAAGCAAAGACCCTTGGAAAAAGAATTTCGGAATTGGAAAATTTAATTGGCAAGTTTAAGGAAGATTATCTGCAGCATCAGGATATTTATTATGATTCCGATTACTATGGGCAATATAGCCTATACCATACGGAAACCTCATTGTATTGTATCTGTGCAGACAAAGAAGAAGAGCTTATCTGGCAGGGAGCTATAGATATCTTGGATCCAAAAAATGTGGATAAATCTATGAAAAATTACATCGGTTTATTGGTGAGGACATTTCAGGAACAGGAATTGATCCTAATAAACGACCATAAAGATAAAGGCGTGTAGGGCGGTATGGAATGTGGTTATATCTGTATTTCGAGCTCCCCACCAATCGGTACTTATCCGTATATTTAAAGTACGGGACTAAAAATTTTTGCCATTCCTTCCTTGAGTTTGGACATAAGGGGTCTCTCCTTAAATTCGGCATAGGAAATAGTTTTGCTCTTTTGACAATCCATCAGGAAATCTGTTTTGAGTTTTGAAGCGAAATCAGCATCATAGACAATAGCGTTTACTTCATAATTCTGTTCAAAACTTCGGATGTCCATATTTGCGGTTCCTATGGACGTAATTTCATCGTCCATCACTATTATTTTACTGTGCAAAAAGCCATCTGGGAACAGGTATATCTGTACACCGGATTTCAGCAAGGTTTCAAAGTAGGACCGTACGGTTAAAGACACGAGTTTGCTATCGGCTTTTTCCGAAATCAACAAGCGTACATCCACGCCGCTGCGCGCCGCCACCTGTAAGGCTTCTAACAGTTCCGGTCCTGGGATCACGTACGGATTGGTAATGTAAATATATTTTCTGGCATTGGATATCATATAAAAATAGGCCTGGCCAATCGTCGAGAAGTAATCGTCCGGGCCACCGGGAGCCATTTGTATTACCAAAGGACCAGCAGGATTATCTATTTCGTCCGGTTCGTTAAAAACACTTTCCTCTCCGGAGACTATAAACAGATCTATACTGAAAATGGATTGCAATTGCTGGGCTGCCATTCCGGTAAGTTGTATGTGCATATCGTGCCATTTGCCAAGCACCGGATCTCCTTTGATGTATTTATCGGCAATATTCATTCCACCCGTAAAGGCCACTTTTCCATCGACCACTAATATTTTTCTGTGGTTTCTATAATTGAGGTTGGCTAAAAACCGATCCCATTTAAACGGAAGAAATGGGTAAATTTCTACCCCGATGGATTTTAGTTTCTCAATGTATTTCTTGCTCAGGGAATAACTGCCAACTCCATCATAAATAATCTTAACGACAACACCCTCTTTTATTTTTGTTTCGAAAAGTCGGAACAATCGCTGCGCCAATTCACCATCCTCAAAAATATAATACTGTACATAGATATGGTGGGCGGCTTTTTCAATGGCCCCAAAAATGGCTCCAAATGCCGTTTTACCATCTTCGAGCAAAAAAATACGGTTCTGTGATGTGGGCGTAAAGCCCGAATTTTTTTCTATTAGATGGGACAATCTTTGGTAGTGCTGCAAATGCACCACCTTTGATGCATCCAAACGCCAACTTTTTTTGGCTTGTTTTAAAAAGTCCTTTATACGCTCATGTTCCCTTAGGGTATGTAGTTTATGGATTCTCCTGTTCCGCCCCAGCATGAAGTAGAACAAAATCCCGCCAACAGGAATTGTGAAAATGACCAATAGCCACGCAAGGGTTTTTGATGGCCTTACCCCATTTATCAAAAGGCTTATCACCATTAAAATGGCGATTAGCGAGTATAGGAAAATCAATAGGGGATACAGCATTGTTTTAGAAAAAGCACGGAAAAGCGATTAAATAATTCGATGTGGTTTGGGTTATGATCCCAATCTAATCGAAATATATTAAAATTAGCATGACCATGGTCAGGTTTAACATTTCCCGTAAGAATTATTTTCAAAAGGACCTAAAGGATAACCTTATCAAAAACCCCATATTGGGAATTTATATGGGACGAAGAACATAAAATTCGGTTACAGTTTAAACAAGCTGGGCAACCAAAGGCTCAATTGTGGAAAATAGGTAACCAGGAACAGTACCAGAATCATCGCTAGGAATAGGGGCATCAGGGGTTTAATGACTTTCTCAATCGTGGTTTTGGCCACACTTACCCCTACAAAGAGTACCGAACCTACGGGTGGTGTGCATAGCCCTATGCACAGGTTTAGCACCATGATGATGCCAAAATGTACGGGATCCATTCCCAAGGCCATTACCACCGGGAGAAATATTGGCGTAAATATCAATACGGCGGGGGTCATATCCATAAAGATACCCACAAAAAGTAACAGGAGGTTAATGATCAATAAGATAACTATTTTATTATCACTAAGACTCAACAGCCCCGTGCTGATATCTTGCGGAATATTTTCGTAGGAGAGTACCCAGGACATGCTCATGGAGGCTCCGATAAGCAACATCACTATAGCTGTGGTAGCGGACGAATCCAATAATATTTGGGGCAATTTTTTAAATGAGATCTCTTTGTACACAAACCCTAAAACCAAGGTGTACAGTACGGCAATGGCAGAAGCTTCCGTAGCCGTAAAAATACCGACCACAATACCACCGATAACCACGACCAAAAGCAATAGGCTGGGAAAGGCGTTTACAAAGGTTTTGATGACTTCTTTTAGCGTGCTTCGTTCACCCAGTTTATATTTTTTCTTTTTGGCCCAAAAGGAAGCCACCAGCATTAGAAATAAGCCGGTTAAAATGCCGGGGATGTATCCCGCCAGGAAAAGGGCCGCAATGGAAACCCCACCACTGGCCAGGGAATAAATGATGAGCACATTGCTCGGAGGTATAACCAGCCCAATGGTGGATGAGGTAATATTTACCGCAGCGCCAAACTCCCTGGAATAACCGTCTTTTTCCATTTCGGGACCTAGAATACTGCCCATGGCCGATGCCGAAGCCATGGCCGAACCCGCTATGGCTCCCATGAGCATGGCAGCGATAATGTTGATTAAGGCCAATCCGCCCGGTAGCGTTCCAACCAAGGTTTTTGCAAAGGCAATCAGTCTATGGGCTATGCCTCCTTTGTTCATCAATTCGCCCGAAAGTATAAAAAAGGGAATGGCCAGTAGCGCAAAGCTATCCAATCCCGTGCCCATACGTTGGGCTATGGTAGTAAAGGCCGGAAGGGCAGGGATGCTTACCAACATCGTAAGCATAGACGATATAGCAATGCTCCATGCCACGGGAGTTCCTACAGCCAATAAGCACAAAAAGGTAACTATCAATACAATTACAGGGATAAAATCGGCCATTAGGAGTGCTTTAAAAGATCAGCAATTTTATAATAAATAATAAGAATGCCACTTATGGGTATAACGAGATACACAAAAGCCAATGGAATTTGAAGGGCGGGCGATTGCTGCCCTAGCAGATAAGAGATATAAACCAACCTGCTGCCGCCCACCACAAAGGCAAAGAGCGCAAATAGGACAACCAGAAAAGCCACAAATTGGTACAGTTTTCTTTGGTCCTTTGGACTTAACTTGGAGGGCAACAGATTAATGGCAACGTGCTGATTTTTACCGGCCACATAAGCTGCTCCCAAAATACCGATCCAAATCATTAAATAACGGGCAAGTTCATCCGTAAATGAACTCGGCGTACCCAACACAAATCGCGTAAATACCTGCCAAAGTACGTTTAAGGTCATGACGGCCATGATGAGCATTAAGAACCGCTCCAGTATCAGATCTATTTTGGTTCTGAACTTCATAATCAATGGGTTTCTTCAATTTGTTGGATTAGTTGAGACATCACAGGATCATTGGAATATGCGTCGTAAATACCTCTTACTTTTTCTAAAAACAATGTTTTATTGGGTCGAATAATGGTAACGCCTTGTTCTTCTACCGCCTTTAGGGCTTCGGCCTCCGATATGGCCCACAATTTTCGCTGGTTGGGTACCGAACGATCGGCTGCATCTTGAAGCCATTTTTTTTCTTGTTCGTTAAGTCTATCCCATAAGGTAGTACCCGCTACCAGAATGTCCGGAAGTACCGTATGCTCGTCCAGCGAATAGAATTTACAAACTTCGTAGTGACGCGAGAGATAGAAGCTTGGTGGATTATTCTCGGCACCATCTACTACCCCTTGTTGTAGAGAGGTATATAATTCGCCCCATGAAATAGGGGTAGGAGAGCCTCCTAGACTTTTTACCATATCCATGGAAGTAACGCTTTCCTGTACCCTTATCTTCAGACCTGAAAGATCTTCCGGACTGTTTATAGGTGTTTTCTTGGTGTAAAAACTTCGGCTTCCCGCATCGTAATACGCTAAGCCTTTTAGCCAATATTTGGATCCTTCTTGTAGCAGTGATTTGCCTATAGGTCCATCAAGAACCTTAAAGGAATGCTCCCTGTCCCTGAAGAGAAAGGGGATGCCAAAAACCTTCATTTTAGGTGAAAAATTTTCCATGGCACCCGCAGAGACCTTGGTTAAATCCAGACTGCCGATTTGCAGGAGTTCAAGGCATTCCCGTTCACTGCCCAACTGTTGGTTTGGGTAAATTTCCAACACAAGTTTTCCTCCGGATATTTCTTTCAAATCCTTACCCATCTGCACCATAGCTTTGTGTACCGAATGGTTTACATCTAGGCCATGAGCCAATTTTAAGGTTCTTACCTCTATAATCCTGTCGCAGCTCGTTCCAAAAAAAAAGAGGAGCATCAAGGACAAGCATAATACCTTTTTTTTACGAATCATTACGGCTGCCTTTGATCACGGACAAAGTCGCCCGAACCTTATTTTGCAATCCTTCAAAATCCTGTTTTTGCAATAGGTCTTTCGAGATTAATTGCGATCCCATGCCCACACAGGTAACTCCTGCATCGAACCACCCTTTTAGGTTGGCCTCATCTGTACTTACGCCACCCGTTGGCATAATACTGGTCCAGGGCTGGGGACCTTTAATAGCCTTCACGAATGCGGGGCCGTAAATATCTCCCGGAAAAAGTTTGATGATCTCGCAACCCAATTCTTCGGCCCGGTTTATTTCGGTCAATGTACCGCAGCCGGGAGACCAAAGCACTTTGCGGCGGTTACAGGCAAGGGCAATATCTTCCCGGAGCGAGGGGGTTACAATAAAATTGGTGCCCATTTGCATGAATAGGGAGGCCGCTCCGGCATCGGTAATAGAGCCAACCCCCATGATCATTCCGGGGAGCTCCTTGAGGGCATATTTTTGGAGTTCGGAAAATACCTCAAAGGCAAAATCTCCGCGGGCGGTAAACTCCAGGAGTCGGGCACCTCCATCATAACAGGCTTTGAGCACTTTTTTTCCCAAAGCTACATCCGGATGGTAAAATAAAGGAACGAGTCCGGTTTCTTTCATCACGGTTGCCACTTCTATTCTTGAATATGTTGCCATGTTGTATATTTTATCGGGCGACCCGACCTGATGCGTCGCCACCCATTAGTTTGGTTACTTCGTCTACGGTTACTAAATTGGCATCGCCCTTTATGGTGTGCTTTAGGCAGGATGCGGCCACTGCAAAATCGAGCGCATTTTGGTCGTCCTCGGGGTATTTTAATAAACCATAGATCAATCCACCCATAAAAGAATCGCCACCCCCTACGCGGTCTACAATATCGGTTATTTGGTATTGGCGCGTCTCGTACATTTTTGAACCATCATATAAAACACCGGCCCAAGTATTGTGGGACGCGCTTATAGAGCCCCTTAAGGTAGTGATTACCTTTTTGGCTTTGGGAAATTTTTTCATCATTTGCTTACACACCGACAAAAACGCCGTGGCACTAACATCGTGTCCCTGAGTAGTGATGTCCAGGCCTTCGGGCTTAATGTTAAAATGCTTTTCCGCATCTTCTTCATTTCCCAAAATAATATCACAGTAGGAGGTAAGTTCCGTCATAATGGCTTCACGGTCGCCCCCATAGTTCCATAGTTTAGCTCTGTAGTTTAGATCTGTCGATATGGTAATACCGAGTTTTCTTGCCACTTTTAAGGCTTCCAGACAGGCATCGGCAGCTCCCTGGGAAATGGCCGGGGTAATTCCTGTCCAGTGAAACCATCCGGCACCTTCAAACACCTTTTCCCAATTGATCATTCCGGGTTTTATTTCGCTAATGGCAGAATTTGCCCTGTCATAGACCACTTTACTTCCACGGCTTACGGCACCGGTTTCTAAAAAGTAGATGCCAAGTCGCTCCCCTCCGTAAATAATATGGCTCGTACCTACGTTTCGTTTGCGCATTTCCATGAGTGCGCATTCTCCGATATCGTTTTTGGGCAAACGGGTCACAAAGTCTACAGGAACCCCATAGTTTGCCAGAGATACCGCCACGTTAGATTCTCCACCCCCGTACACCACATCAAAGTGATCGGCTTGTGAGAATCTTAAAAATCCGGGTGGCGAAAGCCGCAACATAATTTCCCCGAAGGTCACTACTTTTTTCATATAAGATAAAATCAAAATTTAGGTTAACGAGTTGAACGCGGTTTTAAAATTACTCAAAACCGGCATACTTTTAAAATTCACGCATTTCCTATCTGTTTTTTCAACTTTTAAATTAAAGCCACCTTCAACTGATGCGGCTTTTTGTCGTTAACAGGGGATTACCTAGAATGCCATAATCTATACACTTATCGTGAATATCCTAAAATGTGTGCGCACACAAAACTAATAAAATATTTGTGAAATTCATCTACGTGGGGAGAATTAATGTTTTTTGAAAAAGAAGATGCAGAAATATAGGGTGTGTGTTGCCATAAACTATGGCAAAAATCCGGAGGCGTTGGTTACTAAGAGTGGGGTGTGTGCCCATATGCCAGTGAAGATCCTTTAAAAAAGGGAATTTACTTGGTCTTATGGTTGCGAAAGTGAAAGAAATAAACACAGGACAGTCCCTATATCAGTTACATCGCAGCACTTTCTTCTATTTTACTCTTGTTTTTTGGGCTACAATCCATGCCCAGTTCGGGAATCACTAAAAGTGGAATTTGAGTGTGAAATGCGGTTTGTTTTATTATGGGTTCATGGGTAAGTTTTTCCATAAAACTATGCGCATATTTAAGCATCACCAAAAGATGGATATCCAATTCGGCGGTAAAAAGCTCCAAGGTTTTGGAAATGGAGTTCAATTTGGTTTCTTGATGCACATAATGGTTAATGTCTTTTAGATATTTTCTCAACATATTTAAATTAAACTGCTGCATTTCTGTGAGCTCGGTGTCGTCTTCCTGTACATGTACAATTTGCACAGTGGCATTAAAAGAAGTGGCCAAATCAATTAGCGGTTGCAGTTCTGAGATGGTAAAAAACCGATTGAAATCCGTTGCAAAGGCAATTTCTGTTGGTGCCGTGTAATTAAAGTTCTGAGGCACGGCCAGAATAGGACAATTTTTAACGGATTTTATAATCCGCACCGTATTACTGCCCATAAAAACGGCTTCCAGCCCGGATGCGCCTTTGGTACCCGTTACGATAAGATCCGCATGTACGGCTTCCACAATTTTTTCAATTTCATCAACCAAAAGGTTAAAAGAGGATAAGGTGGTAAAACGATGGTTGGGATTATCAGATTCTTGATGAAGTTGGGCAAGAACCTCATCTAGTTTTTTTTGCGAATCCAACCGGGTGTTGTCTTCTAAGTGCCCACTGGCCGATACCGCCATAAAGCGACTGTAGGCAATAGCAGGCGTGTAGGTATTAAGCAAATGAAATACACACGCTTCGTCTTTGTAGAGTGCTATGGCATACCGTGCTGCATTCATCGCATTTTCAGAAAAGTCGGTGGGCAATATTATATTTTTCAATTTTAACCGTATTAAAATGAACTCCAAAAGTAAATAGACAGCTATACAGAAACTATGATAAATGTCATAGTCGGCTAAAATGAATAATCCATACTTTGCACCGTAAAAGGGGATTTAATTTAGTCTTTGCATTATTGTGACAAACCCAAATCATCGGTATTTCAAAAAAGGGCCACAATACAACGCAGTGTTTTGTGCTTTGGATACCCACGTTTAAAAACAGATCATGAACAACGTATGAAAAGCAATCAAATAAAGTTGCACTTATTGAAAAGGATAACCAATTCTATAAGATAAAGTTTCCGTACCTAGTGTAGCAACAAATAAGTTTTGCAACATAGATTATTTTTTTTATCTTGTGTGGATAAAATCCAGACATGAAAAGATCAACCGTTAAATTATCTTCTGAAGAATTAGATTATTTACGTTCTTTTAAGAAGTCGGA
>JBGTBA010000131.1:0-43587 GCA_041749595.1 Flavobacteriaceae bacterium | reverse complement strand
GTTCTATCCAGTCTTTCATATACATTGGCTTGCGGTTGAGTGCCTGCAATTCTGCCAATTCCAAATAAGCCGTTACCATTCTGTTCAATACATTTAGTTCGTCTTCATTTAGGTAGTTTTTGGCTATTTCAATTTCTTGTTTGGTAGGTTTATTTCCTTTGATGTGGGTTAAGCCTAAATTCGGTTTTTTGGCATCAATGCGTTGGTAAATAATTTCAGCTGCTGTGTGTCCGTGAGCTGCCCAGTGCATTTTGTTTTGTACCGTCTGAAAAAACTGGATAGACATTTCCAGCTTGGGGTCGTAGTCAATGCTGGTAGCATAAATATCCAATACCTTCCGCCAGAATACTTTTTCAGAAGAACGTATGTCCCGAATACGAGCTAATAATTCTTCAAAATAATTTCCGCCACCTGCTTGTTTCAGCAACTCATCGTTCATTGTAAAACCTTTTACAATGTATTCCCTGAGCCTTGCCGTAGCCCACTGACGAAACTTGGTACCCTGATGGCTTTTAACACGATAGCCCACAGAAATAATTACATCAAGATTGTAGTAATTGGTGGGTTTTGTAGAAAAATCGGAATTTCCGATTTTTATCATAGATGATTGATTATCAAGCTCTTGTTCTTCATAAATGTTCAAAATATGCTCATTTACGGTTGAACGGGATTTTTGAAATAGTTCTGCCATTTGGTCAATGGTGAGCCAAACGGTTTCATCTTCCAAACGGGTTTCTATTTTGGTGTTTCCGTCTTCGGTTTGATATATGATGAATTTACTTTCGTCCATTTTTATTCTCTTTTTATATCATCTTCCTGATGTCAGGAAAATGATTTTAAAACGGTGTGTCAATTTTTAATTCCTTACAAAATGCAGTTAGTTCAGCATCTGTATTTTTCATTTCTTTTTCAAGGCTTCGCAATTGCTTTGCAACCGAAGCAATATCAACACTTTCTTGTTCCTCAAATGTGTTTACATATCGGGGAATATTCAAATTATATTCGTTTTCGGCAATAAAATCAAGCGTTGCCAAACTGCTGTATTTCTCAACTTCCTTTCTTTCTCTGTAAGTCGTAACAATTCGGTCAATGTCTTCTTGTCGTAAAGTGTTTTGTGTTCCTCTTTCAAAATGTTCTGCTGCATTGATAAACAAAACATCGTTCGGATTTTCTTTACACTTTTTGAAAACCATAATGCAAGTAGGAATTGGCGTTCCGTAAAATAAGTTTGCAGGCAAACCAATTACCGCATCTAAATAATTTCGGTCTTCAATTAAGTATTTACGAATGTGTTGTTCTGCACCACTTCTAAACAAAGCACCGTGAGGCAATACAATTGCCATTGTTCCGTTTTCTGCCAAATGGTGAATCATATGTTGCACAAATGCAAAGTCCGCTTTGCTTTTCGGGGCTAATTTTCCGTATTGGCTAAAACGGTCATCGCTTGTAAACAATGGGTTTGCACTCCACTCAGCCGAAAATGGGGGATTGGCAACAATGGCTTCAAATTGTTTTCCATTGTGTTGCGGATGTTCTAAAGTGTCTTCTTGCTTAATGTCAAACTTGCGGTAATGCACACCGTGCAAAATCATATTCATACGGGCAAGGTTGTAAGTAGTGCGGTTCATTTCCTGTCCGTAAAAGTTGCTTACTTCTTTTACTTCCTTTGCCACACGTAACAACAGAGAACCTGAACCGCAAGTAGGGTCGTAAACTGATTTGAGTTTGCTTTTGCCTGTGGTTACAATTTTTGCCAATACTTTACTTACTTCCTGCGGTGTATAAAATTCACCTGCTTTTTTTCCTGCACCACTGGCAAACTGTCCAATAAGATACTCGTAAGCATCGCCCAATACATCTAATTCGGTTTGCTCTAGTTTGAAATCAATTTTGTCAAGGTGCGATAGCACCTTTGCAATAATTTCATTTCTTGCTTCTGGAGTTTTACCAAGTTTGGTGCTGTTCAAATCCATATCCTCAAACAAGTGGTCAAAATCCTCTTCGCTTTCCGTTCCCATTGTCGAGAGCTGAATGTTGTTCAGGATTTTTTGCAGGTCTTCGAGGATGAAATTATTTTCGCCTTCCACATCGCTGTTGCCTCGTTTAGCCACTTCGCTAAACAGTTCAGAAGGTTTTAAGAAGTAGCCCAATTTCTCCAAAGATTCCTCTTTGATAGCTTCAATGTATGCTGCCGCCTGTTTGGTGTTTTCCTTTACTTCTTTGTATTTAATCTTGTCGGCTTTTAAAATGGTATTTGCATAAATTTCCATTTTCTCGGCAAGATATTTATAGAAAATAAAGCCCAAAATATAGTCACGAAACTCATCCGCATTCATTTTGCCTCTCAGCGTATTGGCTATATTCCAAAGCTGTTGTTCAAGTTGTTTCTTTTGGTCTTCTGACATTTAAAATTCTCTTTTATTTATAAGTTCGCAAGTTACGTTTTTAAGTCGGTGCGTTGGCTAAAAAGTGGCTTCCCGGAAAAAAACGGGACAGGCTTTTTGGTTTTACTCACGGCATAATTGTTTATCAATGGTGTTCGTGAATGCTTCGCATTTGCCAAAGCGTTGGCTTTGTGTGTCGGGGCAAAACCAAATGTGCTCCCGAAAGCTTTCGGGATGCGGCTGGCTAAAATTGTTTTAAAAAAAAGTGTGGTGGGAAAAATATAAAAAACATCGGGTCGGCTTAAGTGTCGGATTACTCGCTGCCCCGTTGCAATATGGTCTGTATGTTGGGAGCCTGTCAAAATGGTTTGTCTTTGGTTTTATGTTTAAATTTTTGGTCGGTCGGTCGTCTTTCGAACGGTCGTCCTACCATTCTGCCAGTGGCAATATGGCCGGATCCGTTGTACACTAATTTATGCATGTTAGGTAGCGGTGGCATTGGTTTTAAAACCGCGAGCATGTGTTTTGGGCTACTATGGTTTGGCACTTTGGGGCTACACCTTAATTTTTTTCCAGTGTCCTTTTTTAAAGAGCCAAAGGGTAAAGAGGCCTACGGAGGTTTCCGAAATAAAGACGGCCCAAAATACCCCCGATTGTGCCCAATTAAGGTATAGGCCCAGCAGGTACGCCAACGGAATTTGAATCAGCCAAAAGAATACCAGGTTGATATAGGTAGGGGTTTTGGTGTCCCCTGCCCCATTAAAGGCCTGTACGGAAACCATCCACCAGCCATAGACAAAGAAGGAGAAAGATAAAATGCGCAGCCACTCCGCTCCAATGGCGATAACCGCGACAACCTGGGTAAAAATGCCCATCAGGGTCTCATTGAAAAAGAAAAAGATAAACGAAACCGCCACTAGAAACACCATATTATAAGTGCCTATTTTCCAGACGGTGGCTTCTGCACGTTCCGGTCTGCCGGCACCCAAATTTTGCCCTACCAGGGTAGCTGCCGCATTGGAAAGGCCCCATGCGGGCATCATGGTAAACATCATAATGCGCATGGCGATCGTTGCCCCGGCCACCGCCACGCTTCCAATATCAGACAGGATACGCATCAAAAATATCCAGGAACTCATGGCCACGATCATTTGGGCAATGCCGCCAAAAGAGGTGCGCAACAGGTTTATCATAATGGTTCCATGCAACCGCAACTGCGCATAGGTTACTTTTATATGTTTGCCGCCCTTGCCCAAAAGCCATAGTTGGGTAAGCACTGCAATGCCCCTACCGGTATTGGTGGCCACCGCCGCACCTTCTATGCCCATGGCAGGAACTGGGCCCCAACCAAAGATGAGCAATGGGTCCAATAGGATATTCATCCCATTGGCAATCCACAAAACCCGCATGGCCAAAGCCGCATCGCCGGCACCACGAAAAATGGCATTGATGACGAACAACAACAGGATGACCAGGTTGCCGCCCAACATCCATTGGGTGTAGCCAAAACCCTGACTTACGCTCCACTGATCCGCTCCCATGAGCGACAACAGGTCCTTGGCGAAAAAGATACCACCTAAGGCAAAGGGTATGGAAACAAGAAACCCCACCATAATGGCCTGCACGGCAGTGATACCGGCGGCGTCCCCATTTTTTTCGCCCACCCGGCGGGCAATAATGGCGGTAACGGCCATGGAGAGCCCCATAGCCACGGAATATAACAGAAACAGATAGGTTTCCGTGAGTCCCACCGTGGCCACGGCCGAAGAGCCCAATTTTCCGACAAAAAAGATATCGACAACTGCAAAGGTAGACTCCATGACCAACTCCAGAATCATGGGAACGGCCAATAGAAAAATGGCTTTTTTAATCGATATGGCCGTGTAATCGGCCTCTGTGCCCCTAATGGCATTTTTTAATTCGTGCCAAATAGAAGTACCGGCGGGTTGGTGCGCTTTTGTTTTCATTACGCATTTAGAAGGGTTTCGATATCAAATTTTAGCATTTTTAAAAAAGCCTGCACTACCCGTTGCCCTTTTTCCGGATCGGCCATGAGTTGGGGCAAAATGGCAGGTACGATTTGCCAAGAAACACCAAACTTATCGGCCAGCCAGCCGCACATGCCCTCCCGCCTCCTTCGCCCAGCTTTTCCCAATAGTAGTCGATCTGCGCCTGTGTTTCGCAGTTCACCACAAGAGAGTTACCCGGCGAAAAATCAAAATCGTGCTGTAGGGTACTGCTCATGGCATTGCAGATAAAATCGTTCAGCTTAAGCTGGGCAAAAAGTAGCGTACCTTCCTTTATATCGGGATTGGGGGGATAAAGTGCTTCCAAAAGGATTTTGGAAGGATTGAAAATGTGGTTGTAATGATTTATGGCATCTTTGACCAACTGCATTTTAGCATTGGCGAACAAAAAATTGGGCACTATTTTTTGGTTGGATTGGATATCATGTACGTCCAACTGCCAGTTAACGCCAAATTCATCAATGATCCATGCATATTTTTCGGACCAGGCATAACTGTCCAATGGCATCAGCACTTTGGCCTTTTTGATGAAGGCATTATAAATTCGTGTTATTTCCGCCTCGCTCCCACAATATACATAATAGGAAACCGCGGAATTAGGTGCATATTTTGGTCCCCCATTGAGCCCCATAAAATAGCAGCCGTCCAGTTCAAAAGTGGACACCATGGGGGTATCCTGCACGATTTTGGCGTTTTTAAAAACGGAACAATAAAAGGTGGCAGCTTCTTTGGCATTGGTGTTAAACCAAAGGCATGGGTATATCTCCGTGCTCATTTATATAGGGATTGTTTTTCTTCGTGTTTACATATTTTTGCCCAATTTGATGGTGAGCCCCCATGGATTCCGGCACATTGGTACACATCGGCAAATACCGCCCCTAAAGGGGAAATCCGCAAAAGGAGGTTTTAGCTTAAAAAACATGTTCCCTGTTTTAGTTGGTTTTTGATTGTGTTTTTACAAAATAACCATTGCTTACAAAGGCGATCTTTTTTCCGTCCGGGGACCAGCTGGGGACATTTATACTTCCTTGGCCACCGTATAGGTAACCGATAACCTTTGGTTCGCCTCCTTGGATGGGCATTAACCTAAGAAGGACTCTTTTGTAAAAGAGGTGCTGGTCGGCAGGGACTTCTTCCGGAAAGGAAATAAAAACCAGCCATTTATTGTCCGGGGATACATGCGGGAACCAATCGTTCAGTTCATCGAAAGTAAGTTGGGTTGGGTTTTTCCCATCGGCCTCCATTCGCCAAAGCTGCATGGTTCCGGTACGGGTAGAGTTAAAGTAAATATACTTTCCGTCGGGGGAGTATTCGGAACCATCGTCAAGACCTTTGGTGTCTGTCAACTTTTTTTCCTTGCCGCCATCTGCCGGAATTCTGTAGATGTTATAGACGCCTTCTCGCTCCGCGGTATAGATCAGGTATTTGTTGTCCGGGGACCAACCGTGGAGATAAGAGGGACCTCTTTCGGTGATCTTTTTGGGCATTCCGCCGGTAATTGGCAAAGTGTAGATCAACGATTTTCCATCGGATTCTTCTGCATGGTTGCTTATCCCGATCTGTTTTCCGTCAAAAGTCAGTACATGGTCATTATTGTTTCTAATGGCAAAATCGGTATCCAGCTCGGATGAGGTTCCCGTTTCCAGATCGAAATTGTACAGTTTGCCGCCCGCATTATAGATCAGGGTCTTGCCGTCCGGTGTCCAGTTGGGGGCCTGCCATGAACCTTCCGAACTGGCCAATACGGTACGGTTGCCGTTTTCTACCTCCATAATTTCCAACAGACTTCCTAAATATTCCCGGTACTGCACCAAATGGTCCGGAGCGGTATTGAATATGCGGACGTTGTTGAAAACAACCTCTTCCGAAAATTCGTTGGTATGGGCGCAGACGAAAAGACCGGCCAACATATCAGCCCCCAAATCGATATCATCTATTTGTGCCACTTGATAGTTTTTGCCAAATTTGGCCACGGACATAATATACGTATCTCCCCTTTTTTCCAATTGCAATACCTCGGAATCCGTGGAAGTAAACTTTATTTCGGCAACATCACCACCCTCCTTTTTTCTGAACTGTAAGGAGGTTAACCCATCCCCATGAACCGTACATGCAACCATAGCTGCATTGTGCGCATTGGAACTTCTGATCATCAAGCCCGTCTTTCTATGGGGGTCATGGCCATCCCCCAAGAACTGGAATTTGGCCTGAATTATAAAGTCGCCCTCCATCGGTTTATTCAGAAACGTAAAACTATCCGTTCCAAACCAAATATTGGCGCCCGAACCCCAAAGATGGTATTTTTGCCCAGGTTCATGATAGCTTACGGCACCGGGAATGGTAGGGCTTCCTATGTTCGTTAAACTGTTGAACACACCGATTTTACGTTCAGGGGTTTGTGCAAATAGGGACACCCCTATTATAATAAAAGCCAAGAGATTCAAAATAGTTTTCACACGGTTATGGTTTGGTTGGTAATTTGGAGTTAAGTTAGATAAAAAAAGTGGAAGATTTAGGCGGTCGTAAAAATTCTATCTGCATTTTATGCAGCACTCCTGGATAAAGTGTGGGAGATCTTTTTTGAAGGCGATCTCCATGGCCGGATCGATAGGGCTATCTTGACTGGCAGATTGGCACAAGGAACCTTCAATGAAAAATGGATTATTCAAACAAATGCCGGTAAAAATGGTTTTTTTATTTAAAGTCATTGGTATGAATAATATAATAACCTTTCTGACATGCCTTTTTTTGTTCGTTTTGCACAAATGAAAAAAATTCGTGAACGTTTAATGAGGGATAATTTATTGTTGGGGCTGCCCCATTTAGTACGCATTGATCCTGGCCAGTTTGCCCGTCATAGACGAATGTTCTATAGAGCATGCAATGATTTTATCAAATATTGGCTTTCAATGGTTTTTTTCGTGCATGGTTTTAACTGATTTTGAGACCAGTAAAAAAGGCCTCAACAGAAGGTGTCCGGAAACATTATACTTTAAAACAGGTCCGTGCAATAAACAATTTTGAATACGGCATTTAAATGGGGCACAATACCCCTTATATGGTCAGTACACGAACCATCCTGACCATGTTAACTTTATAGAAACCTTTTGGTTTCCCTATTTGCCGGGTTTTTTAGAAATAGATCATGTAATGTTAAGCTTAATTATTAAGCTTCTTCATTGGGCAATTAGGTAATGTACCAATCCAAAACAAGCACTGACCCCTATCCAACGGATCATATTTATTTTGAATCGGTACATTGCCAAAAATGAAATAACCGTCCACCCAACCGCACTATAATCAAGTTCTGAGAGCGAAAATTCTTTTGGAAAGATAACCGCTTTGCCAAGGTAAATGGTGAGATTAAGTACCACACCAACCACTGTTGCGGTTACAAGCGACAGTATTTCCTTTATTTTTTTGTTATGCTGGGTCCTTTCAATAATCGGTGCGCCGGCAAAAATAAAAAGAAAACAGGGCAAAAAAGTATAAAACGTAGTTGTGATCAATCCCAACGCGCCCATGGCCATAGAGTTTCCAAAATGGTTGTACCCTGCCATAAACCCAACAAAGACCAATACCATAATTAATGGGCCGGGAGTTGTTTCACCCAGTGCGAGGCCGTCTATCATTTGGAGATTGGTAAGCCAATGGAATTTTTCAACACTCACCTGTGCCACATAGGGCAGCACGGCATAAGCTCCTCCAAAAGTAACAAATGCGGCTTGGGTAAAGAAAATGGAAAGTTTTTTCCAAAACTCAAAATCACTTGTCAAAAAATAAAACGCCATGAGCGGAATTGCCCACAAGACAATCCCAAATACTATTTGCTTTGCAAAACGGGGCAATTTAAAGCCAATAGGTGCGATGACGGTATTTTTGTTGATATAATACGCATCTTCATCCTGCCCGTCCTTTCCTGACCTGTTATTTCCCGCAACAAAAAACCTTGGCAAGAATTTCCTTGTAAGGGCAGCGATAACAATGGCTCCAAAAATGATCAATGGAAATGGAATGTTAAAAAAGAAGATGCAGACAAAAGCCGTAAGGGCAACAAAATAGTGGAATGCACTTAACAATGACTTTTTTCCGATTTTAATAAGTGCCAGAATTACAATGGCGATCACAGCGGGTTTTAAGCCATTGAACATGGCATAAATCCATGGTATATTTCCAAAAGAAACATAAATGGTACTTAACCCAAGTAAGATAAATAAGGAAGGGAGTACAAACAGAATCCCTGCCGCCAAACCTCCACGAGTGCCATGAAGCATCCAACCAATGTAGGTTGCCAATTGCTGCGCTTCGGGTCCGGGCAAAACCATGCAATAGTTCAATGCATGTAAAAATCTGCCGTCACTGATCCATTTTTTTTTATCCACTAAATACTCGTGCATAATGGCGATCTGCCCTGCGGGGCCTCCAAAACTGATGAACCCAAGTTTTATCCAGAATTTTAAGGCTTCCTTAAAGGTGGGCCTTAAGGGTTTCGTTTCAATCTGTTCCTTTAACATTATTGTTTAGTAAGTTTCATGGCAATGTCCAATCTTTCGGAAACATTATCCCAATTGATGATGTTGAATAGGGCATCCACAAAATCGGCTCGTTTGTTTTTGTATCTCAAGTAATAGGCGTGTTCCCAAACATCAATTACCAGAAGGGGCACAACCCCCCACTGAGTCAATTTTTCATGGTTCTCGCATTGTAATATTGTTAAACTATCTGAATAAGGCTGATACCCCAAAATGCCCCAACCACTGCCATCCACATTTTTTGAGGTAGCTGCAATGTACGTTTTCAACTTGTCGTAACTCCCAAAATGCTTTTCTATACGCTTCTTCAATTCACCGGTGGGCGAAGTTTGCGTATTGGTAAGGTTTGTCCAAAAAATAGAGTGCAAAATATGGGATGAAAAGTGAAAGGATAGCTTTTTTGTCCAGAAATCGATGGTTTCAAAGTTATTTTCATCCATCGCTTTTTTAATCCTTTCCATATCCTTATTGGCCGCAGTCACTGCCCCGCCATGGTGGAATTTATGGTGCAGGTATAAAGTTTCCTCATCCATATACGGCTCCAAATGGTTAAACCCATAAGGAAGTACGTTCAATATAAATTGGCCGTTGCTGTCAGTAAGCTTGTCAATGCCATTTTCAGTGCTATTTATAGAAAATATACTTTCTGCTGGAAGAATGGTGGCCCCTCCAAGAATAAGACTGTTTTTGAGAAATTCTTTTCTGTCCATGATTACAATGTTTATAGTTTTGATTTAATAATCCTTATACGGGGCAATATGTTCCAGAAAAAAAGTATTCCTCTAGCGTTCGCATTTTTTATAGCAAGGTAAGCTGTCCGAAATCCAGGAAATAGAACCTTATTTACTTTTTGTACTTACTTTACCTTTAAGTAATCGTTTTCGGTAAGAAGATGGGGTTTGCCCCATGGTTTGCTTAAAAACCCGGGTAAAATGACTTTGGTCCGAGAAACCGGTTAAATAGGCTATCTCGGTGAGCGAATACGATGGGCTTTCAAAAAGGGAAATGGATTTTTGAATCCTTTTGGAACGGATGTACTCTCCAAAATTCATGTCCTCAAAATACTTTGAAAATTCTCTTGAAATGTATGACGGGTTTAAATCCAGCTCATGGGAGATTTGTTTCAGGTCAAAGGTAAACTGGGAATCTATCTGATCCTGTATTATTTTTTTTAATTCCTTTGTCCATTTTGGAGGTTTTTTAGTGTCTTTGGTTTTTGATTTTAAGAACTTGTTGTACACCACATATAACAATTTTTCAAATGGACTGTTTTCCAAATGCTTCACCTTAACCAAATACGTTGCCCAACTGTAGAGGGCATCATACAAAACAAAACCCATCTTTAAAAGTTCTTGATCCTCTTTTATATTGTAGGCCATCCCCACCGAAATCGCCCATAATCCCGCGGCTTCAGGAGCCAACTCATATCTGTCGGTATCTGCACCTCTAACTATAGTGGCAATCCTAGCCAATGCCGGTTCTTTAAGCCCGTGTTTTTTTAGTATATAATCAAAAGTGGACTCCTCTCCATAATGGGTGTATTCCACCTCAGGAATGTCGAACGGAACCGCATTCAAATCCCTGCTTTTTTGTAAGACCTGATGGTACGGGGCAAAAATAAAATTGGCATCTTGGTCAACAAATTTTTTTATGAGCCAAGGGCATGCCAAACGATCAATTTTAGGCCTTTCACGGGTTATCCAATCCATTTCCTTTTATCTATCCTATCGGTATAAATTTAAGTTTAATTTTTTGGATTACAATTACCGTAACGTTACCTAATAAGAAAGCCAAAAATTAGACAAATAAAAAATACTTGAAACCAACTATCCCCCGAGGCAAGCCGTAGGGTTACCCTTGGACAAACTCAGGGGAAGTTTTACCGTACCGATGGCTCGGTATCATTTTGGCCCCAGAAACAAAAACCATCCCGTATTTCAAGATTGAATTTTACCTCACCCTGAACTGCAAAAAAGCGGTTCAGACCTCTCCATACCCCTACAGTTTCGGTACGGGCGGAGAGGGAAATAGTGATCCCCGACGCAAGCATCCTGCAATTATTTAGCGTACATTTTTAAAAAGACAATTAGGATGGTGGAGGGTTTACAAGAGATGGACACAAAAAGGCTACAATAATTTCTCCGCCACCTCCAACCAAGTATGCATGCGCTCAAAACCATTGTTGTTCACATTGTGCGGAGAGGTAAACATAATGGCCCTTCCGTTAAAGGTTTCCAGGTTAAAGGCGCGGTCATCTATTAAAATATCCCCAGATAAGATATGTTTATCCCCACATAGGATGCGCTTTTTCCAATGTATAAACGGAAAATGTTCATCGAGCCAGCGGTATTTTTCAAAAAGGGATTTGGGATATTGCATGGCAGCAGAGGCAATATAGACTTCATATTTTTTGGATAAATCCTTCAACACCGCCTGACTATCCTTTATAGGTTCCAATTCCGTGAAAAAGCCCTCCAGCGATGGATGCTTGTGTATGCTCTCTTGGCGATCTTCGGGCACGCATTGCCAAACTTCGCGCCCTAAACATTCGGCCTCGGTTAGATTCTCGTTAAAATCTGTGTTATATCGATCTATGTGTGCCTTAAAGGTATTAGCCATTACCTCGTCCATATCCACAAATAAAGTCATAGTTCATTTTTTTTGCGAAGTACGATAAAAAAGTTTTAAATATAAAATAGATTTATGGCTTAAAAATCAAAGGGAAAAATTTGCCCTCCATTTTATGCCCCTTTTCAATTATAGGAACACCGCGCAACAATTCATCGTTGGTATTGCTCAGGGTACCATCGGCAAAAACATTGAGCACAAAAGCCCTTCGGCTTATCTCCGATTTGTTTTCATAAGAACCGTGCACCAGCAGCGGATGATGAAAAGTGGCATATCCTTTTTTTAATTCTATGGGCAAAGGCTTAAATTCGGCTTTTTGGGCATCCGTAAGGTATTCCATTATGCCCTCCATATCCCCGGCCAGTTCGGGTTTGTCCAACAAGCCCCATCTGTGGCTTTTGGGTATATATTGCAAACAACCGTTTTCGATGGTGGCATCGTCCAATCCTACCCAACAGGTAAGGTGCTGCATGGCTATGGTCCGCGTCCAATAGGAATAATCCTGATGCCAAGCCACCACCCCACCGTGGCGTGCGGGTTTGCAGAACAATTGATCGTGCCAAAAGCGGACGGGCTTATTGCCCAATAATTGACTTGCAGCCATTAAAAAAGCCGGATTCCACAATACATCATGAAAACCCTCCTTAATTCTCCAATGGCCCAAAGAATGGAACAAAACAGAATCGGGATCTTTGGATTCATTGGAATGGAACTCATAAAAAAGCGAATTGGCAGGATGTTCCGGATCTGTAATTTCCTGTAATTCCACATTTAAAGCGTCAACCTGCCATTCTTCTAGGAGTTTCACTCCTGATAAATGACCGTATTCATGAAAATAAGCCACTTGCTCTTCGCTCAATTTATACTGATCCCATTCTTCTTTAGAAGTAGGTTGTTTAAAAATGGAAGAAATCGGATGGTGGTAATCTGCCAAATCCCTTGCAATAAACATCGTTGTGGTTTTTTTATGTTTACAAAATCTATTTTTTTATCAAAATTCAGATAGTTTTCCTTGCCAAAAACTTAATTATAACCTGTACTCTTCCCAAAACAAGTCCATAAAATATGGGGGTTGCATAAAATTTATCCCCGACTTGGTCAAGTAACGGATAATTGTACTAATTTAAACATTTTATTTTTGTGATTTTTAATTGAAACGTCTTTAAAGACAACTATTTATCCCATGAGTGCTTCTTACTTAAAAATTCATCCGGAGGACACTGTTTTTGCCGCCCTAAAAGATTTGGAAAAAGGGTACGCCATTACCCACGGAAATGATGTTTTTCAACTCATAGACCGTATTCCCGCCAAGCATAAATTTGCGGCAAGGGATTTTATCAAAGGAGATCCCATTCTAATGTACGGGAGTTTGGTGGGCCAAGCTACCATGCCCATAGGCAAAGGGGCACGGATCACCACGGAAAATGTAGTACATGACTCCGGCGCATACAGCGTTGGCGGAACAAAAACCGATTGGAGGCCACCGGATGTCCGTACATGGAAAGACAGGACATTCAACGGATACCATCGCTTCGATGGAAGTGTGGGCGTTGCAAATTATTGGTTGGTAATTCCCCTGGTCTTCTGTGAAAATCGAAACGTGGAGGTAATGAAACAGACCTTGTTGAAATCATTGGGCTATACTACTTCTATTGATTTTGTTGTAGATATGGATACCCTGATCGACAAATACAAAAGCGGATCCGGTACGGATGAAATTCTCGCCTCCAACATCATTAAAACATCTGAAGAAATAAAATCGAACAGGACTTTCCCAAATGTGGATGGCGTTAAATTTCTGATGCATGATGGGGGCTGCGGGGGCACCAGACAAGATTCCGATACCCTTTGTCATTTATTGGCGGGATATATCACCAATGCCAATGTTGCCGGTGCCACCATACTAAGTTTGGGATGCCAACATGCCCAGTCCAAAATTTTAGAAGATGCGATAGCACTTCGCGATCCCAATTTTTCCAAGCCCCTCTATGTTTTAGAACAACAAAAAAGCAAAAGCGAACGCCATTTCATTGAAGAAGCGATAAAAAAGACTTTTTTAGGATTGATAGAAGCCAACCGAACAGAACGAAAACCGGCATCCTTGAGTAAATTGGTTTTAGGGTTGGAATGTGGCGGGTCGGATGGGTTTTCGGGAATTTCCGCAAATCCCGCATTAGGATATGCTTCAGACCTTTTGGTAGCTTTGGGAGCCACCACGATATTGTCCGAGTTCCCGGAATTGAACGGCGTGGAACAGGAATTGTTGAACAGGTGCGATTCCACCGCAAGTGCCGAAAAATTCAACGCACTAATGGGTGCCTATTCCAAAAGGGCGGTCGAAGTGGGTTCGGGTTTCGAAAACAACCCCTCTCCCGGAAATATAAAAGATGGGTTGATCACCGATGCCATGAAATCTGCCGGGGCAGCTAAAAAAGGCGGTACTTCCCCTGTAATGGATGTGTTGGACTATCCTGAAAAGGTAACCAAAAAAGGGCTCAACCTGCTGTGCACCCCTGGAAATGATGTGGAAAGTACCACGGGACTGGCAGGATCCGGGGCAACGATGATAGCCTTTACCACCGGATTGGGAACCCCTACGGGAAACCCAATTGCACCCGTTATCAAAATTTCAAGCAACAATACACTTTATGAGCGCATGGGCGATATCATGGATTTCAACACAGGTACCATAATAACCGGGGAAGATACCATAGAGACCAAGGGTGGGGATTTGCTTGAATATATCGTCCAAGTGGCCAGTGGTGAAAAAACAACCGCTGCGGTCCGGTTGGGACAGGAAGACTTTATTCCGTGGAAAAGAGGAATTTCATTGTAAAAGCACATACTCCATGACCATAGACGCCCATCAGCATTTTTGGAAATACAATGCCTCCAAACAGCCTTGGATCACGGATAAAATGACCATATTGCGAAAAGATTATTTACCAGATACATTGAAGGGAGTTTTTATTGAAAATGGCATTGACGGCTGTATTGCGGTACAAGCCGATCAATCTGAACAGGAAACCGAATTTTTGTTGGAGCTGGCCATGGAAAACAGCTTTGTCAAAGGTGTCGTGGGATGGATCGATCTGCGGGCGGAAAATCTTAGGGAACGTTTGGACCATTATTCGCAATTTCCATTGGTCAAAGGATTCCGGCATCTGGCACAAGACGAGTCCGATCCCAATTTCCTGATAGGAAAGGAATTCAAGAGGGGAATTGGGCTGTTGCATTCCCATGGGTTCACTTATGATATCCTGATTTACCACCACCAATTAGGGGCTGCCGAGAAATTGGTCCGTGATTTTCCTGAACAGAAATTTGTTGTGGACCATATTGCAAAGCCCAACATTAAAAATAGGCCCATCAAAACATGGAAGGACTCCATTCAAGCTATCGCCGCACATAAAAATGTATGCTGTAAGGTATCCGGAATGGTTACGGAAAATGGATGGCACAATTGGAAATATGCCGATTTTGTACCCTATCTCGACATCGTCTTTGATGCATTTGGAACAGATCGTATCATGTATGGTTCAGATTGGCCCGTATGTTTACTGGCAGCGCCCTATGCATCCACCAAAGGGATCATTGATAGGTACATACAAGATTTTGACGAAATGGACACGAAAAAAATAATGGGCAAAAATGCAATGGCCTTTTATCAACTTTCCATATAATAGCACATAAAAGTTCATCAATGAATTTAAACTTGAAGGGCAAAGTGGTCGTTATCTCTGGAGGGGCGGGGGTCAAAGGCAGTATAGGCGAAAGCATCCTTGGGCATTTGGTAAAGGAAGGGGCCATCCCCGCCATACTCGATAAGGACGACCGGGGTTATTCCTATGTTGAAAAGATAAAGGAAAAGGGAATGGACGCCCTTTTTTGTAAAACCGATCTTACAAAACCGCATGACATTGAAAAAGCGATCAAGAGCATAGCCGAAAGGTACGGGAAAATAGACGTTGTAATCAATAACGTGGGGACCAATGACGGGGTGGGGCTAAACGCCACTTATGAAGAATTCCTGGATTCCTTAAAGTTGAATTTAGTGAGTTATTTTTTAGTGGTAAAACATGCCCTGCCTCTTTTAAAAATAACGAAGGGAAATATCCTGAACATTGGTTCCAAGGTAGCCCTTACCGGCCAAGGGGGAACCTCGGGATATGCCGCTGCCAAGGGCGGAGTTTTGGGTCTAACACGGGAATGGGCCACCGATTTGGTTAAGGACTCCATTAGGGTAAACGCCCTGATCATTGCGGAATGTTGGACCCCATCATACGACAGTTGGATAAAAACACTTGATAACGGCGAAGAAAAGCTTAAATCCATCCTGGGGAAAATCCCGTTGGAAAATAGGATGACCACCCCTGCCGAAATAGCAAACATCTGTTTGTTCACCATTTCCGAGCTATCTTCCCATACCACAGGTCAGTTCATTTTTGTGGACGGTGGTTATGTGCATCTGGACAGGGCCCTATTAAAAGGATGAAATATTAAAAAGAACCTATAAACCAACCCACTTGATGGAAAACACAAAAAAAGCAGCTGTAGTATCCAAAACCGTTTTGGTCCCTTTTATACTTATTACCTCATTATTTGCCCTCTGGGGTTTTGCCAATGATATTACCAACCCCATGGTAAAGGCCTTTCAAAAGGTGCTGGAACTGTCCAATTTAAAGGCCTCTTTGGTTCAGGCCGCCTTTTATGGGGGCTATTTTACCATGGCAATTCCGGCGGCATTGTTTGTAAACAGATTTTCCTACAAAAAAGGGGTCTTATTGGGTTTGGCCCTATATGCTTCGGGTGCCCTGTTGTTTTATCCGGCAGCAGCCAACGAGAGTTTTGGATTTTTCTTGGCGGCACTTTATATATTGACGTTCGGGCTCGCCTTTTTGGAAACCACGGCCAATCCTTACATTTTATCCATGGGATCGGAAGAAACCGCAACTCAGCGGCTTAACTTTGCCCAAATGTTCAATCCGGTAGGCTCCATTGCCGGGCTCTTGGTTGCCCAGAATTTTATTTTGAGATCGTTACGGTCCGATGATGTGGATACAGATGGCACACCAATTTATGATACCGTTTCGG
This sequence comes from Flavobacteriaceae bacterium, assembly GCA_041749595.1. GTDB lineage: Bacteria > Bacteroidota > Bacteroidia > Flavobacteriales > Flavobacteriaceae > Aurantibrevibacter. The sequence goes on along the minus strand of JBGTBA010000131.1, from coordinate 26,922 downwards.
ATGCTATAAAAGCAACGATACGGACCTCGGATTTGGAAGCCATCCGAAACCCTTATGTCATTTTGGGCGTTTTTTTAGTGCTTTTTATTTTTTTAATGGGCATCATCAAAATGCCTCAAAATAAAGATCAGGAGGCCAAGGTCGATTTCTGGGATTCCATAAGGCGTTTGTGGGCGCAGCCCAAGTTTGTTTTAGGTGTCGTGGCTCAGATTTTTTATGTGGGGGCACAGATCATGTGCTGGACCTACGTGTACCAATATGCAGAAACTTTGGGGATCAGCAGCGAGTCCGCAGTATGGTACGGGTTGGCAGGTTACTTGGTATTCCTGACAGGTAGGGCCATAGGTACCGCACTGCTCAGAAAAATTGATGCGGGCAAATTGCTCATGGTTTTTTCCTTTGGAGGGATGTTGACGATTTTGGGTGCTATATTCCTACCCGGACACCTGGGCATTTATTCCCTTATCGCAACCTCTTTTTTTATGTCCATAATGTTCCCCACGATCTATGGAATAGCATTGGAAGGACAAGGGGAAGATGCAAAATTTGGTGCCGCATTTCTTGTTATGGCCATTGTAGGTGGTGCGGCAATGCCGCCATTACAGGGGTATATCCTGGATTTTGGCGGATCTGGCTATAGCGATGTGGAATTTTTGGGCGTTCCCGAAATTCGGTTTTCGTTTTTCTTGACTTTTTTCTGTTTTGTGGTGGTTGCCTTTTTCGGGAATAGGGTCTTTAAAATGCACGGCAAAAAATAATCAGGCTGTGCAAACGCAAGATTGGGCATTTACATACTTTTCTTGATGGAATGAAAACAGAAACTTTAAAATTCCAGTTGCTCCACCTCGAGTCCCAAAAATTTTGCCTTTTCTGCCACTTCCATTTCATGTTCCCCGGCGTTATCGGTTTTGTAAAGCATTAACAAACCGATAGCGCAGATTTGCAAACCGTGTCCTGAATCAGATATTGATGAAAATCATTCATAACAGTAAAAAGTAATTGAAAATATAGTTGCTTCCCTTACATTTTATTTATAAATTGAACCAGTATTAATACTATTGGTTCATTATGGCGGTAATTCGAAAATCCATTACATTTACAGAACAACAAGAGGCGTATGTAAAAAGCTTGATTGAACAGGGTTTTTATACTAATGATAGCGAGTATATCAGGGATATTATTCGAAAAGACCAAGAACGAAGAAAGCGAATAGTAGATTTGAACGACACGCTGATTGAGGGAATGGAGAGTGGCCCATCGGATGCAACCATAGATAGTATTTGGGAGGAGGCCATAAAGGAGCACAATGACGAACAATAATTATGTCATCAGTGCCAAAGCAAGAAGCGATATCAAGGCCATTGCCAAATACACTCTAAAAGAATTCGGAAAACGTCAATCCTTACTTTACGCCCAAGGTCTAAAGAATATTTTACAAGAACTCGCAAATAATCCCGAACTAGGTAAGCACTATGTGGCAGTCAAAAACCAAATGCTATTGCGGTACAGATATAAATCACATGTAGTCTTTTATTATAAAGACCAAAATGGAATTTTTATTATTAGAGTTCTTGGCGGCATGATGAATTTTTCAAAACATATAAAGTACTAAGAGGGCACGAGCAAGATGCTTGCGTCAACAAAGAAAATATTTTCAAGATCGTAAAAGGCACGGAAACATTTCCGCCCCATAGGAGTTAGTAAGATTTATGCTAGCTTTCAGGTTTATTTCCTTCTTCACTAACCAACTTATCATCTTCCTTCTTTTTCTCCCTAGACTCCTTCAATAACTCCAAGATTTTTTGACCTTTATATTGTACTTCTGCATCAATGTATTTTTGGAGATAATGAAACCAACAAAAGAAACCAAAAGCAATCATTAAAATTCCAGTAATATTTATAAAATAAGCTATAGTTTTTTTTTTTGAAATTGTAAAATCGTGAGCTTTTAGATTATTTTCCAACCTTACCAATTCTATTCTAGATAACTGTAAATCATTTGATAATGACTTTCGTTCTTGGTCAATTTCTTCATATTTTTGTATAATTCCAATAGATAAACCTAAACTATCCATTAGATTATTGTACTTCGATAAGGAGAGGTTTTTTTGTTCATAATTAACGGAATCCACAAATAGTTTAAAGTCTGCCGTTCCAACCTCCTTTTTGAGGCGAACACTATCTTCCAACACTTTCATTTCAAAGTACATCCCAAAAGAGAAAAGTATTAGACCAAAAATGGCAATGAATTTATACAGGTTATCAGTTGGTATAGTTGGAAGGTTCGTTATAAAGTTATATATTCAAATTCCCAGTTAGACTTATTGATATTTTCTATACAATCTTCCATATAGCGGTTATTGTAGTTTTATAAAGATACACCAAAGTGCCTGGGTTACCAATTACCCAAAATATTTTTGTTACCATACTATGTCTGGCGGACAATTTATTGTGCCATTATACCTGCTCTGCAAAGTTTGCAACTTCGCAGCATATTTAGCACCTAAAAATCTTAAAACCTTCTATCCGTCGAAAAAGGGGTAATATCCATGGAGGTCTTTTTGTTGTCTATTATTTCAGAAACCAGTTGTCCTGTGGCTGGACCAAGACTCCATCCCATCATGGCATGACCGGTAGCAAAAACAAGATTATTAAACTTGGTAGACCGACCGATATAGGGTAATCCGTCCGGCGATACCGGCCGGAGACCGCTTTGGGTCGCCATTTTCTCTTCATCGTTTATTATGATGTCCGGATAAAAATTTGTAGCTGCGCGCACAATTGCTTCCACCCTTTCTTTACGGATTATGGTGTTGATACCCGAAAATTCCATCGTTCCGGCAAATCGGGTAAACCCATTCATGGGAGTTACCGCCACCTTTGCCTCCATTAAAATGGCAGGAAGCCGAATGCCTGTTGAGCGTTCCACATTGATGCAATACCCTTTCCCCGCCTGAAGCGGAAGTTGTAGCTGTAATTTTTTGGCCAATATACCGCTCCATGAACCGGCAGCCAGAACAAACTCATCTGCCTTATATATTCCGTTTGAAGTGACCACCCCAACAAGCATATCGTTTTTGAATTTAATATCGATTACTTCCTCATCCGTCCTAAAAACAACACCGCTGTTTTTTAAATAGTGTACCATTTTAGGCATAAATTCGGTCGGTGTCGTATGTCCATCGCAAATATAATGGATAGCGCCTTTTGCATCAATTTTCACATTGGGTTCCAATTGCGCCAATTGTGCTTTGTCCAATTCCTCCACTTCCAGCCCCAAAAGCTTAGCCTTTTCGGCCACTTCCATTTCGTGCTGGCCTGCCTTGTCCGTCTTATAGAGCATCAACAACCCCTTGCGCTCCAACTGAAAGGGTCCTAAATCGCCAGAAGCTTTTATGTCTTCGAACAATTCCCTGCTCAATATATTGATGTCCTTGATTACAGGAATCGCTTTTTCTACCTTTTCCTTGGTGGAAGCACGGTGAAAATACCACGACCATTTAAAAAAGTCCATGTCCCATCTGGGTTTCATATAAAACGGACTGGCACTATTGAACATCCATTTGATACCTTTGGCGATCATTCCCGGCGATGCCAATGTAATAATATGACTGGGTGTGATATAGCCTGCGTTTACAAAGGAAGCGCCCGCAGAAATATCCGATTTATCGATGACCGTTACCTGATGCCCTTCCTTTTGCAGAAAATAGGCCGTGCTAAGTCCCACAATGCCGCCTCCGATAATAACAATACTTTTTCCCATATTATAGTACCTGAAACCCGTGCGCATAAGGATCATCATCATCGATAATGATCGTATTGTATCCGTAAATTTTGGCCCATCCCTGAATGCTCGGTACAATTGCTGGAATACCGGCCAATGTAGTTTCTTCTTCTATGCGTCCCACAAATTGGGAACCAATATAACTTTCATGTACAAATTCCTGCCCTACCTTCAATTTGCCTTTGGCATGCCATTGGGCCATCCGGGCCGAAGTGCCTGTACCGCAGGGAGATCTGTCTATGGCCTTATCCCCGTAAAAAACCGCATTGCGCGCCGTGGCATTCGGTGCCATGGTAACCCCTGTCCATAAAATATGGCTTACATTGCAAATGGTGGGATCTTCGGGATGTACAAATGCATCGGGGTATTTTTCGTTGATCCGTTTTCGGATTTCCTGACTAAACTGCACCAGCTTACCCGCCGAAAAATCCTGGATACCGGAAAAATTGGTTTGAGGATCCATAATGGCATAAAAATTACCACCATAAGCCACATCAAAAACCAGTGCGCCCAAATCCGGGCTTTCCACGGTCAAGTCGGAAAACGCCAAGTACGACTTCACATTGGTCAGCCTTACCCAGTCTACTTTTTTTCCTGTCTGTTGGTATTCAATTTGCACCAATCCGGCGGGAGTTTCCATCCGCACTTTTCCCGGTGTTCTAGGTTGCAGTAACCCCTCTTCTATTCCGATGGTAATAGCGCCGATGGTACCATGGCCGCACATAGGCAAACAGCCGCTTGTTTCAATAAATAGGATGCCAAAATCATTTATTGGATCCGTTGGCGGATAAAAAATACTCCCACTCATCATATCATGACCACGCGGTTCAAACATGAGCCCTTTGCGAATCCAATCGTATTCCTTTAAAAAATGCTGCCTCTTTTCAGCCATAGAGTCGCCCTTTAGTTCAGGACCCCCATGTTTTACAACCCGTACAGGATTGCCACAGGTGTGGGCATCTATACAAACAAAATCATATCTCGACATCTACGGCATTTCTATTTTTTTGTATACACACCATCCACCAACCTAACAATTCCCAAAGGATTTCCGTCCCTAATGGCCGCCGGCAACAACGCCTGTGGCCAATTCTGAAAACTTACCGGCCTTACCCACCGTTTTATGGAGAAAGTGCCTACCGAGGTAAATCTGGAATCTGTTGAAGCCGGAAAAGGACCGCCATGTTGCATGGACGGACAAACTTCTACTCCTGTGGGTACGCCGTTAAAAATAATACGCCCTACCCTACTTTGGAGCGCGTTCACACTTTCTTTATACTTTTCAATATCAGCATAATTACCCAAAATGGTCCCGGTTAACTGTCCTTCCAAATGTTCTAAAACCGCTGTTACCTCATTGGTGTTTGCGCATTGCACCACTAAAGAAAAGGGGCCAAATACCTCCCTGTGTAAGGTAGGATTATTTAAAAATACAGCCCCCTCTACAGTTAACACCTTTTGTTGCCCAAAATTAGGTTGTGCCTCAGCGCTGTATTCGGCAACTACTGCAACACCTTGTTGCCCGGAAAGTTCATTTTTGTTCTTTTCGAATGCTTCGTGAATATTTGGGTGCAACATGCAAATGGGGTCAATCTTGGAAATCTCATCGCCCAGCATTTGGATAAAATCAGTTAGCGGTTTACTTTTTATTCCTACTATCAAGCCGGGGTTAGTGCAAAATTGTCCGGCTCCCATGGTAATGGAACCCGCATATTGCGCAGCCCAATAAGCACCCTTTTCTTCCAGAGCAGAAGGTAAAGCCACAACAGGATTGATACTTCCCATTTCTGCAAACACCGGTATGGGTTCCGGTCGTTGATTGCCTAGTTGGAATAAGGCCATTCCACCTTTAATGCTTCCGGTAAATCCAACCGCCTTTACTTTAGGATGTTTTACCAATTGCTGCCCTACTTCCAATCCGCTGCTATTGAGATTAGAAAATACGCCTTTTGGCATTCCTGTTCGTATAGCGGCCTTTGAAACGGCGGATGCCACCAATTCCCCAGTGCCTGCATGCATGGGGTGACTTTTTACGATCACAGGGCAACCCGCGGCCAAAGCACTTGCCGTATCACCACCTGCCGTGGAAAAAGCCAGCGGAAAATTGCTGGAACCAAAAACCGCCACGGGCCCAATTGGAAACAACATTTTTCGCAGATCCACTTTGGGGATGGGTTGCCTATCTGGTTGGGCAAGGTCTATGGAGGCCTCCACCCAGGAACCTTCCTCCAATAAGGAGGCAAATGCCCGCAATTGACCCAGTGTACGTCCTCTTTCGCCCTGTGCCCTACCTTCGGGAAGTCCGGATTCCTGACTATATATTCGCAATAAAGTATCACCCAAAGCTTCTATCTCTTCTGCAATGGCTCTTAAAAATTCAGCTTTTCGTTTTCCCGAAAAATCCTTGTAGGTCTTAAATGCTTCCGAAGCTAATTCTACGGCCAAATCAATTTCTGCTGCGTTCGCTTCATGAAATTTCCAGCTATTTTGAGCATTGGTTTTCGGATTAAAAGTGGTAAACACTTTTGCGCCCTTAGCGGATACTTCTCCTCCAATGTAATTTTTTCCTTGAATCATTTTGTTCGTTTATTTTGTTTATCCAACTTCTGTTTAACAAGTTTGCTCGCATAACATGGGTGTTCATAACGAAACAAACCTAAGCAAAGCGGCCTTACCTATGCCTTCTAGTCAAAAATACAAATCCTTTAGTAAATCCTACCCTTAGAACTGAATTACTCTAAAAGTCTTTACAAACAAATTCTTTACAATTAAGCCAACAATTTATAATCAGGAAGCTCAGGTCTATTTTTAAGGGCTGCCTGTATTATATTTTGGACCCTGATGCGTTCTGCTCCCTGTAGGGGTAATCGCGGAGCTCTCACATTTTCAGTACCTATTCCAGTGGCCACCTCAGCTAATTTTATATTTTGAACTAATTGCGGACTAATATCAAGTTCCAACAAGGGCATAAACCAACGATAAATTGCTGTGGCTTCCTTAATTTTTCCTGCCTTTGCCAGTTTGTAAATGGCAACCGTTTCAGCAGGAAATGCGCATACCAATCCGGCTACCCATCCGTCTGCGCCAATAAGTAAACTCTCCAACGCCAAGGTATCAACCCCACATAATATTTGTAGTTTATCTCCAAATCTATTACGAATTCGGGTTACGTTAGACGTATCGCGTGTGGACTCTTTTACCGCCTCTATATTTTTATGTGCCAAAATTTCTTCGAACATATCCAACGTCACTTCAATTTTATAATCAATGGGGTTATTATAAATCATGATGGGCAGTGCCGTGTTTTTTGCCACTTCCTTAAAATACGTTACGGTTTCAAAATCAGTGGCTTTGTAGCGCATGGGAGGTAGCATCATTAGCCCTTTCGCACCATATTTTTCTGCATTGTGGGCCGCGGTTATGGCCGCTTTGGTGGATTGTTCCGCAATATTGATAATCACGGGAACCTTGCCGTTCACGAGACCTACGGTTTCCGTAATAAGGATTTTCTTTTCCTCGTCGGTAAGTGTGCTGGCCTCACCAAGGGTCCCACCTAAAATAATGCCGTGTACCCCTGCATTTAACTGGGCTTCAATATTAGTGCGGAACATTTTTAAATCGAGCGTATCGTCATCTTTAAACTTGGTGGTAACTGCGGGCATTATGCCGATCCATTGTACTGACATAGGTTTGTTTATTTGATATTTATTTCGTTCTTTAAAGAGTTGCTGGGATAGATTTTAACATATCTTTTTAACCCCGGGTTTATTGGGTTAAGGATTTTATGAGGGCCACTTCTTCTTCCTTGTATGGTGTTCCATCTTTTCTGAATATTTCATGAAACCATAGTTTGGGCTCCGCACCATCAGGAATGGGTTCGTCCCAGGCATATTTTGTGTTCGACTTTCCATCGACAAGGCCCCAATTAATGGCTCCAATTTGTTCGGCTTTAAGCATGGGCATAATGGTTTTAAAAAGGCTATTGTTTCTGCGGGCCATGTATTCAGTGCAAATAAGAGGTCGCCCGTATAATTTCAGCGAATCTATTGCGGCTCTGTGCGCCGTGGAATCGTTGTAGTTGTGATAGGTTATCACATCGGAATTCTCTAATTGAAATTTATTCAAATTCCTTAAATTGATGTCCCACACCCCAACGGATAAAGGTTGCGACGGATTGATCTCCCGTCCCCACCGGAAAACACTTTTCAATAGCGGAAGGGACCTGTCGCCATACCCCGAGTTTCCCGGTTCATTATATAGGTCCCAAAGTAGGATCCTGTCATCGTCCTTAAAACTTCCCAAAATATCCTTTACATACGCTTTCAATTTAGGGTAAAGTGTTTCTGCTGAAGGGGTGTACAGTACATCGCCCGGATCCCTTACCCAACCCGAATTGTGTACACCGGGCTTGGGGTCTGGTTGTTTTCCGATAGTGAAAGTGGCGTTCCAACAGTCATCAAAAAAAACAAAAATGGTCTTTATGCCATGGTTGGCGGCGATGGTTAAATACCGGTCCATTCTATTCTTAAACCCTTCCTTGTCCTGTTCCCAGGCTGCGTGGTGCAGGTACACGCGCATACAATTAAGACCTATATTCTGTGCCCAGCCCAATTCCCGATCTATGGTTTCCACATCAAAGGTTTCGGCCTGCCAGTTTTCCAATTGATTGATGGCCGTACTCGGATTAAAATTGGCCCCCCGGAGCCATGGCTGTTGCGATCCCCATTTCCTGGCTTTTTCAGATGACCATCTTGTGGCCATTTCCGGCTTTTTTTCTGTTTGGATTGCTTCCTTGTTGATTTCCTTACATCCAGAAATCACCAGAAAAAAAAACACGAGCGAGGCCATACGTAATCTATTCCCTATTAACATACCTTTATTTGTTTTGAGTAATCGTTAGAACAATAAGCCCTAAAAATAAATATAATTTGTCGAAGTTTTTAGCATGGCAATAAAAGAACACCATATTCTTGCATAAACCGGACTTAATTGGGGTTACGCAACAAAATAGGAAAAAAGGACAAAGTCTAGAACATGACCCATTAAACCACGGTGCTTAAAAATCCAATCCAAATACTACTTACAGGCAGGGTAATTGAAATAGGTTTAGTCAAAGTATGGAAGCCTCCACGAAGTGGTGGCATAATCGGCAAGTCTTGTCTGTCTATTATCTAAAGTATTAGGTGTCCAATCTGGAGCAACTATTTGTTTAGGCATAGCATATTGACTGGTATGATAGATAGCTTTTTTCGCTTCAAAATTTTTTGTCCCGCACTCTCTATTCTTGTCATCTTCTAATAGAGTATAGTTTCCAAGTCTGTAGACTAAAGATTCTTGAATTGAAACAGGAAAATTAGCAACCCATTCATCACCGGCGTTTTCGGGTAAAATATGCTCAATGGTTGCGGGGCTATCTTCATAATCGGTATCGGTTTGAGCCAAATGATTCTCAATTTCAAATAAGATATATCGCACTAATTTTTTGCCTCTTTTTGTACTTATGGCCGTAGTTGAAAAATCATTTTTAAAATCTTTGTCACTAGTATATAACGCCTTTACTTCTTTTGCAATTAAAGATGCAGTTGTCAATTCTTTGTTGCTTATTTTTATTGCCGCCTTGTTATAAACGTCCTCTTTTGCATTTGTATGTAATCCTCCTATAATTGTATAGCGGAACGTAATTACACTTACTACTCTTAAAACTTTTGTGAATTCTTCTGCACTAAGATTATTATAAGAGGCTAATAAAATCGGTAAAGCTTGTTTCTCTTTAAATAATTCTATTTCTTTAATCCTTTTCTTTTGGTCTCTTTGTCCAATCCAAAAGGGGTCTGATGAATTTGACAGTGCATTGTATAGTTGCGCATTGCGCTCTAATTCATCTAAAAGTTCTATAACTTTTGGGGAAGTTTTTACAACATCCTTCATAGCCCGGAATAAATACTCTTGCCTGATAAGTTTATTTTTTGAAATCCAGTAATGGCGAAGGAATGCAGGAAAGTTGTCTAAACCGACAGTATCAACAATTTTGCGCCATTTTTCTTTAACATGGTCTAAATCTACTTTTGTAGATAATGAAAATAAGTAGTTTTTCAATAAATCTGTAACAGTTAAACTAACACCTCTTGAGTTCAATGTTTCAAAAACTGTATATGCACTTAGTTCATCTTCTACTACAATTTGGATGAACATCATCCTTTCGGCAACTTGCTTGTTTAGAAAATTTGCCAAGTCTTCTCCATTTTCGTTGTTATGGAAATGTGCGGTTATTTTAGCTAGAAAAAAATTATAAGCCTGCCAGAGCAGCTTGTCAGAATCCCCTAAGGTTTTTTCATTTAGGGGTTGCCTGAAAACCATTAAATGAGTTTGAAAAAAACTATTATTATTTTCATTCAATTCAAGTTTCGCAGAATAAGTCAATGACCCTGGGTCTTTGTCTCCAAGAAATTTTTTGGTAAGCAAGGATACCCTTTCAATATTGTTATCCTTATCAATATTTTTGTCGATTAATGTTTGAATTGTTTTGATTGTGGCTAATACAATTAATGTCAAAGTTGAGAGCCTTTGTTGCCCATCAATAACACTATATTTTTTATCCCCTTTGTTTTGTAAAACTATTGAGCCCATGTAGTGGATACTATCCCCATTCAGTACGGTCAGAATATCTGCCCATAAATCTTCCCAATGGTCTTGCTTCCATGAATAATCTCTTTGATATGACGGCACCTTATAGACTTTGCCATTGCCTATTATGTCGCTGAGACTTACTGTACTTGTATCGAGTAAATTATTTCCTGCCATAGATTACAAAGATAGCTTTTTATTCGTTTAGGGTTTCGCTCGCGCCTTGGCTACAAGGTCCTCAGGCTTTATAATTGTTGCGGACTAAAGAAGTCCTATACTTTTAGTATTACAGCGACCTCAAAGATACAAAACAAACTTTAAATTAAGTCCAAAACCTGCAATAGCGCAAAATCTGGGTTACAGCCGTATTTCTAATTCCCTACTTCACAATCGTTTTGTTTTCACTATTTTTGAAAAATTTTGAACTCTAAGATAACCTAATGAAGAAAATAGTACTTCTGGTAGGGTTGGCCATTGGATGCAACTCTTCCCAAAAAACAATTGAAGAACCTGTAAAAAACGCTGCCCCCGAAATTTCGTCAACTACCTATGCTGGGAGCATTACAGAAGGGGAACTTAAAGAGTATTTATACACCTATTCCTCTGATGAATTTGAAGGAAGGGAAACAGGAAAACCGGGGCAGAAAAAAGCAATAGCGTTCTTAAAGGGCATCTATGAAAAATTAGGGGTCCCCGCTGCGAATAAGAACGGAGACTACTTTCAGAACGTACCTTTGGAAATAACCAAACTGCCCACAGGGTCTATGTCGATAAATGGGCAGGATTATCCCATAGGCGATGATTTTATTGGTTTTTCCCCGGCAAACGGTACATACGTTTCCATTGTCTATGTGGGCTATGGCGTTGAAGATACCGATTATTCGGATTATACCGGTCTGGACGTTCAGGGAAAACTGGTTTTGGTAAAATCAGGTGAACCGGTAAACAAAAATGGCACCTATACGGTCTCTGGGACCACTGAAAAATCGATATGGAGCAATCCCTCGGAATCCATAGGAAAGCGTATGGAACTACTTGCCAATAAGGGAGCGAAAGGCATGATTTACTACGATGCCGACAATTTTGGTCGATTTAAAAATCGGTTTGAAATGATGATGAACAATGATCAGGACAGAATGGGCCTTAAGGACGATGAAAATGCCGGCTTTGTTTATTTTTTTGTAGATAGCACCATCGCAACAAAGATAATGCCCACCATAGAAAAAGACAATTCCCCGAAGGAAGTTGAGATTTCCCTTTCATTAAATCTTGAAAGTGCCAATGAAGAAGTCCAATCGGAAAATGTGGTGGCAATCATCAAAGGTTCTCAAAAGCCAGATGAATATCTTATAATCTCATCCCATTTAGATCACATTGGCATCAGTAAGGATGGGCAAATAAATAATGGCGCGGATGATGATGGTTCAGGAACCGTGGCATTGTTGGAAATTGCCGAAGCGTTTAAAAAGGCAAAAGACGCCGGTCACGGTCCAAAAAGATCTGTGGTTTTTTTACATGTTACCGGAGAAGAAAAAGGACTACTGGGATCTCAATATTATACAGATGTATCACCTATTTTTCCTTTAGAGCAAACGGTGGCCGACCTAAACATTGACATGATAGGGCGGATTGACCCTAAACGCCAAGGAGGTAGGAACTATATTTATTTGATCGGTTCGGATAAATTGAGTTCAGAACTCCACGAACTTTCGGAAGGGGTAAACAAAAAATATGCGAATCTGGAGTTGGATTATACCTATAATGACGAAAACGACCCCAACCGCTTTTACTACAGAAGTGATCATTATAACTTTGCCAAAAACAACATTCCCGTCATCTTTTACTTCAATGGTACCCACGATGATTACCACAGGCCCAGTGATACTCCGGACAAAATAAATTACGACCTGCTTCAGAACAGGGCCCGGCTCATTTTTGAAACCGCTTGGGAAATCGCAAATCGGGAACAGCGTTTGGTGGTAGATAAGGCTCCTAGGCAATAAACTTATCCTATTTTAGGGATTTGGGTTTAAAGGTATAGAAGTGCGGGAACAAGACGGAAGTACTTAAATTTTACATGAAATCATCTTCTGTGATGCTGACTTTGGACTTGGCTAAGAGGTCCCGTATTTCGGGGCACTAACTTGTCATCCTATCAGCTTTTGGGGAACAAAAAAAGTCCCCGACCTATCAGGGACTTTACGTTTTGGGTGGAAGACCGGTCTCCCTTCGACTTCGCTCAGGACAGGCTTCTCGACCTACTTTCCATGTTCAAAGTAGGGAATAAAAAAAGTCCCCAATACCTTGAGGACTTCATGCCTGGGTGGAAGACCGGTCTCGAACCGGCGACCTCTAGAACCACAATCTAGCGCTCTAACCAACTGAGCTACAACCACCATATATTGGCGGTGGCAAAGATAATTTTTTTTATCCGATCTTTCAAAATAAAAGAGGAGGGATTTTATTTTTAGAATATCCGTAACGATTACTGTGCCCGTGAAAAAAATGCAACTTTAATTTATGCAAAACCGTGTGCAAAACCGATAAAATGCTTGATTAGTAGGATAAAACACACAAAAAATGGCATTTCACAACATTTATTATATCCTATCTTATTCAAAAACTATTTTTAATGCTTGATAACTTTGTTTTGATGCCCCAGATCCTTGCCTGCTTTTTGATATTCCTTAAGCCCACAAAAAAACGAGCATACTTTTTTATGTTTTTTATAGGGTCCGTACATCTTTGTAACGCCCAACTAACCCCACACGACAGTATCAAGGTAAGCATAGCAAGTTTAAAAGACCATAAAAACTTTAGCCCAAAGGATACCTTGTATATAGATTTATTGAATAGATTGGGTGCGGAATTGCGCTATTTTAATTCGGACAGCCTTTTGTTGCTCTCCAACCAAGCCCTGAAAAACAGTAAGTCCGCAGGGTATAAAAATGGGGAGGGCACCGCACTTCTGCGTATTGGCGATTATTATTCGGATAAGGGCGATAGTCAAAAGGCCATCAATTACTACAAAGACGCCCTTAAACTGGCCAAAGGACTCCACGATCCAAATCTCCGATTGCGGATACGGAACAATTTGTCCGCCGAATATGTGTACAAGGGAGATTATGCCATGGGACTTAATGGTTATCTGGAAGGCATTGAAATGGCAGAAGAAGAGAACAATATCTTGATGCTCTCCATAATGAACGAAAACATTGCCAACCTGTACGCCTCGCAAAAAGACTATACCCAAGCCTTGGTATTCTTTAAAAAAGTTAAAAAATACAACGACAAGATTGGGGACAATCTTAATTCTGCCAAGACCATGGCCAATTTGGCGATGATCTATGCGGACATGGGCAACCACGAATATGCCATGTTCAATGTAAACGCTAGTATAACCATTTTTGAAACCTATAAGGTAATGGATTGGTTGGCCTTTGCCTACGAGGTAAAAGGAAGGATATATGTTAACCAAAAAAAATACGAATGGGCACTGCATTGGTACAACCAAAGTGAAATGTTGCATATAAAAATGGAGGATGAGAGGGGCAAAATAGATCTCTTGAACGGAATGGGAGAAGCCTATTTAGGGCTTAAAAAGGATAGCATATCAGAACGCTACGCACTCGAAGCATTTGAGATATCTACCAAGATCGTGTTTTTGGAAGGAATTCAAAAGTGTGCCAAAACACTTTATAAAATCAATAAAAACAAAGCGGACTATTCCACTTCACTATACTACCATGAACTTTTCCAAAAAATATCCGATACCCTTGCCAGAAGTGAAAACCGCAAAGGTTTAGCAATGCTGAAAACAAAGATAGATTACGAAAACCAACAGGCTAAATTGATACTTGAAAATGAAAAGGCACTGGCCAAACAGCAAAATTATGTCAATGCGGCTTTGGCCATTTTATTGATTTTTATCGCCGTTACCCTTATGGTGCATAGAAATGAGAAAATTCAAAAAACATTAAATAAAGAATTGACCCTAAAAAAATTAGATCTGGAAAAAAGGGAGAAAGAGTTAAAGGAAATAAACGAAACAAAGGATAAGTTATTTTCAATTATCGGGCATGACCTAAGGGGCCCCATTGGGGCACTGCAGGGGCTTTTGAAACTTTTCAATAGTGGCGAGATCAGTAGGGATGAGTTTCTGGATTTTGTTCCAAAATTGGGGAATGATGTGGACCATATCTCATTTACCCTCAACAACTTGCTTTCTTGGGGGCAATCCCAAATGAACGGAGCCGTTACAAAACCTTCTTTAGTGGCTTTGGAAAGCTTGGTTTGTGAAAATATCAACCTACTCTCGGAAATCGCAAAGGTAAAATCGATCAAAGTTATCAATAACATTCCCGAAAATACTTTGGCCTGGTCCGATATGAATCAAATAGATATCGTAATTCGGAACCTAATGAGCAATGCATTGAAATTTACGCCCCATAATGGAACGATCACCATAGGGGCAGAAGAAAAAAACGATCATTTGGAAGTATCCGTACGGGATACCGGAGTAGGTATGGACAAGCCGACCCAAGACCGGGTTTTTTCCAAAAACAATAACATCACCACATATGGTACCAACAATGAGAAAGGTACCGGCCTAGGGTTGTCCTTATGTAAGGAAATGGTAGAAAAAAATGCAGGTTCCATTTGGGTAGAGAGTGTTCCCCATAAGGGAAGTTGTTTTTATTTCACTGTGCCAAAAGCCGAAGAAAAGTATAAAAAAGCAGGTTAAATAAGGTCATCCAGATTTTTTACGGCCACATACCTTTCCGCGGTAAATCCTTCCGCATATTCCACATTAACCAACCGGCCTAGGTCGCGAGCCCTATAATTAATACTGTCTATAAAATTTTTACTGCTTATAGGGGTCTCGGGTGCGTCGCTTTTCGGATCATAAAACTGTGAGCTATATGCCCTTATGGCGTCGGTTTTCTTATCAATAAATCCCGAGACATCTACCACGAAATCCGGTTTTAAATCCTTCCATTGAATGTAATGATAAACGTTTTTGGGACGCCAGGGTGCTTGCCATATATCATCACCGTCCAATTTTGTGTCTATTTTAAGAAGTCCACTTAAAAAACAAGAATCGCCAACCAATTTACTCCCCTTGGCATGATCGATGTGCCTATCATCTACGGCGTTGCAAAGCACAATATCGGGACGGTACTTTCGTATCATTTGTATAACGCGTAATTGGTGTTCCTTATCGTTTCTAAAAAATCCATCGGCGAATTCTAGATTTTCCCGGACGGCTATGCCCAGGATTTTTGCCGCCGTAGCTGCTTCTTTATCCCTTAACTCTGCCGAGCCCCTGGTGCCGAGCTCTCCCCGGGTAAGATCTATAATCCCTACCTTCTTTCCGTTGGCCACTTCCTTTGCAATAGTAGCTCCGGCACCCAACTCGGAATCATCGGGGTGCGCTCCGAATACCAAAATATCCAATTTCATACTGCTTTGTTGAATTTTAATGTATGGCAACCGTCTTTTTGCCCTTTACCTTTTCCAGTGCCTGTACTATGTCCTCAATAAGGTCTTCCACTTCCTCTATGCCTAGGGAAAAGCGAATAAGGCCATCGCTTATCCCCTGTCGTTTTCTTTCTTCGGCACTTAACAGGGAATGTGAGGTAAGCGCAGGGGAAACTACCGTACTTTCCACACCCGCCAAACTCATCGCGGGTTTTATAAGCTGTAACGCCTTTAAAAACTTAGAAGCATCCATATTTTCTTTAAGCTCAAAAGACAACATTCCCCCAAAACCTTTCATTTGTTTTTTTGCCAACTTATGATCCGGATGCGAAGTCAATCCGGGGTAATATACGGCTTCTACATCCTCATGTGAATATAAAAACTCGGACATTTTCAGGGCATTTTCGTTTTGGGCCTTAACGCGGATCCCCATGGTTTTAATGCTCCGCTCCAATAACCATACGGTATAGTCGCTAAGGCTGCCGCCGAAATTTTTGGCCAACCCCACTATCTTTTCCATGTTTTTTTTGGAAGATGCCACCGCGCCTGCCAAAATATCGGAATGCCCACCCATGTATTTGGTTGCGCTATGTATTACGATATCTATCCCAAAATCGATGGGATTTTGATTCACCGGGCTTGCAAAGGTATTGTCGATCATGGTGACAATGCCATGCTTTTTGGCCAATGCCGCCACAGCCCGAAGATCAGTAATCGTCAACAAAGGATTAGAGGGTGTTTCCATATAAATAACTTTGGTGTTTTTCCGTATTTTGGTTTCAAAATCGGAAGCCTCCCAGCCCGTCGTGAAATCGTAGGAAATCCCGAACTTTTTAAACTCTTCCGTAACTAAATTATAAGTGCCCCCATACAAGGTCTGTTGCAGTACGATATGGTCACCGGCATGCAAAAAAGCCATGAGTGCTGTACTGATAGCCGCCATACCACTACCAAATATGAGAGCGGATTCTGCATGCTCCAAGGCCGCTATTTTTTGGGATAAGGCATTTTGATTTGGCGTATTAAAGTACCTAGGGTACCTTTTAACATCCACATCTTCATACGCATAGGCGGTACTCATATAAAGTGGGGAAATGGCTCCTTTAAACTCTTTGTCTTCTAACTCGCCCACATGTGTGCAGATGGTATTGATGCCTTTTTTTGTGTGATTCATTATTAAAAATTTTGATGGATTGGACCGCTAAAAAACCATCGCTGACCGATAAGCATCAAAGTTACAAAAATAGTGTATAACTGAATTTCTTTTTCTATTCCT
Organism: Flavobacteriaceae bacterium; assembly: GCA_041749595.1. Taxonomy (GTDB): domain Bacteria; phylum Bacteroidota; class Bacteroidia; order Flavobacteriales; family Flavobacteriaceae; genus Aurantibrevibacter. Next base: position 9,757 of record JBGTBA010000131.1, on the reverse strand, counting down.
TTTTGCCCTCATAAGGAGGGCACAACATTGCTATTCCATTTTCAAAATCATTGGGTTAAAGGCTTTCGATGCAACCCATACTTTCTGACCTATTTGAATACCTAGGGCTTCTTCCCGTGTGGCAATAACCTTTATAATGGTGTTTGCGGCAAGAACACTAATGGTGTAGACCACATCGCTTTTTTGTATCGCTACAATCTCGCCCGTGAGTTTAAATTTACTGCTTATCCTGTCTTCCGAAAAAACACTCTCGGGCGTACCTTTTTTTATTGGCTGCCCTTTGTCCAAAACCAAAACCTGATCCGAAAGTTTAAAAATCTCTGGCAAATGGTGGCTTACCAATAGGGTGGTCAATTGATACGTATGGTGGATTTTAAGAATATAGTCCTGCAATTTCAACCGCATTTCATCATCCAACGCAGACAGAGGTTCGTCCAATAACAAAAGTTTAGGTTTCCGAACAATGGCCCTTGCCAGGGCGACCCGCTGCTTTTGACCTCCGGATAAATGTTGTGGCCTACTGTTGCGAAGCGTCTCCAACTCCATCATGGTCAATAGTTCGTCAACTACACGTTTGTCCCCCCCTTTTGGCAGGGCAAAGTCTAGATTTTCCCTTACGGTTAGGTTTGGGAATAGGGCAAAATCCTGAAAAACAAATCCGACAGCTCTTTTTTGCGGGAGCCTAAAAATTTTTTTTGCTGAATTTTCCCAAACCTCACCATCAACTTCAATATCCGCAGTTTCGGCTTTTGTGAGTCCCGCCAAAATGCGCAATATGGTGGTCTTTCCTGCACCCGACTTGCCATATAACGCCAAAAATTGTCCCTTTTCCATTTGAAAAGAGATTTCCAGCGGTAGTTTACCTTCCGCGGTTAGCAACATTTTATGTGCCGAAAATTTAATCATTCAAAGGATTTGTCTTACGAAATGAATGGTTGATAAGATACACCCCCAGGAGTGCCAAAAACGTAAATCCAAAAAGGATTCCCGCATACACATTGGCCGCATCATAGTTCATGGCCTGCACCTCATCATAAATGGCTATGGCCACTACCCTGGTTTCTTCGGGAATGCTCCCGCCTATCATTAAAACCACGCCAAATTCGCCCACCGTGTGTGCAAATGTCAACACAACGCCCGTTAATATCGATGGTTTAATATTGGGCAGCAAAATTTTTATCAATGTGGTATATTTGGTTTTCCCCAACGTAAAAGCGGCTTCCTTTAGCGTAATGGGCAAATTTTTAAGACCCGACCGGATGGGGTGTACCATAAAAGGCAAACTGTAGAGCAATGAGGCAACGACCAGGCCCCCAAATGTAAATACCAAGCGCACATCAAAATAGCTATCTAGAAATCGTCCAAAACTATTTTCAGGACTAAATGCAACTAGTAGATAGAAACCCAATACCGAAGGCGGTAATACTAGTGGAAGACTCACTATGGCCTCCACGGCCGATTTTATTTTGGATTTTCCATAAGCCAACCAATAGGATAAGGGGATCCCGATCAGCAATAATATCACCGTGGTTATTACCGCCAATTTTGCGGTAAGCCAAAAAGGACTCAAATCAAGCATTGGCGGCTACACTTATTTCATTTGTCTTTACCAACGCCACTACCCTATCATTTTCTTGTAAGTCCAATTGCACACAGGCATTGGTGGTGATAATGGACGTTATATGCTGGTTTCCGAACCTCATGGCGATTTCACTTAAAAGCAAGCCTTTGGTTATGGTCGCAATCTCACACGGAATTCTATTCTGCAAACTTATTTTTAAATCGGACCCCTTGGAAAGGATCACCTCGGTTTCCTTAAAATAAAGTCTCACGAGGCTACCGATATTCAGGTAACTTACTGTTTTCGGGGTATCAATAACAATAGATGTAAAAATTACCCCACCAACCGCAATTTTCAACAATGAAAGGGCATCGCTGGTTTGTATCTCGGTAATCGATCCTACTAAAATATTCATTGTTCCTTTTGTGAAAATCCAAAGTGCGCTAAAATAGCAATTGCCCTTGGAGAAGAAATGAAATTATAAAAATCCAGTGCAATAGGCTTATTTTTTGCGTTCTTTAATTGTACATATCCTTGCTCCAATGGCTTATGGCTCTCGTCCGGGATTATGTAATACGCTCCCCCACTGTTCTGCATCGTTGGGGATAAGGCCAGGGATAGGGCCACGATGCCTATATCGGCGGCACCTAATTGTACAAATTGGGCAGTTTGGGAAATATTTTCGCCAAACACCAATTTGTCCTTTATTTTATCCCAGACTTCATAGTACTGCATACTTTCCTCCGCTCTTTTGCCATATGGTGCATGGTCTGGATTGGCAATGGCGATTTTCCGTATTTTAAGATTCAAAAGGCTATTAATTTTATCGTCATTGGGATCTGTTTTTTTGCTCCAGACCACAATTCTCCCAATGCCGTATATTTTTACATCAGAAGTTGTAAACCCCCGCACCTTGAGTGTTTCGGGATAGTATTTGTCCGCAGAAAAATAAATATCGAACGGAGCCCCATTCTGGATTTGCTCAAAAAACTTGCCCGAAGAACCGTAGGTAACCTGTACTTTGGAATTGGAATGAAGTTGATGATACATCGAAATGACCGAATCCAGCGCAAATTTTAAATCCGATGCCGCGGCAACGTTCAACTTTTGCTGTGCAGCAAGTTGGGATAGGCAAAAGAACATAAAAATAAACAGCCAAGGCATGGGATGTTTTCTTTTCAATTTCTTTGAATTTTTACTTTTTAAATAGATTCGACAAAATAAAAAAACAATCCGCATTATCTAAATAGATAAAAACGTTCTTCCCAAAGATACATTCCTATTTGGAATAATTCACCTTGTACCTCCAATAGCTAATTCCTCCCAACACCAGCACCCCAAAAACAGTGTACCAAATAAAACTAGGGGTGATCACCTGGGCACCGCTGGCATAACTGTGCAAACCGGCGAGATAAAAATTTACCCCAAAATAAGTCATCATAATACTGGCAAAGGCAACGACGCTCATAAAGCTGAAGGTCCACCTGCCGCGCAATCCCGGTACCAAACGGGCGTGGATAACGAAGGCATAGACCATAATGGAGATCAGCGCCCAGGTTTCCTTAGGATCCCATCCCCAATAACGTCCCCAACTCTCGTTGGCCCATTGCCCCCCTAAAAAATTACCTATGGTAAGCATTACCAAACCTACGGTTAACGAAAGTTCATTAATAGTGGTCAATTCCTTTAAATTGATATCCATTCTTGCCTTGTTCTTTTTATTGGTAAGCATGATGAGGATCAGGGATACCACGCCCAAAATCATCCCAACCGTCAAAGGGCCGTAGCTCCCCACGATTACGGCGACATGAATCATCAACCAATAGCTATCCAATACCGGTACCAGATTAGCGATAGAAGGATCTACCCAACTCTGATGGGCAATCCACAACAGCATGGACGTTACAAAGGCTGTGGCCGCTATGGTCATATCACTTTTACGACTGAACAGCAGTCCCATACCCATGGTTGCCCAAGAGACATAGAGAATACTTTCGTACGCATCGCTCCAAGGCGCATGTCCGGAAATGTACCATCGTGCAATAAGTCCCGCCGTATGCAAGATAAAAAATAGGGCAATGGTGACTTTAAACCCGACGATGCCGTAGCGCAGCGCTTTTCGGTCTTTAAAAATCTGGAATACCAAAAAGAAAAACATCAGTATCCCGATAAGCGCATAGTACTTGTACAACTTATTGAAGATATTGATCTTATTGTACAAAACCTCAGCGTTTATTTTGCTGTCGGTAGGCATAACCTCTTTTCCGTGATTTGCCTGATTTTGTTTAAATGCGGCCAACAATTTAGAGGCTTCGGAATAGTCCCCGGTTTCTTTGGCCTTTTGAAGCGTCATTAAATAATAAGGTATGGCGTTCTTTACAAAATTGCTGTAGAGCGAATCCTGAATGACATATTTGCCGGACCGATACTCCAGTGCCGATATCCATTTGTTGTTCTCATCGTTCAGCAGCGGAAAAATCTTCACAATATCCCCGCTCAATGCCCTGTCCAGCAATGCCAATCGCAGATCGGCATCCTTAAAATCCTGTTCAAACTTATTGGGCGTATTTGTGGCATATGCCTTCTGGATGTAGGGTGCCAGTTTGTACTGTCCTTTAGCATCGAAAAAATCCGTGGCCTTTACATATTTTTGGTGTAAAGGGATACCCAAAAATTTTCGGATACTGTCATTTTGCCCTTTTTTATCGAGCAAAATAAATTCCGTGTTGTACCAAAGCACCGGGTTTTGCATCATGGAAAGGAAAATCTGGTCGGCATTGAATTCTCCATAAGTGTCCACTAAACTCAATTTTCGGAGCAATTCGGAGGCAAAAGTGTTCATTGGCTTCATGCGGCCCCCTTCGTCCTGTACTATCAATTTACCAAACTCGGCCGCATGTGCCTTGGTCACCATTATTGTCCGTAATACGGAATCTATTTCCTGTTGTGAGGGTCCCGCATTATGTCCGTGATTTTCCTGCGCTATACCGCTACCTAAAGAGCCTAGGAAAACCATCCATAGTAAAGCAGCTTTTTTGGACTTCAGTTTCTCTAATGATGCACCCAAATCTTTAAAACGTGTCTTTCCGAAAAACATAATTCCCATAAGGCCAATATATAATAAAAAATAGCCGATATAGGTAACCCATGTGCCCCAGAAATCATGGTTCACCGATAGTCCGGTACCTTTTTCGTCCGGATCAAAAGTGGCTTGGAAAAAGCGGTACCCTTTATGATCCAGTACATGGTTCATGTAAATATCGTAATCAAAAGGCCGTTCGTCTTCAATGGTTACCCGGCTCATAAAGGAAGCATAACCCTTTTCGGTCCCGGGATATTTCTCCGCAATAAAATCATTTAGCCTAATTCCAAAAGGGAGTTTATACACCTTGGAACCATAGCTAAGGGAAAAATCCAATCCCCCGACCTTAAATTTATCCGAAAAATTACTTGATCCCTTTGACCCCAATAGTTTCTTTTGCACCGTTTCCCCGTTGGAAGAAATTTCCAGTACCAAAGCATCCTGAGTTGCAGGGGTAATTTCGTTCTTTGGCACGGGAACGATGCCATACGAGCCTTTTACCGCAGGTTCAGGCACTACGAACTGCATCCCGGCAATACTGTAAAGAGATCGCAGTTGTAAGGGTTGTACGGAATCCTTGGAAACCGTGCCCTGAAACTGGTCTGCCATGCGCAAGAAACTGCCATTAAATGGCGTTTGTATGGCATATGAACTATCTGTGGCATATATATTTATGGCACCTTCCGTAGCCTTATTGAACGCAAAAAGTACGTTGTGAATGCTTGCAATTTCTCCATTTTCGAGGTAATGATCGTGCCGATTGCCATCACCGGCCTCTACAATTTTTAGATAGGTTTTGCCATTCCCGTCCGGAAGTAATCCTTCTTTAGCACCCTTTATAAAATGGACAAATTTGATATTGAAATTTTGACCATTATAATCGTCTTTCCATGGTAAACTAGACTTTAATCCTTCGGGTGTTACGATAATGGGAGCCTCTAATATTTTTCGTTTAGGTTCCCCGTTAATTTCACCATCCACGTAAGCGGTTAAAAAAGTCTTTTCGGAATAAAAAACACTTTCGGTATTTCCCTCCCTTATGGGCATCATCCCTTCAAAACTGATATAGCGGGTAATGAAAGCCCCCAGGATGATCAATACCCAGGATAGGTGCAAGGTCAGTACGGGCCATTTCTCCTTTCGCAATAGTTTATATCTAAATATATTTCCCGTGAAATTGATAACAAAAAAGGCCATGATGGCCTCAAACCACGTGGTGTTATAAATCCAGATCCGTGCGGTATCGGTACTGTACCAACTCTCAATAAAAGTTCCAAAAGCCATGGCCGTGGCGAAGGTTATAAAAAGAATGGCCGTTAATCTGGTAGAAAATAGAATCTTTTTTATTTGCGCTAACATTAGGGAGAATTATATTTTTTCAGTTACAAAAATAGGATATTTGAAAGGAATAATTTGTTTATTAACATTTGCATGGCGTTCATGGAAAAAACAGTTGGTAGTTGTGTTCATTTTCATGTTTCAAAAGGCTTATACAACCGTTTTTGTGTTAAGCGTACTGTCCTATAAATCAAAAATAATTAACCATCCCCTTATGAAAATTTAGGAAGCCAAAATATATACTTACTTTAGCACAATGATCACTGTCGTTATACTTGGCGGGGGTAATTTGGCCCTTCATTTGTTCAAAGCCCTTCAAAAAAGCACGGAAAGTACTGTTGTACAGGTGTATAACAGATCCAAAGAAAAAATAGCGCACCTTGCCAAAGAGGTGCCCATAACCGATAACCGGAGTCAATTAATACAAGCCGATGTGTATGTTTTGGCCGTTTCGGATGGTGCCATAGCGGAGGTGTCCAAAGACCTTACCAATCGCAATGCTATTGTGGCGCACACTTCGGGCAGTGCCTCATTGGATACCCTTTCCACAAACCCCCGTAGAGCTGTTTTTTATCCGCTGCAAACGTTTACCAAGGGAAGGCCGGTCGATTTTAAAACAATCCCCATTTGCCTGGAAACCGAGCAAGAGGAGGACCTTGCCTTGTTAAAACGCATGGCCCTATCCATTTCAGATACCGTATGCACCATTTCAACCCAGCAACGGCAAGCCTTGCATTTGGCGGCCGTTTTCGTGAACAACTTCACCAATCACCTCTACCATATTGGTCATGGATTATGTGCCGAAAACCACCTTTTATTTGATCTGTTACTACCTTTAATCAAGGAAACCGCACAAAAAATAGAAACCCTATCTCCCTTGGAGGCACAAACCGGACCGGCAAAACGGAATGATACCTCCACTTTGGCTCGTCATGAAAATCAACTAAAACAGGAAAATCACAAAGCTATATACAAACTGCTTAGCACATCTATTCAAACCACCTATGGAAAGAAGTTATAAAGAATATTTAAAAGACATTACCACCTTTGTTTTTGATGTTGACGGTGTTTTTACCGATGGATCCATTTTAATCACAACAAGCGGTGAAATGCTGAGACAAATGAGTGTTAAAGATGGGTATGCCCTAAAAACGGCCATACAGAAAGGATATCAGGTATGCATTATTTCTGGAGGCACCAACGAGGGCGTAAAAGAGCGACTACGCGGCCTTGGGGTAACCAATATTTATTTGGGTGCGCACCATAAAGAAGAACCTTTAAAAGAATACTTGGATATTTACCGCATTAATCCCCAAGAAGTGCTTTATATGGGTGATGATATTCCGGACATTCCGCCAATGCGCCTGGTAGCCTTGCCCACATGCCCGCAGAATGCCGTGCCGGAGGTAAAAGCCATTTCCAAATACATATCCCACAAAAATGGAGGTAAAGGTTGTGTAAGGGATGTTATTGAACAAGTACTTAAAGTAAGGGGCGATTGGGATGTCAACTTCGATGCAAAAAACGCATAGTGCAAATGCGGAAGAAACAATTAAAGAACTATAAAATTGTCTTGGGATCCGGATCGCCACGAAGACAACAGTTTTTAAGGGAATTAGAACTTGATTTTGAGATCCGAACAAAAGCGGTAGAAGAGATATACCCCAAAGAATTACAAAGGCATGAAATATCCGATTTTTTGGCCCGATTAAAAGCAAAATCAATACTGAACACCATAAAAGACAAGGAAATACTAATAACATCGGACACAGTGGTATGGCATAAGGATAAGGCACTGGGAAAACCAGTAGATCCGCAAAATGCATTTGAAATGCTAAAATCCTTGGCTGATGATTGGCACGAGGTTATTACATCCGTTTGTTTTACCACCACGAAAAAACAAATTTTGGTAAACGAAACCACAAAGGTCCTATTTAAGAAGCTTACGGATGATGAAATTTGGTTTTACATTAAAAACCATAAACCGTTCGACAAGGCTGGAGGCTACGGAATTCAGGAGTGGATAGGCCTTATTGGGATTGAAAAAATTGAAGGTTCTTATGCCAATGTGGTAGGACTCCCCACCCATTTAGTATATAAAACGTTAATGGCCATGGTAGGCTGATGCTTTTTGGATAATTTTGCAAAAATATTAGATATGAAATTATTGAATCGGTTAACAAAAATCGCGACTGTTCTAATCACTGGCAGTCTGTTATTTACTTCCTGTGCAGAAAAATCAAAAGATACCCAGGCGACCTCTTCGGATTCTACCGTAATAAACGCGAAAAAAAAACAACTCAAAAAAGAACTTACCCAAGCATTTAAAGAATACTGGTACGGCGGGGAGGCCGAAATCACATCCTACGAACTAAAACAAGCGCGTTACGGGGAAATTAGAAATGGAACTTCGGTTTTAGTGTATGTAACAGAACCTTTTTTGGCCGAAAAACAGGTAAAGGCAGATGCACACCATGCGGACAATATTCCCGTGTTAAAACTAAATTTCACAAAAAATTTCCTTACCGGAATTTACCCTTACTCCATAATGACCAGTAACTTTTATCCCGTACAGGACAACGGGCATGCCCTTAAGGTTACGAATACCGTGCAGGAGTGGTGCGGCCACGTCTTTGCGCAGCTGAACAATAAGGAAAAATTCGAAATTAATTCCTACTCGTATTTTGAAAGTGAGGGCGATCAACACTTTTCCTTGGATAAGGCGATATTGGAAAACGAACTGTGGAACAAGATCCGCATCGATCCTAAAAATTTACCCACTGGGGCACTAAAAATCATCCCTTCTTTAGAGTTTTTACGCTTGCGGCACAAGGAGCTCAAAGCGTATGATGCCACTTCAAAAATAGAAGAACAAGGTGCGCTTAGCATTTACGAAATAACCTACCCGGAATTGGAGCGAACACTAACAATCAGCTTCCAATCCCAATTTCCTTATGGCATAGAAAGCTGGTCGGAAACCTTTATTAGTGGTTTTGGGCCTAATGCCAAATCGATGACTACAACTGCCACAAAAATGAAGACAATTAAAAGCCCCTATTGGCAAAAAAACGCAAACAGTGACGTAGTCTTGCGCGATAGTTTAGGGTTGTAGCCATATGGAAGAATTTATTATCAATCACCAAAAGGAATTTGCGAGCACCCTTATCACCATTGTGGTATTGCTTATCCTTAAATTCATAATCGCCAAAACGGTTCGTAAGGTAGGTAGGACAAGCGATATCAATAAAGTCCGTACACGACTCATTATAAAGTATGTTTCTTTTGGCCTTACGAGTATCGGTATCGTGGCGATAATCCTTATTTGGGGTGTCAATATTAAAGATTTGGGACTTATTTTCTCCTCCGTTTTCGCTGTGATCGGGGTTGCCCTATTTGCCCAATGGTCTATCCTCAGCAACGTTACGGCAGGGGTTATACTATTTTTTTCATTTCCGTTCAAGATAGGTGACCGGATAAAAATATTGGACAAGGAAATATTTTCCAAAGAGTTGGATGTCCAAGAAATATACATGATAGAGGATATCCGGGCATTCCATATACATTTACGGAACAGCCATGGGGAATTGCTCACCTACCCCAACAGTTTAATGCTGCAAAAGGCCGTAGCGTTGATAAATACCTATGATGAACGGGTAGAAAGTCCCGAAATTCCTTAGTTTGTTAAAGAAGTTCTAAATATTGCCGTCCCTCTTTTAAACTTTCTATATTTGGACACCGACTAAAATCATTCTCTATGCGCTATTTTCTGGTATTAT
>JBGTBA010000130.1:0-3664 GCA_041749595.1 Flavobacteriaceae bacterium | reverse complement strand
ACATCCTTGTGAACATCTATTCCGCATCCCACGGAAATAAGTTGTTCGAAATCGATCGCTTTCATATCAGATGAGTTTTTTATCTAATTTAAGCAAAAAACTCATCGGTGTTTGCGTGCGTTAAATCATGGGTATTTCATAATAGTATAGTTTGGCTTTGAGAATTTAACTTACAATATAGTATAAAATTTGAATGGTTAACGAATTCTTAACATTAAAACATGCATATCGATTACGAAAACGATTTCATTCTTTGACTGAAACGGTAATCATAGGAGTATTGGGAAAAAGATAGCTTTGATTTTTGGTGAGACCTCCCCTAACCCCTCCCAAGGAGGGGAATGGTATAGTTACAAGGTCGTGCTATTTCAAAAATTCAATATTGCGCTTTAAACCGGAAAACTTGGTGCGTTTGACCGCCGATTTCTGAAACACTTTTTTAAAAATATCTTCCGTAATTTCGTTCCAATCTAGTTTGGTCATTGAAAGTAGATCGGGATGAGGGTTGAACAAGGGTTCGGAATGCGGTTTAGAAAAACGATTCCACGGGCACACGTCCTGACAAACATCGCATCCAAACATCCAATCATCGAATTGGCCCCGAAATTCAGTTGGGATTTCATTCTTTAATTCAATCGTAAAGTAAGAAATACACTTGCTGCCATCAACCAAATAAGGTTCTACAATGGCCTGGGTAGGGCAGGCATCCATACAGGCGGTGCAGGTGCCGCAGTGATCGGTCACCGGTGTGTCATATTCCAGTTCCAGATCCACGATCAATTCCGCTATAAAATAAAATGATCCTACTTTTTGGGTTAATAAGTTGCTGTGTTTTCCTATCCATCCCAATCCACTTTTGGCCGCCCACGCCTTATCCAAAACTGGGGCGGAATCTACAAAGGCCCGACCGTTTATCTCACCAATATGTTCCGTGATAAATTCCTGAAGCTGTTTTAATTTGGATTTGATGACGTGATGGTAATCCTGGCCATAGGCGTACTTGGACAATTTATAACTTTCCTTGATCTGGGTTTCGGCAGGATAATAATTCAATAAAAGGGATATTACCGATTTTGCCCCATCTACCAATAATCTTGGATCCAACCGCTTGTCAAAATGGTTTTCCATATACCCCATTTCGCCATGCATGTTGTTCTTGAGCCATTTTTCCAATCGTAGTGCTTCTTCCTCCAAAAAACCCGCCTTGGAAATACCACAGGACAAAAAACCAAGGCGCTTGGCTTCGGTTTTTATTTGATGGGTGTGTTTATGTATATTATTCATTAAACCACATACATCCCCCGATTATTCTAGGGGAAAAAATATAAGGACTAAATTACAATTAACTTTTTATTCCCCTATACCCATTTGCCGTTTAAGGCCTTTAATTTTGGCTGTAACCCACGTTTTGAACCTATGCCCGTGTGCTTGGGAACGGTTAGCTGCTGTTACCGTCTGGCGGTTTGTCTGGCGAGTTGCCGTAGTCCTTGTATGTTGTTGCTTTCACTGTCATTTGTGGAGGCTGTGCGGTCACGGTTTTAAAAATTTTTAGAGGGGAAGGGAAAATTAAAAAAAATTCCTTCGGTGGCAAACTTGCATGCCATTTTGCAGTTCTTGCTTTCGCATATCGGCTTTGTGGGGCTGTGGTATGTGCTTATCCCGATAACAATTGGGATGCATTGGCTTATTCCATTAGTTCATTAATCTTATTTTGCCACTCGTCTTCAAATACTACTTGAAATTCAAAGTCGTGGTCTGGAAATTCGCCAAAGAGTTCTTTCCAAGCTTTCTTAGCACCAAGTTCGTTGCAAAGTGCAAATACGTCTTGTTTGTATTTGGTGTCTTCATTTTTTAGATGAATGCCTTTAGTTTCCAAAACATATACCGTCCCATAATCGTCTTTATCTTCTTGTTTGCCTACCTCTCCAATAAACAAGTCTGCTGCAAGAAAGTCAGGATAGATTTTATTTCGCTTCCAACCTTGTATGTGGTAGTCCTGTCTGCTCATATTGCGATACCACCACAATAGTTTTTCCTGTTCGTCAAGGTAAATGGCAACCGATTTTTCAAGGTCGTTTATATTTTCTTCGGGAACATAGTCGAACAATGATTTTTGAATTGGTGTATTGTCATTACGCACCAACTGTTTGTTGCTTTTAACTTTTATTCTCGATGGTAATTCAAAACCTCCTTTATCTGTAATCAGGAAGAAGCATAATTTTTTGTCGGCAACCAGTTGCCTGAAAACCTGTTCTGATAAACGGTTTCTTTCTTTCTCTAAAATCTTTTTGAGTTCTTCAATGATGAAAACAAAATTGGCTGCAACTATTTCACGCTCGTATTTTTCCAAAAGAAGTTTAATAGCCTTTTCTCCGATTTGGAAACAATGCCAAGGATTAGGAATGATTTCCGTTATCTGTCTTGTCAGAAATACTTCGTCAATTTCTAAAGTGCCTGTTTTTTCTTCTCTCCCTGTTTCCTTTAGCAATTCCTTTTCTTCATCACTCAAGCCTAAGGCAATTTCCTGTTCTTTGTTTCGCTTGTTTTGAAGTGAAAGATTTTTGATTTCATCAATATTGATGCTTTCCCAATCTATTTGACTTAAAATATCTATTTCAAAATTCATATCTCGCCAACTTTCTTTTTCCTGAATGACGAATTTTGGCAAGTAAATTTTCCCTTCAAACTTTTTAAAACCCGAACGATATTGCATTTCACGGTCTTTCAAACCGCCTGTATCCGTACCACCATCATCGCTTACAATTCTTCCTGCAATGTCGCCCAATCCTTCATCTTCCAATCCTGATTTTATATCTCTAACCAATGTGCTGGCATTTTGGCGAAACGTGTAAACATAGCACTCGTCCAAATCTTTGATTTTGGTTTTACGTGCAAATGGTTGTCTTAAAATTCGTCCGACTAATTGTGTGATTCCTGTTGCAGATGATGGATTGGTAAGTACGGTTAGCACATAAGCGAAAGAACAATCCCAACCCTCTTGCAATGCCTGTTTGGTTATGATATAGCGTATCTCGCAATCATTGGCGAATAAATCAATTCCTTCAATATCGTCTTTTTCACTTGACTTTATCGCAATATGACTTTCGGGAACATTGCATTTTTTGATTAGATATTCTTTGGCATCTTCTGCGTGAATAAACTTACTATCTATTTGGTCTTTTCCTGTTCTTTCAACCTGAATAAGGCAAATTGGACGGATATACTCTCCTGTATTCCCTTCATATTCTTTGGCTTTTTTCTCTAAATCGTTTCGTTTTTCAAAACTTGCCAATAAAGTGTCTTGCCAATCTAAACTTGTTTTGTTGGTCAGGTGAATATCCAACTTTATCATTTCTTCTTCGTGCAGTTCCCGACCTGTAATTTTCACCAACTCGTTGCTGTTGGGTGGTGGTGTTGCCGAAAGTTCAAGAATAAATGAAGGATTGAAATTTCTAACTGTATTTCTTGCCAATTCACCATAAGCTCTGTGTCCTTCATCAATTACCACAAGCGGACACAATACTTTTAAGGTGTTTCCAAGCGAAGTTTTGATTTGCGTTCCGAACACTTCCATTTCGGTTGTGAAGCAATCCAAATTCGGAATGAGTTCTTTTAATTTTTTATGTCCTTCAAAATCATCTTCACGAGGGAAAAAGTCAGTAAA